>PEAB01000021.1 GCA_002753395.1 Nitrospirae bacterium MYbinv3 | reverse complement strand
AACAAACATTGGCTGTACTCAGGAGGAACATCGCGAAAAATTTCTTTTACGCTCTTTGAATAACCTCATATAAAGCCGAACAATGTTTTCACTGAGAATCGCTGCTTTGAATGCAACTTAGTATAAGAACCCTCATGCCCTGACGGGCACAACAAACAATGAAAGCCCTTGATTATGTAGGATGTTTTTAGACTTTCATATAAAACTTATGGGTCGTCCTGTCATTGCCGTGCAAGACAGGGCAATCCACAAGCTAATAGATTCCTGCTTTCACAGAGCCTGCCCCTGGTTTGAACAGGGGAATGACATAATTTCCCACGACTTTCTTATGCACTCCATTCTGAAAGCGCCAAGATTTTTATTGGAATCACATGCTATAATAATAAGTATTTTTATGCTTAAGGAATTGTCCATTAAAAATTTTGCCATAATAAAAAGTACGAGGTTTGAGTTAGGCGCTGGATTAAGTGTCTTAACCGGTGAGACAGGCGCTGGCAAGTCTATCATCGTAGATGCGTTGGGACTTGTCCTTGGTCAGCGGGGGCAGACTCATTTCATAAAGACGGGTGCTAAGGAGGCTTCCGTTGAGGCAGTGTTTGATGTTAAGGAAAACCCTGTTGCTCTGCGTTTGGGAATCCCTATGGACAATGGACTTATCGTTCGCAGACACCTGTCAACTGCCGGCAAGAACCGTGTCTACGTCAATGAAGTCTCCGTAAGCATTCAGACGCTTGCCGAGCTTGGCTCATACCTTGTTGACGTACACAGCCAACACGAGCACCAGAGCCTCCTCCTACGGGAGAGACAGCTTGCCATTGTCGACTCGTTTGGCAAGATCGAGGAAGACGTAAAAATATACGCAGAGACCCTGAAGACCTATAACGAGTTGAAGGAGACACGGTCTAGCCTAAACACAAATATAAAAGAGCGTAACCAAAGGATTGATTTACTCAGGTTTCAGTATAAGGAGATTGAGACGGCTGCCTTAAGGGAAGGCGAAAAAGAAGAGCTGATCCAGGAGCAGAGGATAATGTCAAACCTCAACATCATCAAGGAGTTGAGCGAGGACAGCTACATGCTTACACACACCAAGGAGGATTCCATCGTAGACCAGGTGCAGCGGCTGTGTGAGTATCTAACGCAGTTGGCCGGATATGACCAGAACACCTCCGAAATGCTAAAGATGGCGGCGGAGATGCAGTCCTACGTATCTGAGTTGTCATTGATGCTGCGCCGCTACAAGGACGAAGTCGATTACTCGCCAGAGCGGCTGGAGGAGGTTGAGGAGCGTATAGACCTAATCAAGAAACTCGAAAAGAAGTACGGCGAGGGGATTCACAACATCAATAGATACAAGCAGGAGGCGCAGGTTGAATTAGACGCCCTGCTTAAGGTCGACGAAAGATTAGACGCCCTTGACGCTGAGATAGACAGCCTCAAGCTCAAACTCACCCACCAGGCGCTGGAGATATCTAAAAAGCGTGCTGAGACAGCTTGCAGGCTTCAGGAGGACATAAATTCCGCATTGAGGGAGTTGTCTTTTGCCAAGGCCAGCTTTGAGATCCGCCAGACGGTCAATAGGGCGCCGGATGAGTCGCTCAGGTTTATGGGTAACGGCGTAGATCTAGTCGAGTTTCTGTTTTGTGCCAACCCTGGTGAGCCGTTAAAGCCGCTT
This sequence comes from Nitrospirae bacterium MYbinv3, assembly GCA_002753395.1. Taxonomy (GTDB): domain Bacteria; phylum Nitrospirota; class Thermodesulfovibrionia; order Thermodesulfovibrionales; family Magnetobacteriaceae; genus Magnetobacterium. Next base: position 44,035 of record PEAB01000021.1, on the reverse strand, counting down.
CATAAGGTTGCCTCAGGCGGAGAGCTGTCGAGGATCATGCTTGCCCTAAAGGCCTGTTTTGCCGAGGTAGACGATATACCTGTGCTGGTCTTTGACGAGGTGGATGCAGGCATTGGCGGAGAGGCGGCAGAGGCCGTGGGTGATAAGTTAAAGACCATCTCACTCAGGCACCAGGTGTTGTGCATTACCCACCTGCCTCAGATAGCGTGCAGGGCGGATCGCCACATAAGGGTATCAAAAAAGGTAGTCGGCGAAGGCGTTCAGATAAAGGTTGAAAAGCTCTCAGAGGATGAGCGGCAGAAGGAGTTAGCTCGAATGTTAAGCGGTGACGTTACCGACATATCAGTCAAGCACGCCCGGCAGTTGCTGCAGAAACACAGGGCTAAGTAGGATGATTCTATATCCCTTAAAGATTTTTATATTAACTATAGTTTTGCACTTTCTGGATTCCTGCTTATGCAGGATTGACATAGAACAGCCCAAAACGCTATTTGCTGTCATTCCCGCTAAAGCGGGAATCTATCTTCAAGAGCTGTATAAAATGCTGGTTTACAAAAAAGTGCAAATGTATAGATATTAAGATTAAGCATATTATAAGTTTATATGAAGGGAAAAATTGAGATTAGTGTTGAGTTGTGTAAGGGATGTGAGTTTTGTGTTATTACCTGCCCTCAAAAGATAATCGTGCTAAGCGACAGGTTTAACGCCACGGGTTATTTCCCTGCTGTTGTGACAGAGATGGCTAAGTGTACGGGGTGTGCCATATGTGCAGAGATGTGTCCAGAGGTGGCCATAGAGGTGTGGCGAGATGAAAGGGGGCAAGATCTGGGTATTTAAGGCAATAGGCGGGGCGTTTTTAGCCTTCCTGCGGGATATTGGCAGGATGGGTGTGTTCTTGTTTGACTCCGCATATTACACCATTGCACCGCCCTACAAGTGGAGGCTTGTGATCCAGCAGGTTTGGTTTTTGGGCTACAAGTCTCTGGTTGTCATCTTTATGACGGGGGCGTTTGCGGGGATGGTGCTGGCGCTCCAGTTGTTTCACACATTGAGGAAGTTTGGTGCGGTGTCGCTGCTTGGTCCGGGGATTGCCCTAAGCCTGATAAGGGAGCTTGGGCCGGTGTTTGCCGCCTTAATGGTTACTGGCAGGGCGGGGTCGGCGTTGACTGCGGAGATCGGGATCATGCGGATATCAGAGCAGATCGACTGTCTCTACGTAATGGCCCTAAATCCCTTTAAGTATGTAATAGTGCCCAATTTCATAGCGGCCCTGATAGCGTTTCCTCTGTTAACGGCCATTTTCGATGTTGTTGGAATATTTGGTGGTTATGCTGTTGGGGTTGAGCTGTTGGGGTTAAGTTCTGGGGTATACTTTGATGAGATGAAGAACCACGTGAGGATGGACGACATTATGATTGGCTTTTATAAATCTTTAGCGTTTGCCGTTATCGTGACGTGGGTGTGTTGTTACAAGGGGTTTTATGTGGGGCATGGCAACTCGGGGCATGGGGCCAGGGCGGTGAGCAAGGCCACAACCGATGCGGTTGTTCAGTCCTCTGTGTTGGTGCTTCTGTGGGACTATCTCTTGGGTTCGTTCTTTATATAGACAATGATAATAATAAGCGATGTTTGCAAGGTCTTTGAGGGTCAGGAGGTGTTAAAGGGCGTTAATCTGACCATCCATGACGGTGAACTGATTGCCATAATAGGCAAGAGCGGCGGGGGTAAGAGCGTGCTGCTTAAGAACATCATAGGGCTGCAGACGCCTGATTCAGGCAGCATCTCATATGATGGTACGGATATAACTAAGGTTAATCTCACTCAGTTGAACAAGGTGCGGGAGCGTTTTGGGGTGCTTTTTCAGAGCGGTGCGTTGTTTGATTCCTTGACAGTGTATCAGAACATCGCCTTTCCGTTGCGGGAGCGTTATGGACTGCCGGAGGGCGAGATCCGGGAGCGAGTGTCTGCTGCCCTTGCCGAGGTAGATCTCAACGGAGTGGACAACAAGTATCCGTCTGAGTTAAGCGGCGGGATGAGGAAGCGGGCCGCCCTTGCGCGCGCCCTTGTGACCAGCCCGCAGATCGTCTTCTTCGACGAGCCGACGACCGGTCTTGACCCCGTGCTTAAGAACTCTATTCACATGCTTATAAAGCAGTGTCACAGTAAGATCGGTTTTACGGGCATAATCATAAGTCACGAGATACCTGAGATCTTTTACGTAGCCGACAGGGTAGCGATGCTTCATGCTGGTGTCATAGTGCAGGATGGCAAACCATCAGACTTCATAAACTCGGATAACCCCGCCGTAAGAGAATTCGTCCACTCAGGTATGAAGGAATGTACCCAACCCACCGAGATATAGGAATTTAGAAATAAAAGGGTAGGCTCTGCCTCCCCTCAGCCCTAATGCTGTTGACTTAAGGTTGTGAAGATGAAAAAAGGGAGGGCTTTGCCCTCCCTTAGACCCTCCCACAAGGGAACTTGTTCCCTTGACCCCATTATTTCGCATGTTTATACACAATGTTTCAATCGTATGCTGAACTATTACTCTTAACCTAAATTTATTATCTTTCCGTTTGTTATTTATTTTTTCTCCAACGCTTTTGAAATACTGTGATAAAGATAGATATACTACTTAAAGCAGAGATATACGTTGTTGTCATCTCTATTCAGCTGAAAATAGCGCTTGAACTATGAGGTGGGATTGTGTCAAATTATTGTTAGCACTCAATATCAACGAGTGCTAACAATTGTGAAAAATTGAAAGGAGCATATCTATGAAGTTTAAACCTCTTAAAGAGCGAGTTTTTGTAAGCTACAAAGATGAGATGGAAAAGACTGCTGGTGGGTTGTATGTGCCCGACACAGCTAAGGAAAAGCCCCAGAGGGGTAAGGTTGAAGCGGTTGGTTCAGAGGTAAAGGAGCTGAAGGTTGGTGATGAGGTGTTGTTTGACAAGTACTCTGGTTCAAAGGTCAACGTCGATGGCACTGACTACCTTATAATCAAAGAAGAAGATGTATTAGGAATTATTAACGAGGGAGGTAATTAATGGCTGCAAAGCAACTAGCCTTTGATGAAACGGCGAGGAAAGAAATCTTAGAAGGAATAACTATTTTAAATAATGCTGTCAAGGCTACACTTGGTCCAAAGGGTAGAAATGTAATAATCGACAAAAAGTTTGGCTCCCCGACCATCACCAAGGATGGTGTTACGGTGGCCAAGGAGATAGAGCTAAAGGATCCTTATCAGAACATGGGCGCTCAGTTGTTAAAAGAGGTAGCGTCTAAGACCTCTGACACAGCTGGAGACGGTACAACTACAGCCACAGTCTTAGGACATGCCATCTACAGAGAGGGCATAAAGAACGTTGTAGCTGGGGCCAACGCTATGGACCTCAAGAGGGGTATCGAAAAGGCTGTTGAGGCTGTTGTTACCAGGTTAAAGAGCATGAGCAAGCCTGTTGGCGATAAAAAGGAAATAGCACAGGTAGGTACGATATCGGCAAATAACGATCCTTCTATTGGTGATCTTATCGCAGAGGCAATGGACAAGGTTGGCAAGGATGGTGTTATCACGGTTGAAGAGGCCAAGAGCATGGTTACCTCTTTGGAGGTTGTGGAGGGTATGCAGTTTGACAGAGGGTACATCTCTCCGTATTTCGTAACGGATTCCGAGAGGATGGAGTGTGTACAGGATGACGCCTACATGCTGTTACATGACAAGAAGATTTCAAGCATGAAGGATCTTCTGCCACTGCTAGAGCAGATTGCAAAGATGGGCAGGCCGCTGTTAATTATTTCTGAGGACATTGAGGGCGAGGCCCTTGCTACGCTAGTGGTGAACAAGCTGCGTGGAACGCTCCAGGTTTGTGGAGTCAAGGCCCCTGGGTTTGGCGAGAGAAGAAAGGCAATGCTTGAGGATATCGCAGTGTTGACAGGCGGTACCGTTATCTCTGATGACTTAGGGATGAAGCTCGAAAACGTCAAGCTAACTGACCTTGGCAGGACAAAGAAGGTTACCGTTGACAAGGACAATACGACCATTGTCGAGGGTGCAGGCGATACCAGCAAGATTCAGGGCAGGGTAAAGCAGATAAAGGCACAGATTGAGGAAACGAAGTCTGATTACGATAGAGAGAAGCTCCAGGAAAGGCTTGCCAAATTGGTTGGCGGCGTGGCAGTCATAAACGTTGGTTCTGCTACAGAGACAGAGATGAAGGAAAAGAAGGCCAGGGTGGAGGACGCCCTTCATGCCACAAGGGCAGCCGTTGAGGAAGGTATAGTGCCTGGTGGTGGAGTAACCCTCTTACGGTGTGTCTCCGCCATAGACGACCTCAAGCTCGAGGGAGACCTCAAGATCGGGGCAAGCATAGTGAAAAAGGCCCTTGAAGAGCCTATAAGGCAGATCATCTTCAACACTGGTCTGGAAAGCGCTACAATCGTTGAGAAGATAAAGGCCACAAGCGATGTCAACTACGGTTTTGATGCACAGAACGAGGTGTTTGTTGACATGATGCAGGCCGGTATCATTGACCCCACAAAGGTCACCAGGTGTGCCCTTCAGAATGCAGCCTCGGTCTCAGCGCTTATGCTGACCACCGCCGTGATGATAACGGAGATGCCGGATAAAGAAGATAAGATGCCACATGCTGGTGGACATCCAGGTATGGGCGGCATGGAAGGTATGTACTAAAAGCTTTCAAACGCTGACACATCCAGAAAAGAAAAAGGGACAGAGAAGGGGGAGGCGCAGCCTCCCTCAGACTCTGCTCATTTTGCACAGTAATTCAGACGGTCAATTATATGCTTTGGGGACTTGAAACAAATGTGTGGTTATTGTTAGATTATATACAATAATAAAAACGGGGTTTACCCCAGGGGTGTTTAAATACACTAATAAAGGTTATAGATTGGCTCGAACTCTGATAAGAATGATTAGATGAAGATGATGATTAAAAGCATATAAGAATGACTGTAATCATAAGGCCATCGGTAAATTGCATAAATGAAAGCTGAGGACGAACGGCTGAAAATCGCAAATTATGATCTGCGACCTATATCTATTATATGGATGAAAGAACAAAAAAGATACTTATAGCTGTTATAGAGAGCTATATAAATCTGGCAGCGCCGGTGGGTTCCAGGTACATAAGCAAGAAGTTTGCACTAGGGGTATCCCCAGCAACTATAAGAAACGCTATGTCAGACCTGGAAGAGATGGGTTTTTTGAGGCAGCCGCACGTCTCTGCTGGAAGGAGACCAACGGACAAGGGTTACAGGGTGTTTGTGGAAGAGCTGCTTGGCTGTAATGTTGCTTCTAACGAAGATCTGCGTGCCTTGCTTTATAAGAAGAATGCTTACTTTACGGGCGACCTCAATGGACTTATCGATTACGTGACGAGGTCTTTAGCTGAGTATTCCCATTATCTTGGTGTAGCGCTGTCTACGACGATGGAGAAGAGCATTCTGAAAAAAATGGACTTCTCTAATCTCAAAAACAATATGATTGTCGTCTTGCTCTTGACGGAGGAGGGGATCGTTAAGCATAAGGTAGTTGACAGTAAAGACGTGCTAACACAGGATGATCTTACTGCAATGGCGTCTTACCTCAATTCTCAGTTTAGGGGTTGTACATTGGGTGAGATCCGCAAGGCGCTCTTGGACAGCGTCTATAAGGATATGTCCATGAGAGATGATCTCATTGCAAAGGCGCTCAATCTGTGCAAAGATGCGATCTATCCGTTTAATCTTGACGTCTTTGTATCGGGCATTAGTTCGCTTATGGACTTGCCTGATTTCTACGATATACAGAAGATAAAGGATCTTACAAAGACGGTTGACGATAAGCAAAAAATCATAGATCTGCTTGATAAGATGATGGAAAGTGAAGGGGTGCAGGTCTTTATAGGAACGGATACCTTTCTTGACACTGAGGAGTTAAGCCTTGTGGCGTCGACTTTTTTTGACAAGGGAGGGCCTTTTGGCGTGCTTGGTCTGATAGGCCCGCAGCGAATGGACTACGCCACAGCTATATCAATAGTTGATACCTCTGCCAAGTTTCTATCCAATCATCTTCAGAGTAGATAGCAAGGAGGAATGTGTGGATAATAATATTGATGAGCAGCATATGAAGGATAATATTAAGCCAAAGGAAGACAGTGTGGGAGATAAAGTAAAAGAAGTCAGCGAAGGCACAACCGTTAAGGTTATAGATGTGAAGTCAGTAGAGGTGACTAAAGGGGCTACGGAGAAGGTAATGGATGATAGCGTACTGCTACAGTGTGGAGCAGAGACGACTGAATTGGACATGATAAAGGGACGTATGGCAGAAATAAATGACAAGTACATGAGACTTTATGCCGAGTTCGATAATTATAAGAAAAGGATGCAGAGAGAAAAGGAAGAGATACTTAAGTTTAGTATGGAACCTTTAATCAGCGATCTTTTGCCGGTTATAGACAATCTTGAGGCTGCGTTAAGCCACGCTGCAAACTCTACAACCACCTCCTTATCCACCGGTGTGGAGTTGACCCTCAAAGAGTTTAAAAAGGCTATGGGCAGGTATGGTCTTGTCGAGATCGAGGCCAAGGGCAAAGCCTTTGACCCTGCCTTTCACGAGGCCATGGCAGAGACTGAGTCTGCCGAGGTAGAAGATCGAACGGTACTTGAGGAGTTCAGAAAAGGATATCTGTTCAAGGACAGGGTACTGAGGGCTTCGCTTGTAAAGGTCTCTAAAAAAATTGAAAAAGCGCCTGAAAAAGATTAATAAGTTAATAAGGTAAAAAGCAAGGGGTCAAAGGCTTGATACAAAGAGCTGTACCCCAGCCATAAAGAAGGAGGAAGCAAATGGGTAAGGCAATAGGCATTGACCTCGGAACAACGAACTCTTGTGTCGCCGTCGTACAGGGAGGGGAACCCGTCGTTATACCTAATCAGGAAGGCAGCAGGACCACACCATCAGTTGTTGCCTTTACGGATAAGGGTGAAAGACTTGTAGGTCAGATAGCTAAAAGACAGGCAATAACGAACCCTGAAAACACGGTTTTTTCAGTCAAGAGACTGATGGGAAGGAAGGGTGACACAAAAGAGGTTCAAGATGCTAAAAAGAGATTACCTTATAAGATAGCTGAGGCCGCTAACGGTGATGCCCACGTCGAATGCAGAGGTAAGAGGTACTCACCACCTGAGATATCGGCCATGATATTACAGAAGTTAAAACAGGCGGCTGAGGATTTCCTGGGAGAACCTGTCACAGAGGCAGTAATAACAGTGCCGGCATACTTCGACGACAGTCAGAGACAGGCAACAAAGGACGGGCAAAAGATCGCTGGCCTAAACGTACTGAGAATAATCAACGAGCCTACGGCTGCATCACTGGCCTATGGCATTGATAAGAAGAAGGAAGAAAAGGTAGCAGTGTATGACCTGGGCGGCGGTACGTTTGACATCTCCATCCTTGAAATAGGCGAGGGAGTCATAGAGGTCAAGTCGACCAATGGAGACACTTACCTCGGCGGGGATGACTTTGACATCAGGATAATGGACTGGCTGGTAGAGGAGTTCAAGAAGGAGCAGGGGATAGACCTAAAGAAGGACAAGATGGCCCTGCAAAGGTTGAAGGAGGCCTCAGAGAGGGCGAAGATAGAACTCTCCAGCGCAGCCGAGACCGAAATAAACCTGCCTTTTGTCACTGCAGATGCCACTGGCCCTAAACACCTGCTCGTAAAGCTCACCAGAGCCAAGTTTGAACAACTGGTTGACGATCTCATAAGGCACAGCATCGATCCCTGCAAGCTCGCCTTAAAGGATGCCGGATTGGCAACCTCCGACATCCATGAGGTGCTTCTTGTGGGCGGCTCTACAAGGATGCCCAAGGTATATCAGACCGTTCAGGGCTTTTTCAATAAGGAGCCTAACAAGACGGTAAATCCGGACGAGGTTGTAGCAGTTGGCGCTGCCATACAGGCTGCCGTCTTAAAGGGGGACGTCAAGGAGGTTCTGCTTCTAGACGTAACACCGCTTTCCTTAGGCATTGAGACCTTAGGCGGTATCTTTACAAAGCTCATTGAGCGAAACACAACGATACCAACGAAGAAGTCCCAGACGTTTTCAACGGCCACCGACAATCAGCCAGCGGTTACAATAAAGGTATTTCAAGGTGAAAGGGAGATGGCCTCTGACAACAAGCTCTTGGGTAACTTCGAGTTGGTTGGCATCCCGCCAGCCCCCAGGGGTATACCCCAGATAGAGGTGACGTTTGACATTGATGCAAACGGTATCCTGCACGTCTCGGCCAAGGACCTTGGCACTGGTAAGGAGCAGTCTATAAGGATAACCGCCTCAAGCGGTCTGACAGATTCTGAGATCAAAAAGATGATCCGTGAGGCCGAGTCGCACGTTGAGGAAGATAAGAGGAAAAAGGAGCTGGCAGAGGCCAAAAACGAGGCCGATACGTTGATCTATTCAGTGGAAAAATCATTGAAAGATTATGGAAGCAAGCTGTCTGACTCCGAAAAGAACGATGTAGAAAGCGCACTCAAAAGGTGCAGAGACCTAAAAGACAAGACCTCCGACCCTCAGGAACTAAGGTCTGCTATAGAGGCGCTAACAACGGCTTCTCACAAGTTTGCCGAACATATATACAAGGATGCCTCTGAAAAGGGTAAAACTGGCGGCGACACCCATCAGGAAACCAAGTCTGAAGAAGACGTTGTGGAGGCCGAGTTTGAAGACGTTGATAAAGATAAACATAAATAATGAGGTCTTAGAGGTAGAAGACTTTAAGCTATGAAAGATTACTACGAGACCTTGGGGGTGAGCAGAAACGCTACCCCCGAGGAGATAAAAAAGGCCTACAGACAACTGGCTCTAAAGTATCATCCCGACAGAAACGCAGGAGAGAAAGAATCAGAAGAAAAATTTAAGGAGATCAACGAGGCCTATTCGTGTCTCAGTGATCCTAATAAGCGCGCAAACTACGACAGGTTTGGGACAGCGGATGCGGCGGGTATGGATTATGGTCCATTTTCGTCCCATTTTGGTGATATTTTTGATGACTTCTTTGGCGATATATTCAGGGGCGCAACGGGCGGCGCACGCAGGCAGCGTCCTGCAAGGGGTGCAGACCTGCGCTACGACATGGAGTTATCGCTAAAAGACGCCGCATTTGGCGCAGAAAAGACGATAACCCTTCCAAGACACGAGATATGTCCAACGTGTTCTGGCACTGGCAGCGCTGACGGTAAAAAACCAGTTACTTGTCCAGCGTGCAATGGGGCGGGACAAACACGCTTCCAGCAGGGCTTCTTCTCTATTAGCAGGACATGTGGCAGATGTAACGGGGCAGGCGCCATCATTGAAGACCCGTGTAATCAGTGCAGAGGGGTTGGTAAGGTAAAAAAGACTCGCACAGTAACTGTTAAGATACCTCAGGGCGTGGATACCAATACAAAGCTCAAGATGTCCGGTGAGGGAGAGCTTGGCAGTCTGGGGGGGCCACCCGGTGACCTGTATATTTTTATCTCCGTAGCAGAGGATCCGTTTTTCAAAAGAGAGGGTACGCACATCATATGCGATATCCCAATCAGTTATACGACAGCAGTCCTTGGGGGAGAGGTTGAGGTACCTACGCTTAAAGGAAACGAAAAGATAAAAATACACCCAGGTACACAGTCCGCCGATCTCTTCAGGCTAAGGGGCGAGGGGCTTTCCCGCATAGGCGGAGGCAACAGGGGGGATCAGATCGTTAGGGTATATATTGATGTACCAAAGAAAATTACTCCGAGGCAGCGGGAGCTCTTAGAAGAGCTTGCAACTCTAAGCGGCGAGGAAGTGCAGAGGAGTTTTTCTGATAAGCTAAAAGGCCTATTTACTGGTGAGTAGGGAGTTTTCTATGTCTTTGTCGATAAACGATGCCTTATATATTCGTAGACGCTTTTGTTGTTAAAGATGGGCACGCACAGCTAGACAGGAAGCTCTCACATTATGTCATCTCTGTGTTGAGGCACAGGAGAGGGGATGACTTACAGTTATTTGACACAGAGGGTAGGTACTACAGGGCCGTTATAACTGCGGTTGCAAGCGGTGGTGTGACGGTTCGGGCGATTGAAGAAACCGCTCCACAGAGTGAGTCCGCCTTAGAGATGGTGTTGTGTCAGGGGCTCCTTAAGGGAGATAAGATGGACATGGTTGTTGAGAAATCCACAGAGCTTGGCGTCAAGAAAATAATCCCGCTTTTAACTCAGAGGGGGCAGCTTCATTACACGAGGAAGCTCGACAGATGGAAAAAGATAGCTATAGAGGCCTCAAGGCAATCAGGCAGGGTCTTTGTCCCAGAAATCACTCAAGTCACGGACGTTCCCTCGTTATTAAGTCTGATAGGTTCTGATGTTTCACAAAATGCTTGGGCTAGCTCTTCCAGGATGTTGGGGCTTATGTTTTATGAGGGTGAGGCCAAGGGGTTGCTGAAGCTGCCCAGCGTAGGGTGGAGCCCAACAAAGGTTTACGTCTTGATTGGTACGGAGGGCGGTTTCACAAAAGAGGAGGTTGGTATGGCAGAATCAGCCGGCGTCATTATAACCTCCCTTGGAAGGCGCATCCTGCGAGCCGAGACCGCCTCAATAGCAGCAATAACCCTCGTACAGTTTCTATTCGGCGACTTGGGCTAAGATTAAAAAATAGGGAGGGCTTTGCCCTCCCTAGACCCACCCACAAGGGAACTCGTCCCCTTGACCCCGTAAATGTTAGGCGTGGTTACTTATGATATTCCTGGTGTATTGAGGTGCAGACAACTAATGACAAAGGCATGTCTATATTGAGCGCGTTCTTTAAATAATAAACTTATAACTTCACAGATCTTACAGGCTCTGCTTCATCAACCTCCTTCTATCCTGTGGAAGAGGTCGAGGGCGTTTTTGAAGGCCTGATCCATGTTGAGGTGCTTATAGTTAGCCAGCCTGCCGATTAGGTATATACCCTCTTTTTCGAGATCTTTGGCAGCTAGCTCGTATTTAGAATACCGGTTGAGATTGTCTTGCGACGGGACGGGATAGTATGGGTCGCCCTGCCACGTGGGGTACTCCTTGATGACTGTTGTGCGTGGATGACTCTGACCTGTCTGATGCTTAGGTTCGGTAATACGCGTGTAACGATGGTCGTTTGGATAGTTGATCACGGTCAGCGGCTGAAAATACTCTAAATCAAGCGTCTCATACTCAAACTCCAAAGACCTGTACTGGAGTCTCCCAAATTTATAATCAAAAAAGGCATCAATCGGTCCGGTGAAGATAAGAATCCTGTAATTGCCTATATCCCGCTTAATGATTTCCACCTCATTAAAATAATCAACGTTGAGCATAACGTTTATGTTTTTATGATGCAGCATCTTCTGAAAAATACTTGTGTAACCCTCCTGCGGCGTCCCCTCATACTTATCGGCAAAGTACCTGTCGTTGAAATCCGTCCTTACGGGTATCCTGTTAAACAGGGATGCGTCTAATTCATAAGGCCACTTGTCCCACTGCTTAAATGTGTAGTTCTTATAAAACTTCTCATAAAGTACCCGGCCAACCCTCATCAGGGCCAGGTCCTCTGAGGTCTGTGGATCCTTTATATCTTCTGTGTTATCCTTCAGCCAGCGAATCATCTCCTCTTCTGAAGTCATATTTAGATTAAAGAGCATGTTGACAGTCGTTATGTTTACAGGAAATGGCACAATTAAACCATCGACATAACACTTGACCCTGTGCTGATAGGGGAGCCACTTTGTAAAACGGCTGATGTACTGCCAGACGTTCTCATAACTGGTGTGAAACATATGAGGTCCATAAAGGGGTATAAGTATCCCTGCATCGTCTATGAAATCATAACAGTTGCCGCCGATATGATCTCGCTTGTCAATCACCAACACCTTTTTTTGGGCAACGGATGCAAAGCGTTCTGCCAACACACAACCTGATATACCGGCACCTACGATTAAGACGTCTATCGCCATGTTAAGTCTGCGCGGCGTCAATCTCGCTTAATATTTGTTTTGAGGTCTCAACGGGATTGTCTGATCTTAAGATTGGCCTTCCTATGACAATGTAATCGGCTCCAAGGGCGATGGCATCTTGCGGTGTAGTTATCCTTTTCTGGTCATCGAGATTAGCTGACCACAGCGGCCTGATGCCAGGTGTCAGGATAACAAAGCCGGCACCGCATGATTCCCTTATCAGCCTGATCTCCTTGGGTGAGGCCACTACACCGGAGACGCCAGCCTCCTTGGAAAGCATGGCCAGATGAACAACTTGATCCCTTACGGGATTGCTGACAATCAGCTCTTTTGAAAGTATCTCGTCATTAATGCTCGTTAGCACTGTTACTGCAAGTACCTTTGGGTTGACAATGCCGAGCCTTATGGTCTCTTCTTGTGCTGCAACAACGGCGGCACGCATCATCTCACTGCCGCCTGAGGCGTGGATGTTAAACATGTCTACCCCTAAGGCAGTAACCATCCGTGCGGCCGCAGCTACGGTATTGGGGATGTCGTGAAACTTTAGATCAAGAAAGACCCTTCCTCCAAGCCTCTTGATGGCCTCAACGGCCTTGGGCCCCTCATTGGTAAAAAGCTGAAAGCCAATCTTAAAAAGCCCCACGTAATCCTTCAGAGTCTCTACAAACCTCACGGCCTCTGAAAGCGTATTTACATCTAGTGCAAGGCACAATCTCTGTTTTATCTTCTCGTCTAGCAATTTTATATCCTCGTTACCGTTGTGCGGGTTAACTTAACGTTTTCACAGGTTTTCCAGATGCGGTCATTTCTTGAACCAATCTGTCCACGTTGCCGTCTTTTTTAGCGTATGCCACAACTATCTCATCAGCCAATTCCAACATCAGGCGATTACGTAAGTTGGCCGTATCAACCGTAACCTTCTTAATGTCCTCTTCAAATGGGGTTATTATCAGGAGACGGTTTTTATTCATCTGCCGCCGCAACTCAGGTTCAATGTCGTTGATGAAGCCGCGAGCTAGGGCAATTATTATCGGTTGATTGCCCTTGAGTAAGAAGTACAGGACGTCCTTTTCTATATCCGAGTGAAACCCGGAGATTATACAAACCCCCTTCTGTCGCTGCTCAATGGCCCATTCATAAGATCGAATAACAATGCGCTCAGGGCACTTACGCGAGCACAAGAACGCTACCTTGTGCAGGTTCAATAGCTCCATATTGCCTTTTGAGTAATATACCATGACGTTGTGCCGTTTTAAAGGGGTAGCAGAGCCCTTTCTTCTATTAAAAGTTTTTTGTCAGATCCATTGCCGTGTAGAGGTCTGCAACTTGGGCGGCATAACCGTTGAACATCAGGGTGTCTCGTTTTAAAAACTCTCCAACGCGCCGCTCCTTAGCCTGACTCCATCTGGGATGGCTGACCTGTGGATTTACGTTTGCGTAAAATCCGTACTCGCCAGGTATGGTTGCGTTCCAGGTCGTCTGGGGCTGTTTTTGCACAAACCTAATCTTGACAATGGATTTGACGCTCTTAAAGCCGTATTTCCATGGAACGACAAGCCTCAAGGGCGCGCCGTTCTGGTTTGGCAGCACCTCACCGTAGATCCCAGCGGCCATTAACGTTAGCGGATGCAGCGCCTCATCCAATCTAAGGCCCTCCACGTATGGCCAGGGAAGCACAGCCGACTTTTGACCCGGCATCTGCTTTGCGTCAAGCAGCGTAACAAACTCTACGTACCTTGCGCTTGTCTGAGGCTGGCAGCGTTTAACCAGCTCGGCCAGAGGAAACCCTACCCACGGTATTACCATAGACCAGCCCTCTACACATCGAAACCTGTAGACGCGTTCCTCCAGCGGAAAGAGCTTCAACAGTTCGTCTATGTCGTAGCCCTTTGGGTTGTTTATAAGCCCCTCCACGCTAATACTCCAGGGGTGTGTGTGAAGGTTCTTGGCCAGGTCGACGATGTCTGTCTTACCGGTAGAGAACTCGTAGAAGTTGTTGTAGTTTGACACGACATCAGAGCTTGTCTGGCCTTCGTTTGTTGAGAGTTCCTGGTTTTTGGTAAAGTTTAGCTTTTTACCGTCTGATTTGATAGGAAGCGCCAACGCAGCGGCTGAGATTATAAACTCCCGCCGGTTGAGGTACAGTTCCTTGTCTGTTATCTCGTTACTCTTAGGTTCTTCATTTTTTCTTATAGGCATAAAGGATTTTAGCATATTGTTCTATGACGTGTAAATAAAAAGGGAGTATTTTGGTTGTAAAAGTAAACATGGGGAGTAAGTATATTTACGGGGTCAAGGGGACGAGTTCCCTTGCGGAGGGGTCTGAGGGGAGGCAGAGCCTCCCCTTCTTTCATCTTTATATGCAGGTGCTAAATACTATCGAGTGCCTGAGCGAGATCGGCTATTATATCTGTTATACCTTCGATGCCTATCGAGAGTCTGATGAAGTCATCTGTTACGCCTGTAAGGAGTCTCTCCTCTGTGTTTAGCTGCTGATGAGTAGTGCTTGCCGGGTGTATGATCAGGCTTTTGGAGTCGCCTATGTTTGCAAGATGAGAGAATAGTTTTATAGAGTCAATGAGTTTTTTAGCAGCCTCTATGCCACCTTTTACACCAAAGCCCACGATTGCCCCAAATAAGCCCTTCTTGAGATATCTCTTTGCCAGGGTGTAAGAGGGATGGGCGGGTAGACCTGGGTAGTTAACCCAGCTTACCTTGGGGTGATTCAGGAGGAACTCTGCTACACCCATAGCGTTTTTGCAATGTCTCTCCATGCGCAGGTGGAGGGTCTCAAGCCCCTGCAGAAACAGGAACGCGTTAAATGGGCTTAGACAGGCCCCTATGTCGCGCAGCAGTTGGAGTCTGACCTTCATCGCATACGCTATGTTTCCCATCCCCATGAAGTCTCTAAATGCCTCCCAGTAGATGAGGCCGTGGTAGCTGGGGTCTGGCTTGGTGAAGCCGGGGAATCTGCCATTGTCCCAGGCGAAGTTACCTCCATCTACGACAATGCCGCCGATTGAGTTGCCATGTCCGCCAATGAATTTGGTTGTAGAGTGGACAACTACGTTGGCGCCATAATCGAAAGGTCTTAACAGATAAGGGGTGGTCACTGTGTTGTCAACTATAAGTGGGATACCGTTTTCGTGTGCAATGCCTGCAATGACCTCGTAGTCCAGGACGTCGAGCTTGGGATTGCCCACGGATTCGATAAATACGGCCCTTGTACGCTCTGTCATGGCACGTTTGAAGTTCTCTGGATCTGATGGGTCTACAAAGCGGACGTTGACGCCTAGCTTAGGTAGTGTGTAGTGGAATAGGTTAAAGGTGCCTCCATACAGAGAGGCTGAGGCTATAACCTCGCAATTCACACACGTATGTGCCAGCGTGGAGAAGTAACCTCCATCTTGGTCTTCTAACATGTCTGTACGATCTGTTAAAGCTATAATGGCGTAAGTGGTTGCCGCCTGACCAGAGGCCACAGCAACGGCTGCGCTGCCTCCCTCAAGCATTGCCACCCGCTTTTCAAACACGTCCACCGTGGGGTTCATTATACGCGAGTAGATGTTTCCTAACTCCTTGAGGGCAAAGAGGTTTGCTGCGTGTTCCGTGTCCTTGAAGACGAACGATGTTGTCTGGTAAATCGGGACGGCCCGCGACAACGTTGCGTTATCCGGCGTCTGCCCCCCATGAAGACATATGGTCTCTTCTGTGTACATGAAGAAGTCTAGCATTTTACTGTCATTCCCGTCAACAAAAAAAAGGTATCCTCTTTAAAAAGCAGGGTAAAAATGTTCATGGTTTCAAGACTATGGATTCCCACTTTCGTGGGAATGACAGTAATGAGCGTTTTCCAAATATGTCATTCCACAGCCTGCCCCTGGCTTGAACAGGGGTAAACAGGAATCCAGAAAGCGTAAAAGCATAGTTACCATGAAATATGAAAAAGATACAAAAAAAGTGCATAAGAAATTCAAGGGAGGGTAGAACCCTTACTTTTTCTTTCCTTTTGTTGTTACCAGTCTTTAAGGACGGGAGTATCGCCTCTTTGCTTTTCCTTAGCCTTTAAGACGTTGCCGGATTGCTCGTCCTTAAGGCCCTCAAGGAGCATCTCAGCCTCCTCCTTCGTCATCGACTGTGGGGGACGAGCTCCTTTCTTGGTCTTGTCAGGCGCTAAGGTGTCTTGTTTGGGCATTTGTTTTGCTCCTTTGCCGGGCTGATTCTGTTCTTGCTGCTTATTTTCTGATCCCTTGTCTTTCTCATCCTGAGCTTTACCTTCCTGCTGCTTGTCCTTTTGACCAGAATCTTTTTGTTCCTTGTCTTTTTGAGATTTGTCGTCTTGTTTTTTATCTTCCTGTTTTTTATTCTTATCTTGTTGAGGCTGTTTTTTTGATTTTTCGAGCATCTGTTGTATCTTTTTGTCAGTTAGTTCGTAGTTTGTCTTGGCATCCATGTCCTTTTCATTAAGCTCTATGGCGCGTTTAAAGTATTGCAGCGCTTCTTTATAATGCGAAAGAGCGCCAGACGGGTCAGCCTGTTCGATCTTCTTGGCCGCCATGAATTTAGAGTTGCCGATGTTGTAATTAGCGCGCATCTCCACGGAGAGAGCCTTGCTTACCAGAGACTTTGTGAAGTGTTCAGCGGCCTTTGGGAAGTCTTCTTTCCTATAATATGCCAACCCGGTCCTGTAATTTAGGACGTCCGAGTCGGGGTCGTCTTTAAGTGCCTGTGTGTACTTTTCTAGGGCAGCGGTGTAGTTGCCCTGACGATAAGATTGATCCCCTTCTCTTATGACAGCGCTCTTTTGGGAACCGTAGGCGTCGTTAGAGGAAAGCAGAGCAAAGACTAAAACGATGATCAACAGTATGTCCCGTGTTATCTTGTCCTCCTTTGTTGTAACGGATCGTACCCGTCTCCTTCGCTCTCCAAGCATGGACTCTACAACTAATAAAAAAACGGCTATGGCCAGAGGTATCTGAAACCGTTCGTCATAGCGTTTTTTCATCTTTTCTTGGATGCTTTTTTTTTCAGACTTCGACAGCCAGTCCCTGTAGATAAGGTCAAGGCCGAGGTCTGCCCCGCTTGTCCGCACATAGACGCCGCCCGTTTCGGTGGATAGCCTCTGTAGGGTTTCCTCGTCCAGATGCGTCTTAACAAGGTTGCCTCCTGGGTCTTTAACAAATGACTTCCCGCCGCTATCATCATTTACCTGAATAAGCTCGCCCTCCTTTGTGCCGATACCGATTGCGTATATCTTGATCCCTGCGTCTTTTGCCGCCTTTGCAGCGTCAAGGACGTGGCCTTCGTGGTCTTCACCGTCCGTTATGAGTATCAGGGTCTTGTCTTTCGAGGGGCTACCTTTGTAGACATTGATGGCCTCTTGTATGGCGCTCCTTATGGATGTACCCCCTATGGGGATTGAGTTTACACCCAGGTCGTTTAATGCAAGCATAAAACCGCCGTAATCAACCGTCAGCGGTGAGAACACAAACGACTCTCCCGCAAAGCCAATCAGGCCGATCCGATCACCCCTGAGCTTCTTTAGGAAGTCCCCAATGGCGAGTTTTGCCATCTGAAGCCTGTTGGGTTTGATGTCTGCTGCAAGCATACTCTTTGATGTATCAAGAGCTATTAGGATATCGGAGGACAACTGCCTGACCTCCTCAAGGTGAAAACCCCACTGGGGGCGCATCAGGGCCAACGTACAAAACACAAACGTCAGAGTCACCAGTATCGCCTTTACGTACCGCCTTTGAAGGCTTACTGAGGGCGTCAGGCCCTTTAAGAGTTCTCTGTTGGCAAGGCCTTCAAGCGCTCTATTTCTGAGTCTGAAGGCAGCCACGTAAAATACGGCCAAGGCCGCTGCCAGCCATAGTGCGTGTACCATCTGTGGGCTTTCAAACCTCATGGCATCCTTCTTAAGAACGTGTTAGCCAACACCACCTCCAATAGGATAAGCGCCATTGCTGCAACCAAAAAGTACCTAAACAGCTCCTTGTACTGATAAAAACGCTTTTCCTCAAAGGGTGTCTTCTCAAGCTTGTCTATCTCTTTATATATGTCCTTGAGGGAATTAAAGTCGGTGGCTCTGAAGTACTTCCCCCCCGTCATAGTTGCTATCTCAGTAAGGAGTTCATCATCGAGGTCGATCTGAACAGGTCGGTAGACAATACTGCCAAATGGGTCTTTTACAGGATAGGGGACAGGTCCTTTTGCCCCGGCCCCTATGGCATAGACCTTGATGTTGAGGGCGGCCGCAGCCTGTGCTGCCGTCAGGGGAGAGACAGATCCCATGTTGTTCCTGCCATCGGTCAAGAGGATGACGAGCTTTGACTTGGCCTTCGTATCCTTGAGCCTTGTAGTGGCCATTGCCAGGGCGCTGCCTATAGCGGTGCCATCTTGTATCGAGCCGATCCTGGCTCGCTCAAGGACGTTTAAGAGGTAGCTGTAGTCGGCTGTTAGAGGGCTTGCCATGTAGGGTACTCCGGCAAACTCAACCAGGGCTATGCGGTCTGAAGTCCTTGCGCTTATAAATTCCCTGACGACCTCCTTAACGGCGTCGAGTCTGTTTTCGTGGCTGCCATTCTTTGCGAAGTCCTCTGCAAGCATACTCGTAGACAGGTCTATTGCCAGTGCGATGTCTATGCCCTCGGTATGCTCCTTCGACTCTTCCAATACCGATAGCGGCCTTGCCAGACCTATAAGCAGCAGGGTAATCGTTGCGAGCCTCAACAAGACGAGGTTTTTAGATGCCCATGTCCTGAATGTCCCGCCAAGGTCTTTTACAAGCGCCACAGATGAAAACCGCACCGCAGGTAACGACCTCTTCCTATTGCCATACAGAATGGCTATACACAGGATAGGAATTAATATTAGTACCCACGGGTCTTTAAAGCTCATATCTTTGTATATTGATTAGTCCCTGTTTTCTCAAGTGTCTTTGTCTCATCGACAAATCGCTTGGCGGCGGCAAAGCTAGCCTCTATCTCCTCAGAAGTAGGACCATAACGTGCAAACTTAACCATGTCTGAGCGTTTGAGAAAGTCCTTTAACAGTTCCTTCTGAGCAGGCGGCAACTGCGCCGAGGTCTTCATCTTGTCCAAGAACTCCTCAGTGGTCATCTCTGGCGCCTTCAGCGAAAACCTATCCTCAATGTAGTGTCTCACAATGGCCGACAGTTCGGTGAAATACTCCTTTATAAGGCCGTCGCTCAGGAGGTTGCTTGCCCTGAGTCTATCGAGGTCTTCATACGCAATTTCGTGGGCGGCCTTGCGCACAAGCGGTTTAGCCTTTGCTGCCCTTCTCTTTCGTATTAAGTATGTTATCAGCGCCATAAGGGCCAGCACTGTTGCCCCTATTATAACGTAGAGCCATGGTTTTTTGGTCTCCTCCAGGTCTTTAATGTCTTTGATGTCAGTTGTGGCCGTTTCCTTTAGGGTACTTTTGACCTCCACCGTTAGCTCGGCTGTCTTAACCTCGTTGTAGTCTGCTTGATGTGGTCTCTTGTATTTAACAACTGCTGGCGGGAGTTTGTAAGTCCCTGGGGTATAGGAGCGGAGCTTGTATCGTCTGATCGTTGATTTGTTGAAAAAGCCGGTCTGATATGTGCTGCTATCGACAATGGTAAGGTTGTCGCTGCCCGTATTGTAATCGGTAAGCTGCAAGTCAAGCCCCTTTGACTTCCGCACCTCAATTGTGTAGTTGATGGTATCTCCGGTGTAGACTGAGTTCTTGTCAACGTAGGCATTAAGTTGGATGTTTGACTCATCGGCTGCCATGCCAGAGATTACAGATAGAAAAACAACAAATAAAGGCATCAACATAATCCTGATACTTCTTATCATCCACTAAATCCTTGTTTGTATATTTTACCCGTCAATCCTCCATTATTCCACGTCTTATTGAGAAAAGGGTTCTCAATTTCAAGGAGTTCTTCTCTTGTAAATTCTATAGCTCCTCAAATTCCTGAATCCAAGCCCTCTTTAATAAGCGCTATCTGTCTATCTCTAGCCGCTTGATCCCCTATCTCTCTTTAAGCTCTTCTCTAAATAATCTCTCTAACCGTAATGCCTATTTTGCCAATGGCATCCTTTAAAATCTCACGAGTTACCATAGTCTCTTTGATTTCAGCTATTTCGCTCTCAATCTTGTCAAATCTCTTGTTAGCGCTTGCTTCAAACGAATCAAGTCTGGTTTCCACTTTATCTAGCTTGGTTTCCACTTTGTCAAATCTCTCGATGTTGTCTCGTTTAAAGTCTCGAAAGTCCCCTACTAACTGGTATAGTAGGAGGGCTATGCTGTCAGGGGGCTGTATTTCCTCCGACAGCTCCCTGAGAATGTCTATAACAATCCTTTTTAGAACATCTCTTGCTTCGCTTGTTTCAAGTTCTTTTGTCTCAATCATAGTGTCCCTCCTAATTATTTCCCCCAATTATAATATAACACAAAAGACAATCTCATAGGGGTGTAGGGTGCATAAAAATTTAATGGGGTCAAGGGGGCGAGTTCCCTTGTGGGTGGGTCAAGGGAGGGCAAAGCCCTCCCTTCTTACTCTTTACTGTTGAACCTTCCAGGTTGTAGGTATGGTTGCGGTGTAGGCGCCGTTTGATACAGTGGAGCCGTTCATTAACCATATGGCCACTTGATCTGTTGAGGTGTTTTCCCAGATTATGTCGGTCTTACTGTCGCCGTTGAAGTCCCCGATCCCTTGGATTTGCCAATCAAGCGGGACTGTGGCTGGGCTGCCTCCGCTCGAGATAGATGTTCCGTTCATAAACCAAATGTAGAGCTGGCCTGTTGCGGTGTTGTACCACAGGACGTCGGTCTTGCTGTCGCCGTCGAAGTCTCCAACGCCCTTGACCTGCCAATCAAGAGGAACCGCACCTGGGCTGCCCCCGCCTGTAACGCTTGTGCCATTCATAAGCCAAAAGGCGGCCTGCCCTGTTGTGGTGTTAGACCACAGGATGTCGCTCTTGCCATCGCCGTCAAAATCTCCAACGCCCTTGACCTGCCAGTCAAGAGGAACCGTACCTGGGCTGCCCCCGCCTGTAACGCTTGTACCATTCATAAGCCAGATGGCGAGCTGCCCTGTCGTGGTGTTGTACCACAGGATATCGCTCTTGCCGTCGCCGTTAAAGTCGCCGATACCCTGTACCTGCCATTCAAGCGGTACTGTGGCTGGACTGCCTCCGCCTGCTACAGTAGAGCCGTTCATAAACCACATGTAAAGCTGCCCTGTTGCAGTGTTGTACCACAGGATGTCGTTGTAGCCATTTCCGTCAAAGTCTCCAACGCCCTTTACTGCCCATGTTCCGCCAACGTAGCCGGGGCTGCCGCCACTTGATATGGCTGTGCCGTTCATAAGCCAGACGGCCACCTGACCATTTGCTGTATTGTACAGAAGGATGTCGCTTTTACCGTCGTTATTGAAGTCGTACTTAGGTGTTTTTGTAGTAGTCGTGTTGCCTATGGTTGCCATAAACATGCCGCGGCCATGCGTGGCTGCTACAAGCTGTGTGTCGCTGTACCAAAACAGCTCATCCACAGAGACGTTAGCTGGGCCGTCGTTGCTTGTGCTCCAGTGAGCGCCTCCGTCCTCGCTCGTGTAGATGCCAACCTCAGTACCGGCGTACAGCCAGTTGGCATTGGATGGATGTCGTACTATGGAGCGGATAGGGGCTGCAGGCAGGGTGCCGGTGATATTTGTCCACGTAGAGCCATTGTCTGTGGATACGTAGAGATTGTCCGCGGAGTAACCACCGTAGGCGGCATAGACCTTGTTGTGGTTGTCCTTGTCAATGAGGATCCTGCCAACGTATCTGGCAGGGAGGTTTGACGCACTTATTTTAGTCCAGGTCGGGGAGGCGGCTGTACCGTTTGTGGTGTAATACAATGCACCGTTTGCATGTCCAACCCATATACGGTCTGCATCGCCCTCGACCACTGCTATAGCCGAGATCTCGGTTTTTCTTGCCTGGTATGGTGTGATCCTGGATTTGATCGCACTCCAGGTTGGCACGGTACCCTTGATGTTTGTGCTTCGCCACAGGGACGCCCCACCGGCCAGCATGGTGTTGGGGTTGTTGGGGTCAAGGATGAAGGGTGAGATAAAAAGCGTCTCACCCGTGCCGCCACAATAATCTGAGTTTGCATCGCTTATGCCGCTACAGATGTCGCTATAGCTGTTTGCTGTCCCGCCAGTTGTTGAACGGTATATATCCAGGTAGACGTACTCTCCGTACATGTAATTGCTGTCAGTGGGGTCTACGGCGGCAAAACCACCATCACCGCCGTTGGTTGCCTCCCAGGAGGCGCTGCCGGTGGTCATAAGATGACCGTTGTCCTGTGTGCCGCCAATTATCTTTATAGAGCTTGGTGTGGCCTTAGCGCTGCCAGCGCCGCCATAAAACTGTGTAGCCCCAAAGGAGTTGTTTATATTTACCCATCCGCTGAGTGCGGAGACGGTTGTGATGTCAGTGGTCTTATAAAGACCTCCGTCGTTGCCAAAGAAAACCGTTTTGTTGCTTGAGCCGTTGTAGTCAGGGTGATGCACTATGGCATGATGGTCGGCATGTACCGAGCCTGAAGAGTACCATTGACTAATCTTTGTGAAATTCGACCCGCCGTTAGTGCTTCGATAGAGATCTATACCGCCAATGACAACCAGGTCTGGGTCGGTTGGAGATACCCATATGGTGTTATCGTACCACCCTTGAGTGGCTAGGTGACCTGGCGTGCTCATAAGGTTCCAGTTTGCCCCGCCATCGGTTGACTTGTAGACCTGACCACTGCCAGAGGAGGCGTTGTCTCTGGAGGCGTAGAGTATCTGTGAGTTAGAAGGCGCATATGCAAGCTCTATACGTCTGGAGGAGTTGCTAAAACTCAGCACCTTGTTCCAGGTTTGTCCCCCGTCGGTTGATCTGATAATACTGGTCTGCCAGACACTTGCACTGTATTCCCTCATAGCGGCAACCGCATTATTTGGGTTATTAGGATCAAACCGGACGTCCCACGTCTGAGCCTGTGACGCAAATGTACTGCTCCAGGTAGTCCCGCCGTCGGTAGAGCGATAGATCGTTCCATAGTTGGAGTAAGCGCCGCTTGTGGCTGCCAATATCACGCCGTTTGTGGCAACCGCTAAACGATTAACATAATACCAGCTGTAATCGACACTGCTGGTATTGCTGTTAGGCGTGGTGGCGCTCAAATGACTCCAGGTGTTGCCGCCATCGGTAGACTTAAACACTCCATAGCCGCGCAGGGCATCTACGTTGAAGAAGCCCTCACCAGTGCCGGCATACATGACGTTGGGGTTGGATGGGTCTAATGCCATAGTGCTAATGGCCAGGTTGCTCATGAAGTCGTTTACGGCGCTCCATGAACCTCCACCGTCTGTGCTCTTCCATATGCCGCCAGCCACGCTGCCTGCCCACATCTTTGACGTATCCGTGGGGTGAATAACGATGCTGCGCACCCTGCCGCCTACGTTGCCAGGGCCGATTGAACTCCACGCTGTCTGCGATATCCCCGCACCTCTAGGTTTATTGGCTTTTGAGGTAAGCAATGCCTGCCGCTGTTTTGTGGCATTGATAAGACCATCCGGTTTCACGAGGCCATTTTCGTCTGCCTGTTGCAGCGCCCTAAACCTTGCCCATTCCTGTGGGTGATCAGGGCGTAATGGGTGAGTTGACTTGTATATGGCCCTGGCGAGTTTGACCGTTGGCATCTCGCATATTTCCTTGTTAGAGAGACCTCGAGCGCCCTTAAGTCTCGATAGTTCCTCTACTGATAGACCTATGTCCTTAGCAACCGATTCATCTTCGAGGGAATCTTTGCCCCCCGCACACCTCTTGTTGGGTTCGGGCAGGGCTGCTTTAACTGTACCCCTGCGTTCATCTGATTCCATCTTGGCAAGCGTACCGCCAATTCCCGCAGTCTGTACCGACGAACACCCTGTCAACATCACTACGGCTAAGACACAAATTAACCATAAACGCTTAAATCGACTGATATACATGCTCTTTGCTCCTCCATAAAAGATTTTGATGCCCCATATCTATTATAGGGATTGTCTGAACTAGGATTACGCAGATTAAAGGATTTACAGGAAAAAGATTTTATCTAATCCTGCTAATCCCTAAATCCGTTAAATCGTGGTGCAGAAATTATTATTGCAACTATATGGAATATAACATTGTCAAATTAACACAACCTCATTTTCCTCCACGGAGGAAAGATTAACACATTCAGAGGCTGCTTGTTATTATATTGCCGGCTGCCTCTGAGACGAGGTGAACTTCTATCTTAAGGCGTTTGTCTTTTAAGTGCTTGTCGATTAATCGCTTTGTGCTATTGCTTAACCGCCTCAGACAATCAAATCTTTTTTCACTATACAGGCGTTCAAAGACCTCCTCCACGGAGCAGGACGACAGTATCTCTCTGCACTCAGGTATCACCGAGAGCAGAAACGCAGCGATCTCTTCTTTGGATGCGTCGCTTTTCCACAGGGCTAGACTTACTAACCCGCGCCACTGGACGGCCAAGGCAATAGATGCGCTTCCTTGTACCTCCATATCCCGTAAATACCCAGCCAGATCCTGGCCGGCTGAGATATAAACGCTATCATCGAGGTAGAATAGCTCCCTATGTATCTCCTTTGAGGCAGGATAGTCGTAGAGCACAATCATTTTCATAATCTATTTTTTGGTGAGTATACCCATCACCTCACAGTGATAGGTGTTGGGAAACAGGTCTATCAATCGGATAGAGGACAGCGTGTACATGTCGCTTAACTTGAAAACGTCCCTAGCAAAGGTGGCAGGGTTACATGACACATAGGCGATTGTCTGGGGGCTGATGGCTAGGAGCTTTGTGACTGAGGCTGTGCTTAAACCAACCCTGGGAGGGTCAATGATGACCACGTTGTACTTATTGGACTCTTTTGCTTTTTCAAAGGATTTCACTACATATTTAACGTTCTTTAGCTTATTGGATTCGACGTTTCTCTTCCCGTCAGTAACGGCGTAGGGGTTGTTCTCTACTATGGTTATGTTCTTACAACGCAGGGATAAGGGAAGGGAGAAGTTCCCCGCCCCTCCATATACGTCTAGTATTTCCTTGTCCTGTACATCACCAATGGCCTCGGAGAGCATTTGTATTAAACGCAGATTTAGCTCCCAGTTTGTTTGAAAAAAGGTCTGCGGGCTAACAAAGTAAGTCAGGTCTCCGATCATAAACTCGCAAAGTATGTTACCTGAAAAGACGCCATTTTCTAAAATTGCTCCGTCAAAGCCAACGTCTAGGAAGAAGTCCAGGCGGCCTTCATCCATTTCGGTGTCTTTGACGTAGACAATAGTGTTTTTGCCAGCTAAGATATGTAACTCCTTTATGCCTCTAAGAAATCTGGCACCGTTAATCTTTTTTAAAAACGCATTGATAGTCTCTTTACAGATAAAACATTCTTCTATGGGCACGACGTCCCTCGAGTTTTCTTTATAAAAACCTATGGCGCCATCGCCGGACAACTTAAACTGTGCCTTACTTCTGTAATGCCACTGTTGACCTGCAAGGGTCGCAGTAAGGGCAACATCGGTTTTTCCGATCCTCTTTAGGCAGTCTGTAACGATCTCCTCCTTGATAGCGAGCTGCCTTTCATAGGATATATGCTGATAGTGGCAGCCGCCGCAATTTTTGAAGACCGGACATCGCGGCTGGAGTCGATCCTCAGAGGTGTTGAGGATCTCAATTGCCTCGGCAATAGAGTAATCCCTTTTTTGCTCCTTAATCTCCGCTATAACCCTTTCACCGGGTATGGCGCCCCTTACAAAGACGACGCCGTTATGCCGGCTAAGACATAGCCCGCCATAAAGCGGGGCCAACGTCTGTAATTCTAATTGCTCCACGCTCAGGATAGGAGCTTCTTTATTGTGTTTTTCAGCTCTGTCATATCGGCTGATTTTACCACGTAGGCATCAGACGCCCATACAGAGAAATCATCTCTATAGTCGTATGCAGTAGACATAATCACAGGCAGGTCCGGTTTCTTTTCCTTCATCCGCCGCAACACCTCTATGCCGTCCATGCCCGGCATTAGGATATCCAGGGTAACAATATTGATATCCTCCTTCTCGAATATCTCAAGGGCCTCCTTCCCGGAACCTGCTACGAATACCTTATAGTTTTCATCCTCTAATTCCATCTGGTACAGTTTTCTTAGATGAGGGTCGTCATCTACTATTAATACATTCATTGCTTGCCTCCTTTAGTATAAATTTTATCTTGAATATAGTTCCAAATCCTACCTTACTTGTTACCTCTATCGTACCTTTATGTTCCTCAATGATCTTGGAGGTTATGGCTAACCCCAGGCCAGTGCCCGTGATCTTTGTGGTATAGAAGGGGTCAAAGATGTGTTTGATATCCTCTTCGTCTATACCAACTCCCGTGTCCTCGATCTCTATGATGGCTGTGTTTACATCCTTCATACTGCGTATGCCTATCCTGCCTTTACCCTGTATGGATTGCTCGGCGTTTGTTACCAGGTTTATAAAGACCTCTTTTAATCTGTTGGGGTTGCCTCTGATCTCAATGTTTTCAACGCAGTAGCTTTCTTCAAAGACGATCCTGTCCCTTACGGAGCTGTAGAGGAGTTGTTTGACAGAACGTAATATGGCATTTATATCGATGATTTCGTTAGATATCTTTGACTCCCTAACGAATCCCAACGTCTGCCGCAATATGTTTTCTAGGCGCGTAACCTCCTCTACTATTACTTGAGCGTATTCCTTCTGCGGTCCGTCGAGTTTTTTCTGTAGGCGTCTTGCATAACCGCCTATTGATGACAGCGGATTTCTTATCTCATGAGCCACCCTGGCCGTCATCTCTCCTATGGCTGCAACCTTTTCCATCCTTGCTAACTGCTCTCTCAACTGCTTGCCCTCCGTTACGTTGCCAACGATATGGACTGTTGCGTTGTACACGCCATTGGAGTCATATATGGGCGACATGGAGATACTAAAAGTGTCTTTACTATCGGCATAGAAGCTCTCTACCTCAGATATAATTGACCTTCGTTTTTCTAACATCTCGGTATATGGACAGCGACAGATAGGTCTGCATTGCTTATGAAATACCTCATAGCACTTTTGTCCTACAATCTGTTGCAGTTCTTTGCCCATCAGATTACATACTGCCTTGTTTACTTTTGTTATGACCATATCCCTGTCGGTTATAAAGACTATGTCTGATATTGACTCAAAGATATTGTGCAGCTCGCTCTTTGCCAGACTTACCTGTTCAAAGAGTCTGGCGCTCTCTATCGCAGTGGCCGCATGGTCTGCAAAGGTTGTGAGATATTCTAGATCATCGTCGGTAATCTGCCGCTGATTAAACAGGTTATCAACCCACAGCGCCCCTATTACCTTATCCATTGCTATGAGGGGGATTACTGCATATGCCTCGGTATTAAGCTTTTTTACGAGGACTAAATCTGCCCTTTGATCTATGGAGACGTTTTTTACGTTAAATGCCTGTTTTTCAATAACCGCAGCCGAGAGATAGTTCGTAGCCACGCTGTCTATTGGTATCTCTAGATCCTTGCACAGAGCGTTTAAACCGTCATTTTTTAACGTAGGCCCCTTTTCGATTTCCTCTATTAGATCAACAATGGATTTCCTATCCGTGGAGAGATCATCCCAGATGCGATGAGCCTCCGTAAGGTTGGAAGGGCCTACACCCATTGTCCCCTTTAGCGTTTTATGCAGCTCATCGTAGAGGAATAGTATTGCCCTGTTAAAGCCAAGGCCGTCCTTTACCGTTACCACTGTCAGGATCATTGTCAGGAGTTTTTCTAACTCCAGGATGCTGCGCATGGCAGAGCTTATGAAAAACAGATGTTGGAGCTTTCTCGTACTCCTTAGTAATTCGTTCTCTACAATCTTTCTGCGCGAGATATCCCGTGCTATTATCGTGATGCCAATTACAGTGTCATAGGCGTCTTTTATAGGGGAGATGGTGAGACTTATGTCTATAGGGGTCTCATCCTTGTGCTTTCCCTTTATCTCTAGATCCTTAAGGATATCGCCTCTCTGTATGCCAGCAAGATACTCCTTTACAGTGTCGTATTTAAAATTAGGTAAAAACGGGATGAAGCATCCTAGTATCTCGGCTTCTGAAAAACCAAATATCCTTTCTGCACTCTTGTTCCATGATGTTATGATACCGTCAAGCCCTGTGGTGATAATTGCATCGGCGGAGTTTTCTATAAGGCTTTCCAGTTTGTCCTTGGTCTGAGTAACGCTTTTGTAAAGATTGATGATCTCGTTCTGACGAATGATCCTATCGGAGATATCACGGATCATTATGATGCATTCTTGTATTTCGTTATCTCCCTCTATCGGGTAGGCTGATAGTTCGGCATAGCGGCTGGCGCTGTCGTAGGTCTTTGAAGAAGGGAGGCCGCTTATAAAGGTCTCAAGGGCAATGTCTTGCGGCTGTAAGCCTTCCGGATCGTTAAATACTTCCATGCAGTTACGGTCAATGATCTCCTCTGTCTTCTTATTTGTCCAGAAAGCTATCATATTGTTTACTGAGGTGATGGTCATATCACGTCTAACAGTCAGGATAGCGCTTTGAGTGCCTTCAAACAGGGTTGCAAGCCTTTTTCTCGCAGCAGCGGCATCATTCTTGTGCTCGTTGTTCTCTTTATAAATCGTTGCCCTGTCAATGCTTAATGATGTCAATAAGGCAAAGCCCTCCACCTTAACAATGTCTGCCTGGTTGAAGTAAGGTGTTAAGGACTGCTCTGTACCCCGTTTGTCATACAGCTCTATCACGCCGATAACCTGCTCGCCCCTCTTAACCGGTACGTAAGCGATAGACTTGGGTGTCGCATACAAGGGTAATGACTGCGCAATAGGGAGGGCTGAGTCATCTAAAATTATAGAATGACCATCAAAGACATCCTGTAACGGGATGTAACTGTCTGTCTCATGCAATAAAACCATTTTTAGCTCCGGGGACAATCCATAAGATGAGACGACTTTGAAAAAAACACCATTATAAAGTCTTAAAGCACAACCCTTTGACATTATAAGTCTTACAACAATCTCTGGGATCTTGTTCAGAAGCTCGTTTAGGTCTAATAATGGCGTTATTGCTTGGGCAAACTCAAAAAACGAGTTCTGCCTTTCTACCTCTTCAGGCAGACTACTACCTATGGCACTCTTAATGTTGTGTACCATTGTGTTGTTAGCCAGGCTAAACATTGCCTACTTTACTCTACGAGATTATAGGCCGTCTCTCATGTACTTGGCCGCATCCTCCGGTGATGTCGGGTTTATATAAAATCCAGATCCCCACTCAAATCCCGCTGTTCTGGTGAGCTTTGGAAACATCTCAATGTGCCAGTGGTAGTAGAGATTCATCTCGTCAACAAACGGCGATGTATGAAGCATAAGGTTAAACGGAGGGTCGCCTAGGATCTTGTCATACTGTCCTAGCACGGTCTGTATTATATCGGCAAGGGCGGTGAAACTGTTACCCTGAGGGCCAAACGAAGACTCATGCCGCTTAGGGATTATCCACGTCTCAAAAGGGACGCGTGGCGCATACGCAGAGAAGGCTATGTAGGAGTCGTTCTTATAGATGATCCTCTTGTTGGCAACCAGCTCCTGCTCAATAAGTTCGCAATATATGCACTTTTCCATGAATCCAAAATACTTCCTGGCTGACTCGATCTCCTCCTGCACCCGCTTAGGCACAATTGGAAGGGCTATCAACTGACTATGGGTGTGTTCAAGGGTTGCCCCAGCTGCATCACCCTCGTTTTTAAAGATGAGGACGTATTTAAAGCGCGGGTCCTTTTTCAAGTCATTTAGGCGTGAGTGGAATGCCCACAGCACGTCCTCAGCAGATTTTCTGTCCATCGTAGACAGAGAAAGGCTGTGATCCGGGGTCTCTATGATTATCTCATGTGCGCCTATGCCATTCATCTTACCAAAAATACCCTCGCTTAACCTGTCAAGGCTCCCTTCTATTTGCAGCGCAGGGAACTTATTGGGTACCACCCTGAATGTCCAGTCTGATGGACCGCTCATATCAGGACGCTTAAACGATATTATCTCATTGGGTGTTGTGGATTCGTTGCCTGGACAAAAGGGACAAAACCCTGTTACCTTTTTTCTTTTTTGCGATGGAGATATAAAGTCAGACGGCCTTTTTCCTCGCTCAGTTGAAATAATAACCCACCTGCCAATGATGGGGTCCTTTCTTAACTCTGACATTTCGCCTCCTAAGAGTTTTTTATATTAAAACATAACAATGTTTTATTGTATCATATAAAGGAGAGAGTTTTAAATATGAAGACAACTTTTTTTTGCAAGATGCTTAATAACCCATTTAACGACCCTGTACTCTTTGTCAGGTTTAGGAGACAACAGGATGCCGTTATCTTTGACCTCGGCGATCTATCGACGCTCTCTGTGAGGGAGGTGCAGAAGATAAAGCACGTCTTTGTCACCCACATGCACATTGATCACTTTATCGGCTTTGACAGCCTCATCCGGTGTCTCTTAAGCAGGGAGACGCCTATCAACATCTACGGCCCTGAGGGCATAATCAAGGCCGTACAGAGTAAGCTAAACGGCTTCACATGGAACCTCATAAGGCAGTACCCGCTAAAGATAGAGGTCTGCGAACTGACAGAGACCGGGACCCTTCGAGCGAGCTTTTACGCACAAGAGGGCTTTGACCGCATAGACAGACCCATCACGCCGCGCACAGAGGAAATCCTCTCCCACGATGGCCTCTCTGTCCACGCATACACCTTTTATCACGGCATTCCAGTCCTAGGTTATAACCTGGAGGAAGACTTACACATAAACATAAACAAAGCACTCCTAGACGAACGAGGCTTTACCGTTGGTCCCTGGCTCAACGAACTGAAATCTGCTATCAGAAACGACAAAAACGATACGGAGTTTGTTCTCAATGGAAAGTCCTATACCCTCGATGAACTCAGCAACTTGGCCATAATAACAAAAGGTCAGAGGATATGTTACATCACCGACATCTCCCCCACTCCACAAAACATCGAAAAGGCAATCTCGCTCGCAAGAGGCTCAGACACCCTCTACATAGAAGCCTTCTTCCTCGAAAGGGACAAAGAAAGAGCCTTCAGCCGAAACCACCTCACAACAATACTAGCCGGCTATATAGCCAGAAAAGCCAACGCCAAAGCCATCGAAATCATCCACGTCTCCCCCAAATACATCAACGCCTACCATGAAGTCACCCAAGAGGTGCTAAAGGAATTCGGCGCGGCATAGAGGGAACAGCGATATACGGGGGAGTAGCTCAGTTTTTTTATTTGAACCTGTCGATAATAGCCGCTCTCAATTCTTCTACAGTATTAGACCCCTTTATCAAAATCCTTAGCATCTCAAAATCATCTATATTTCTGGCCATATCCATAAGTTCGAGACCTTCTGAACCATATTTAATATCAAGCATTCCTTCGAGTATCCCTTTGCGCTCACCCTCAAGTAATCCTTCACGTTTACCATCCAGAAACATCTCGCTCTCTCTTATGTCAAACGTTATTGGCATATTATCTACCTCCCTTTTAACCTTATTATACAACTTTTTTAAATTAGACAGGTACAACAGTTTTAGACAGTAGTCTCTTGCTTCCTTTGGAGGTAAAACTGAAATCCTACCCACAATCGTTTTTATCGTACCATCAACATTGTCTGTCTTACAAAGGATTGCAAGAACCAAGTCCTCCGGTTTATCGCTCTGCATAAGCTCGCAGCAATCGATTTTCTTCATATCAAGGTATCGGTACGAGTAATGCACGTCCCTGCTGGTTAGACTATCTATAGCGCTTATTTCCTTGTCACCAATGTACAACAGTGTTTGTAAAGGTAATCTGTCAAACTGACTATTAATTAAGGCGCTGTATTCGTACATTCGCTTCGTGATAGACTTGTCTTCGGTTGACTGTATTTCGATGTGCACGATGTTTCCATCCTCAACCTCTACCAATAAGTCCGGCTCTCTTAATTTTACATCTGGAAACTGTATGTCCAGGAACTTCCCAGTCTCGTAACCAGTAAGTATTTTCAAAAACTTCGGTGGCACATCCTTGATGATGTCCTTAAGCAGCACGTCGTATGTTTTATGCATTATAAATCCTCATTCGTAATCATTCATATTAACTATCTTCGATAGTGCCATACATCGAAATCATCCACGTCTCCCCCAAATACATCAACGCCTACCATGAAGTCACCCAAGAGGTGCTAAAGGAATTCGGAGCGTAAGAGAAGAGAGAAGGGGGAGCAAAACTCCCCCTCAGACCCCTTCGCAAGGGGAGTGGCCTGAGGAACCCCGGCCACAAAGATGTCCCCTTCACCCCGTAAATGAGTAAGTAGTGTGCCTACTGTTAGGTCTTTATGGTGATCTTCCGCTTCTCCTTACAGGCCTCAGCGGTTTTAGGCAGTGTGATCACCAGTACGCCCTTTTTGAAGCTGGCCTCGATCTTGTTATGATCTAACTCGCAGGGGAGAGGGATCGTTCTAGAGAAGGCACCATATGACCGCTCTACGTGGTAGTAACCTGTTGCCTCTTCCTGTTTCTCTTCTTTCTTCTCACCCTTGATGGTCAGAGAGTCTTGTGTAATAGACACGTCGATGTCTTTCTCATCCATGCCGGGTAGTTCGGCGGAGACCTTTATCTCTTTATCGCTCTCTGTTATGTTGACACTGGGGTTAAACCTTGTAAATGGTTCTACGCCAAAGTCGCTAAGGAAGTTCCTAAAGAGATCGTTCATCACAAGCAGTGGATGTTCAGTCTCTTGCCGTTTCTTTCCAAAGCCCCACGGTACTAAGTCTCTAAAATCCATAGCTCTGCCTCCTTTTTATCCTTGGTCTAGGCTGCTGCCTTGACCTCAATCTTTCTGGTCTTTAGGGCCTCCGCCTTGGGTAATACCAATCTCAAGACGCCATCCTTGACGGTGGCCTCTATGCCGTTTCTGTCAACCTCGTCCGAGAGGGTAAAGCTGCGCTGGTAATCGCCTATACCGTATTCCGCATACGCCAACTTGAGCTTCTCTGGCACCTCCGGCTCGACATAACCCGATATGGTCAGCACGTTCTTCTCAAGTGTGATGTCCAGTGTCTTCTCATCTACTCCGGGGATATCTGCAATCACCAGTATGTCGCCACTCCTTTCAACTATGTCCACTAGAGGGGCGTATACCTTTCTGGCCCTTGTACGTTCAACACCCTCTACTACCTCTGCCTCTTTCTTTTGATATTCTTTTACATCGTCTACCATATCAATATACCTCCTTTATGTTGACTTTATAGCTATCTTTCTTGGCTTATCTGCCGCTGTCCTTGGAAGCGTAATATAAAGTACACCCTTTGCGAATCTTGCCTCAACCTTTTCGCTGTCAATGTTGAATGGCAGTTCAACAGTCCTTGTGTACTGACCGTGCCAGCGCTCTCTGCGATGGAACGACTCGCCTTCCTTGACCTCTAAGGGCTGGCGGACTACCTTTAAGGTTAGCGTCTTTCCAACTACCGATATATCAATGCCCTCGGCACTTACACCGGCAAGCTCGGCAGTGGCCACCGCATTTTCATCGTCAACCCAAAGGTTTACAGTTGGAAACTCTGAGGTTGATGGCAAGGTGACCCCAGACAACATCCTGTTTAGCTCTCTCTGCATAGTCCTCACCTGCTCCTGTACGTCAACAACCTCTCTAAAAGGATTTCTCCTCTGTCCTAATCTACCAAAATCTGTCCATAACATCTTGTCATTCCTCCTTATATTTAGTTTATTTTCAACTTTATAGAGGTAGTATCAAATATCATGCCATAATGAAATTCCTTATTTAACAAACGTTAGATTACTCCATGCAGCTCTAAAAGACCAATATGATATGTATCAAAATGACCTATGGGTCAAAATGACCAGGGACTCCCCAGCGTTACGTATAAGTACCTAGGTAACATCTTAAGCAACCACGCCAGACATTTACGGGGTCAAGGGGACCAGTCCCCTTGCGGAGGGGTCTAAGGGGAGACAGAGTCTCTCCTTCTTCTTTTCCCCTTTACCTTCTTCCCAGTTTTCTGCGTAGGGTGCTCAGGCTGATGTTTAGGAGTTTTGCGGTTTTTGAGCGGTTGCCGCCGGTAAGTTTGAGGGTTTCCATGATGACGGTTTCCTCGGCCTGTTGCAGGGGAGTACCTAGAGGGATAAGGATGCTGGAGCTGCCTTTATCGGAAATTGAGAAGAATACAGGCTGTTCTCTCTCCTCGATGTGTGGCAGGACGTGCTGTGGGAGGATCAGTTTGACGCCTGCGGGCAATAGGATGGCAACGCGCGTCATAACGTTCCTGAGTTCCCGGACATTGCCCTTCCAGCGCAGATGTTCAATAAGGTCGATAGTAGCGGCGGAGAGGCTGGGGTATGGCGGGGGGACGTTCATCTCGGCAAAGGCTCTGGCAAGAAAGTAGAGCGCCAGATAGGCAATATCCTCGGGGCGTTGATTCAGAGTTGGTAGGTGTATGCGCAGGACGTTTAGGCGATAGTAGAGGTCATCACGGAAGAGACCTTCTTCAACAGCCTTGCCAAGCTCCCTACGTGTGGCCGCTATGATGCGCACGTTGAAGGTTACAGGTGTGTCGCCTCCGACCCTGTAAAACCTGCTGTCCTCCAGCACCCGCAAGAGGCGCACCTGTAAGAGCAAAGGCATGTCGCCTATCTCATCTAACAGCAGGGTGCCGCCGTCTGCCTCCTCGAATTTTCCCTTACGCATCCGAAGCGCACCGGTAAAGGCGCCCTTTTCGTGCCCAAAGAGTTCATCCTCAATGAGTCCCTCAGGGATTGCGCCACAGTTGACGGCTACAAATGGGCCATCTGCCCTCTTACTTAAGACGTGTATGGAGCGGGCAACCATTTCCTTGCCGGTGCCGGTCTGCCCAGTTATGAGTATCGGCTGGTTTGAGGCCGCCATAGCAGGCAGGTTTGCCAATGCCTGGTACATGGCTGGAGAACGGAATAGAAAGTAGGGGCGGAGCCTTGTTATCAGCGGGTTTACAAGTGTCAGGGCGGTGCTTTTACCATCATGCCTGCCAAGCCTTGTCTCCACCATCTGGGCAAAGCGGATGGGCGTTATGTTGCTGCTAAGATAGTCCTCAACGCCAGCGCTGAACATCTCAATTGGCGCCTCGATGTATTGATCGTCTATGAAATAGAAGAGTCCCTTGGGATTAGCAGCCAAGAACCCCTCCAGGAGGTCTGTCCAGTTGGATCCAAGGCGGTGGGCAACGGCAAGGACAACGTCTACTGATGTCTCGGAGATCAGCCGGAGGGCATCGTCTATGCCAGGGGCTCTGTAGACCTTCCCCCCTGAATCCTTGAACTGTCTTTCTATGGCGTCCAGGGTGGGAAGTGCGTCATCTACGATAAGCAGGGTTATGGCGTTTAGGTCTGGCCTATCGTTGAACATGTCTACGGTTAGAGCTATTTATCTGGTTGGCGTGATGGTACCCATCCTGACGTTGCTGTTGACGTCGGCTGGGGGCTCTTTTTCTTAAAATAATCTAAAAATGGCGTGATTAATTCTATTGGGAGTGGAAAGATGATAGTGGAGTTCTTTTCGGCTGATATCTCGGTCAAGGTCTGAAGGTAGCGCAGTTGAAGCGTAGCAGGCTCGGTGGACATAATCTTTGCGGCATCAGCTAGTTTTTGAGCAGCCTGTTGTTCACCATCGGCGTGGATAATCTTTGCCCTTCTCTCACGCTCAGCCTCAGCCTGTTTGGCGATAGCCCTTTGCATCTCCACAGGCAGATCAACATTCTTTGTCTCCACGGCGGTGACCTTTATACCCCAGGGTTCGGTTTGGAGGTCAATAATCCTTTGCAGCTCAGCGTTAATATCCTCGCGTTTTGACAACAGGTCATCAAGGTGGCTCTGCCCTAAGACGCTTCTCAGTGTGGTTTGAGCTATCTGGCTTGTACCAAAGTAATAGTCTTCTATCTCCGTTACTGCCCTGATTGGATCGATTACCCTGAAATAGACCACGGCGTTGACCTTAACCGTAACATTATCCTTTGTTATAATATCTTGGGAGGGGACGTCCATAGTTACCGTCCTGAGACTCACCCTGACTAATCTGTCAACAATGGGCAGGATGATGACCAAACCAGGCCCCTTTAATGGAATCACACGTCCTAATCTGAAAACAACGCCTCTTTCGTATTCATTCAATATCTTTATTGCACTCCACAGAAAAAACACTACCGCAAATAAAACAAACATCCCGTATGACGCTGAAAACATTGACTATCCTCCCTTAATTGTTTATGGATTAGGTGCTGAAATCTTTTCCTTAACCTTGAGCCTTAACCCTGCTATGTCAACGACAGTAACCTCCTTTCCTTTACCGATACTTTCCTCACTCCATGCCTTCCA
Organism: Nitrospirae bacterium MYbinv3; assembly: GCA_002753395.1. Taxonomy (GTDB): domain Bacteria; phylum Nitrospirota; class Thermodesulfovibrionia; order Thermodesulfovibrionales; family Magnetobacteriaceae; genus Magnetobacterium. The sequence continues at coordinate 7,563 of PEAB01000021.1, read as the reverse complement.
CAGCTCTCCGCGGACCATAACCATGCCCTCTGTCTCATCGGCCAAGATATCAGTTTGCGCTCTGCCGCTGGTACCGATGAGGGCGTTACTGCCGGTTAAGGGCTTTCGCTTCCATGCCTTATAGACAAGTCCAACTAAGACAACAAAAAAGACTGCCGTAGTTAAAACGCACAGGATAATAAGATGTATTGAGAGTTTTTTGAAAGGTGACGACGACTCAAATAGCATGAGAGACCCGATGGTCATCGCTATGATCCCCCCTATAGTAAGCACCCCATGAGATACTATCTTAATCTCCAAGATGAACAATATAACGGCAATGATAATGAGGAGCAGCCCCGCGTAGTTGACTGGTAAGGTCTGAAAGGCGTAAAATGCAAGTATGAGGCATATCCCGCCAATGACCCCAGGAAATATTGCCCCGGGGCTTGTAAGTTCAAAGAATAATCCATAAAACCCCAAAAGCATCAGGATATAGGCTACGTTGGGATTAGTAATAACGCTCAGGATAGAAAGGCGCAGACTCATCTCCTCATGCACTACCCTTGCCTTTTCGGTGTTAAGGGTCAGGGGTTTGCTGTTGAGTTTTACGGTCTTACCGCTGATTTTTTTTAGAAGGTCGTTGAGGTTGCCGGCGATGACGTCTATGATGTTTTGCGAGAGTGCCTCTGTCTCGGTGATGGGGACGCTCTTTCGGACGGCGTTCTCAGCCCACTTTGCGTTTCTGCCGCGGGAGTCAGCCAGTGATTTTATGTAAGCAACGGCGTCGTTTGTGGCCTTCTCGGCTGCCGTGTCATCCATCTTGCCGCCGATGCCTACTGGGTGTGCAGCCCCGATGTTTGTCCCTGGTGACATGGCGGCTATGTGCGCAGCCATGGTTATGAAGACTCCGGCAGAGGCTGCCCGTGCCCCTGAGGGCGCAACAAAAACGATGATCGGCACCATGCTTGCATTGATCTCCTTGATAATTGCTCGCATCGAGGTATCCAGACCGCCCGGCGTATCAAGTTCGATGACAAGTGCCTCGAAATTACCCTTGTTGGCTTTATCTATGCCTTTGGTGATAAACTCGGAGGTAACGGGGTCGATCACACCATTTACCTTGATGACCAAGACCGGTTTAGATTCCTCAGCAAAAGCGGATACTGTTAGTACTAAGGCTATTACAATAAAGAATATCCTCTTCATATCTTAATAATACGATAAAACTTAAAGTAAATTCAACATACCTGCTATGTAGTTGACAGAGACTCTTAGATGGGCGTACTATATTAATCATGTACCAGAAGTTTGACATAGCATTGAAGGATATAATAATACCAAGTTGCGTTCATACCAGTATTGGTATAGAAGGGGAGACTCTGTCTCCCCTCAGACCCCTCTGCAAGGGGACCAGTCCCCTTGACCCCATTATAATACAGCATCTTACATTTGGCTAAAAGAAGAAAGACAAGACGTAGAAAGAAGGGTTTTCTTGCCTATTTAATTGTGCTGCTATTGTTAGTGCTTTCGTACAATGTTTTCAATCTGCGTGAGAGGTTTTTTCCTGTCAGGGTTCCCTCTGGGGAAAAATCTGTGCGAGTGAGGGAGAAGGTTGTACGTGTAAAAGATGGCGATACCGTTGTCATATCATCAGGTCTTGGGGGGAAGGATTATACGTGTCGTTTGTACGGTATCGATTCCCCTGAGACTGCCAAAGGGAAGACCCCAGGGCAATCCTATGGCGATGATGCAACCAAGGCTCTACAACACCTTGTCCTTGGCAAGGAGGTAGAGGTAACACTCACAGGGGGTAAGACGTACAACCGTGAGGTCTGTATATTAAGGCTCAATGACGTGGATATTAACCTTAAAATGATCGAACTAGGCTATGCCTGGGCGTACAAACAGTATCTCAAGCCTCCGTATATGGAGACATACATGGATGCACAACGGCAGGCACGGGTTGAACACGCCGGCCTTTGGCATGATCCCAATCCTGAACCTCCCTGGGACTTTAGACACCTCCTAAAGCACAGAGCCAAATAGATCTTGTTGTGGCTCAGCCTGAGGGAGGGCAAAGCCCTCCATTCTATTCCAAAATCACCACGACTTTCTTATGCGCCCCTTATTACCTGTTTCTTGACTTTTACGACCGTTTATTTTATCCTTTAACTAATAAGGAGGCTAATAATATGGAGAAGATAATACAGGTATTGTTGTTGATTTATTCTTTCCTAGCAATCAATCCCATCAACCTATATGCTGTTGAAACGTATGACTTTGTAGCCAAGTGGGGTAGTAAGGGCAATGCCGATGGACTATTCAATACACCCTTTGCGGTAGTGGTTGACGCCACTGGCAATGTCTACGTTGCCGATACCTACAACGATCGTATCCAGAAGTTTGACGCTAACGGCGCCTTTATAACCAAGTGGGGTGTCTATGGAAGCGGTGACGGGCAATTCGGCGGCCCGGTAGGTATAGCGATTGACTCGGCCAACAACGTCTACGTCGTTGACTGGGGCAACAGCCGCATCCAGAAGTTTGACAACAACGGCGCCTTTATAACCAAATGGGGAGGCCCTGGCAGCGGTGACGGGCAGTTCACCAACGCCTACGGTGTTGCCGTGGACGCCTCTGGCAACGTCTTCGTCGCCGACACCGGCAACCAACGCATCCAGAAGTTTGACGCTAACGGTAATTTCCTAACCAAGTGGGGCAGCCGCGGCAACGGCAACGCTCAATTCAATAACCCCTACGGTGTTGCCATAGACAACTTAGGCAACGTCCTTGTCGCTGATTCAGATAACCATCGTATCCAGAGATTTGACAACAACGGCAACTTTATCGACAGCGGAGGCAGCCGCGGCAACGGCAACGGTCAGTTTTACTGGCCCTTCAGGGTTACGGTTGACACCACCAATAATGTATTTGTCGTCGATACCGGTAACAACCGCCTACAGAAATTCGATCCAAACGGTTCTTTCACGGCAGTGTGGGGGAGCAAGGGCAGCGGTGACGGTCAGTTTAACAGCCCATATGGCGCTGTCGCAGGTGCATCTGGTAGCGTCTACGTTGCCGACACCTTCAACCACCGCATCCAGAAGTTTGTGTTGGCAACGCAGGAGACCTATGTCTTTGTTAACAGCTGGGGAGTATGCGGCGCTGCCGACGGTCAGTTGACCGACCCACGTGCTGTTGCCGTAGATGGCTCAGGCAACATATTGGCGGCCGATTATGGCAACAACCGCATCCAGAGATTTACATCTGCTGGCGCCTATATATCAAAATGGCAGAAAACGTCGCAGGAGCCGATGTTTGCACCCACGTCTGTATCTGTGGATAAGTCTGGGCAAGTCTACGTTGCAGAAGCCGACAACAACATAGTTGATAAGTTTGACACCAATGGTACATTGATAACACAGTGGGGGGGGAGCGGCAACGGCGATGGCCAGTTCAACACACCTAACACGGCAGCGGTTGACGTCTCTGGCAACGTCTACGTCGTCGACTCCGGCAACAACCGTGTGCAGAAATTTGACTCTAACGGCGTCTTTATAGCCAAATGGGGTACAAGTGGCAACGGTCCTGGACAGCTTGACGCCCCATATGGTGTTGCGGTTGACAGCGCCTCCAATGTCTACGTCTCCGAGTGGAACAACAACCGTGTTCAAGGTTTCAGCTCAACAGGCGTTTTGCTTCGATGGTGGGGGGACTATGGCACAGGTGATGGTCAATTCGACACGCCCAAGGGGTTGGCCGTAGATACCTCAGACAACGTCTTTGTCGCCGACGCCCTCAACAACCGGATACAGAAGTTTAACTCAACCGGAACGCTCCTCATCTCAAAGTGGGGCGCTGGAGGCAGCGGCGATGGTCAATTCGACATACCTTATGGGCTTGCCGTAGATGCGGCCGGCAACGTCTATGTTGCCGACTCTAACAACTGTCGCATCCAGAAGTTTGCAAGATCAACAGGGGGGCGCACCATTGCCCTTACCGTTGTACAGGCAGGTTCAGGTAGCGGCAGCGTAACGGCCTCATCTGGGGCGCTCGTGTGGGTAGGCAAGGCCGCAACGACGTTGTACGTCCCCAACACTCAGGTGACCTTGACGGCAACGCCAGCCGCCGGTTCAGTGGCGACTTGGATAGGTTGTGATACGACCACCGGTCCCCAGTGCGTTGTAACGATGAATACCAATAAAATCGTTACCGTGAGTTTTATCAAGAAGGTTGCGAAACCGGCAAGGATGGACTTTAACGGGGATGGCAAAAGCGACGTACTGTTACAGAACACCGCTACCGGCGTGGTCTATCTGTGGTTTATGGACGGAACGGCGATCTCGTCAGGCGGTTCTCCGGCGACGGTTGCCGATAGCAACTGGCAGATAGCAGGCATGGGAGATTTCAACGGCGATGGCATAAGCGACCTCTTGTGGCGCAATTCCGCAACCGGTCAGTTATATATATGGCTTATGGATGGTAATTCAATCATATCGGCTGGTTCGCCTGCGCCCTCTATCGTCTCCGATTGGCAAGTCAGGGGCATAGGGGATTTCAACGGCGACGGTAAAAGCGACATCTTGTGGCAAAACACCTCAACCGGTGTGGTGTACATATGGCTTATGGATGGCACTTCCATAGCATCAGGCGGTTCTCCGGCCACGATAGAGGATAAGAGCTGGCAGATAAAAGGGATCGGGGATTTCGACGGCGACGGTAAAAGCGACATCATGTGGCAAAACACCTCAACAGGCACGCCATCCTTCTGGTATATGGATGGGGCAGTCATCAAGTCAGCCACTACTCTTGCCCCTATCACTGATAAGAACTGGCAGATAAAGGGCTTTGGGGACTTCAACGGTGATGGCAACACAGACGTTCTCTGGCAGAACACCGCAACAGGGATGTTTTACATATGGCTGCTAAATAGCATTGCCGGAGGGGGCTCTCCTGCTACTGTAAACGATCAAAGCTGGCAAGTAAAGGCTATTGGAGACTTCAACGGCGACGGCAACAGCGACGTCCTCTTTAGAAACTCCACAACAGGTGAGATAACCATCTGGCTGCTAAACGGTACAAAGATTGTCTCCGCCTCCTCGCCGGCCAAACTGCCTGACCTTAACTGGCAAATCAAACCAGACGGCGCTAACATGATGCTGTACTGAGGGGATAGGAAAGAGAAGGGAGGGCTTTGCCTCTGCCGCAGGGGTTCGCAACCCCCTCCCTCAGACCCACCCACAAGGGGAGGGGTGAGGCACCCCGGCCACAAAGAAGTCCCCTTGACCTCGTTATATACCTTTATGTTCCCATGATTCTCTTCTGCACACCTAAGCTCCTAAGCTCCACAAAATGGTAATTTCTTTCTTTGTTATGTTAGTCTTAAAGAAGTATAATATTCTCTTAAGGAGGGATAACGTGAGAAAGATAGTGTTGGTGATGGTTTTTAGTTTACTTGTTGTGGCAGTCAGTCAAGTCTTTGCAGATGAATACGATCTCCAATGGATAAGCAAATGTCTTGAGGACAACAAGAGAGAGGGTCAATCGAACGAAACAGTGATGAAGTATTGTAAGTGCATGAACGACAAGATGTCCAGCGACGAGACTAGATCCATTACCGAGTGGGAGAAGACTCACAAGAAGGAAATGGCCGAGTGTGACAGAGTAGCAGGTTGGAAGTAGTTCAGTATACGATAGAAACATTGTGTATAGACTGCGACATAACGGGGTCAAGGGGTCTAGCCTAGCGACAGGAGGGAGCGGACTGATCAATGAGCGTAGCGCTTGTGGGTTGGGTCTGAGGGAGGGGGGTGCGAACCCCTGCGTTAGTAGACAAAGCCCCTCCTTCTTCCTATTATTGCTTATCTTGCTTTTATGTACCTGTAGCAGCAGGGTAGAGCGGCTTGAGGGTTACCTATATTGCAGGATAAGCGCCAACCCTACGACACTCGACCCAGCTTACGTCGTTGATGTAATGGGCGGGATGATAGCGGCTAAGTTGTATAATGGCCTTGTGAGGCTTGACGGCAACCTGCAGGTCGTCCCAGATATTGCCAGAAAATGGACTATCAGCGATGACGGACTGACTTACAGGTTTGTCCTTCGCAGTGATGTCGTGTTTCACAACGGACAACCGCTGACCGCCTCTGACGTGGTTTATTCGCTTAAACGTATACAAGCCCCTCAGACCCACTCCCCCAACGCATGGATGCTTAAAAACGTAGATAACATAAATATGCTCGACAACGCCACAGTAGAACTCACCCTCAAAAAACCCTTTGCCCCCTTCTTGAAACTCCTGACCATGCCAGCGGCCTACATCGTATCAGAGGTGGAGGTTAAAAGATTGGGCAACGATTTTGGCCTGCACCCCGTGGGTACCGGTCCCTTTGCAGTTGCTCGATGGAACCCCGACAACGATGTTGTACTTAAGAGAAATGAGTCCTACTTCAACACCCCGGCTAAGATAAGCGGGATAGTCTACAAAATCATACCGGAGGACATCACCTCAGTTACCGAGTTCATTATCGGCAACCTTGACACGCTTGGAGTGCCATCCTCGGCCTACTCAATGCTTATGAAGGATGCCCGATATACAGATCTCTTAGATCACTCAGAGGGGTTGAACACCTACTACCTCGGACTAAACACGTCAAAAGCCCCCCTGAACAACCCCTCTCTCAGAAAGGCGATAGCATGCGCCATAGACAGAAAAAAGATACTGGAGTCTTATCTTCAAAGGCAGGGCAGATACGCCAATTCTCCTGTCCCCGACATCTTAAAAAGCTACACCGTAGAGGATTATTATCCCTACGATCCGGAAAGGGCACGGGCTTTTTTAAAGACCTCCGGGGTAAAAGACCCCATCACGTTGAGGTTTTATGTATCGGCCATACAGGAATCCATAGACGTAGCGGAGATAATAGCGTATTACCTGAATCAGGTTGGCATAAGGGTGGAGATAAGGATACTGGAGTGGAGTGCCTACAAGGTGGCGGTAAACAACGGGGAGTCTGACATGTTTTGGCTCAGTTGGTGGGCTGACTACCCCGATGGTGAGAACTTCCTCTATCCCATGTTTCACTCCTCCAACTTTGGTGCAGGCGGCAACAGGGTAAGATACAGTAACCCGTATGTAGATGCACTGATAGAAAAAGGGCAGACCACCCTCGTCGAGTCAGAGAAAGAGGCCGTCTACCAAGATGTAGAGGACGTCATAGCAACGGAGGCTGCCGCCGTTTTTTTCTGGCACCGCAACGACTATATACTTAGGCAGCCTTGGATAAAGGGCTACCGGCTCTACCCTATTTATAACATTGATAAGGCAACAGAGATTGAGATTAAAAGGTAAGCATCCCCCTTAACCACGTATATAATTTGGTAGTCCTGCAGAGGTAGTGATATTCAATCCCCCTCCCTTGATGGGAGGGGTTAGGGGTAATGCTGTTGACTTAAGCATCATTGATGTATAGCAAGTAACATCTTTAGCAGCCACGCCTGACATTTACGGGGTCAAGGGGACGAGTCCCCTTGTGGGAGGGTCTAGGGAGGGCAAAGCCCTCTCTATTTTTTTGCATCTTT
>PEAB01000144.1 GCA_002753395.1 Nitrospirae bacterium MYbinv3 | reverse complement strand
ATAACCATGATATACTCTCTCTTAACATGATGCTCTCCTTATCGATTTAAGTTTGGGAAACTTATTTTATCATAAGGAGAGCTAAAACTTCTTTCGTTTAGGAGTTTTGCAAGAGGCTCTATGGTCAGGTATTATATATTAGTGTCTTTACAAGGGAGTTTGATATGCAAGGTAACGTTGAGTGTTTATGGGAGTTGCTAAGTAAGTGACCAGTAGCCAATCATTCAATAATCTTCGTAACTGAGTCAAGGGCGTCGTTGTTTAACTTTAACTTGTATTTTTTGACCTTTTTTAAATTAATCATTATATAAGAGCCAGCTGGTTCTAACACCTTATCTTTTGTTGGATTGCGCTTGATAATATCGATGGCAAGCGACGCCGATTGTCTCCCTATCGTTGGGGCGTCAGTGTAAATGATAAATGCTGCATCATTTTTAAAGATCTCATCGTAGGCAAATACGGGTTTTTTAGCTTCCTCACTTTGTTTAAAAAGAGTAACAAGGGATTGTTCATCCGCTATAACGCCTGGGTCCGGGATGAGCCAGATTGCATCAACCGATTCAATGAGGGCTTTTAGAGAAGACTCCAGGGCCTGCGGCTCCGGTATCGATTTAGCAACTATGTTTATACCTATGTCTTCTCCTTCCTTTATTGCCTTCTTTACCCACTCCTTATTGTATTTCTTGTTATATAGTATGCCGATATTTTTAATATCAGGGAAGAAATAACGAAACATAAAAAGCTGTAAATTCACTGGTACAGTATTAGCTATACCATAGGTGTTATTTCTCACAGGTAGTCTCTGCCAGTTAAGCACAGATGAAAATATAATTGGTTTGTCGCCTGCCTGTTTATACGAGACCATATAAGCATTTGTGCCTATACAGTAAATAAGATCGGGCGCTTCGTTTTGAATTATCGACTTGACTCTTTTCTCATCTACCGGGTTATCCATATCAACAAAAACTTTTTGGTATGGCATGTTTGTTGAAAATTCGTATTGCGTATCCTTGTAACGTTCAACAGAACTGCCTGAATTTATAATAAGCACCTTCTCCTTAGTATCCTGTCCCAGTGCGCTGTTAGCGCTTATACATAGAAGCAGTATGTATGCGCCAATATGTTTAATTATATCTTTTATTTTCAATAGTCTATTCAATTGCTTTTATCTCAAAATGATTGAGTCTCCTGAATTTATCTAACCCCAACATCTTCAGTACCTGTAATCCTTTTGGATCGTTTTCCATCCCCTCGATAAGCCTGATAAACTCCTTATCATCGAAATCGGCAGGTACAAGGATTAACGGGAGCATAATATTCTCGCTATACTTTAATACAACCAGGGAGTTGTACATCCTCTTGTTTATTGCCGAGAGTTTTTCCAGGCTGGTATCAGTCGTAATTGCAAAGTCGGTCAGCCCAAAACTTATAGACATCAAGGCATCAATATCCTTTGGTACAATAAGGATTCTGATAGAATCCAGTATATCTTTTTTATCGCCAAGTATATGTTTGAGGAATTCTCTGTTATACTCTTGTGTGCCAGAGGCGGAGATTTGACTGCCCCTGAGATTATCGACAGAGCCAGCCTGTTTACTCGCCACTAAAACCCTCTTCTGCACAGTTTTTCCTTTGGACACACCAACCATTATTGGCTTCAATTTAGTCTTCCCCCTAATCATTGTGTAGTACCAACTGGAAACCAAGATAATGCCATCACTCTTCGTATTAACATATTTTTCTAAGATGTCCTTATCCTTAAAAGGCTGAAACTGGTAGTCTCCAAAGTCAGATAAGTAACTATCAAAGGCTATCTTTAATGGGACATAGCTGCCAACGTTAAGCTCAGGGCTATAAAAGTACATTACAGAACCACGTACTACACGACTCGTTACGTGCGAAATGGATATAATTAAGACCACTGTCACTATTGTACGTATTATATTCATCTACACTTATACTTGGCTCGTATGTTTCTTCAAACTCCGCTTTATCTTAAGTCTCAAACACGTCTCAGTATCCAACTTATACCAAGTTGTGTTTATACCAGTATTAGTATAGAAGGGGAGGGGTGAGGCACCCCGGCCACAAAGAAGTCCCCTTGACCCCATTAAAGTTCAACTTTTTTGGATACAACTTAGTATTAATCTTAATTTTAGCAGATGGTGTAGCATAAAACAATCAGGTGATTACTGTATTTATGTAATGTGTTTAAGGTATGCCTCCCTTGACCCCGTATATAATCTTAGTTCCCATGTTTTCGCCCCAAAAATGGTAGTCCTGCAGAGGTAGTGATATTCAAACCCCCTCCCTTGATGATAGGGGTTAGGGGAGGGTGTTAAGTTTATGGTCACCACTACTTGTGCAGGACTACCACATTTTTAAGTTACCTTCTAAAACCACCTGGGATTCATGCCGTCAGTGTATTAAAACCATGAAGCATAATTTTGTGCCTATTTTAAGGGGGGAGAATAGCATCCTCAATAACGATTCTTGCCGGAATCTTCCTGCTTTTCTGTTCGATATGCCTGCATTCGTAGCATATATTTGTGCGTTTTTTAACTGTCCCTAATACATACCACCCTCTACTGCTGTTTTACCTTCATAATAAATTATTTCCACTGTTCAACAAGAATTGCTGAAACTGACTCTGGCGCATAAGAAACTTATGGATCGTCCTGTCATTGCCGTGCTCAACACGGCAATCCACAAGCTAATAGATTCCTGCTTTCGCAGAGCCTGCCCTGGCTTGAACAGGGGAATGATATAATTTCCCACGACTTTCTTATGCGCCCATTGACTCTATCTCCTTGACATTCTCCATAAGATTGTTGGAAGCTATTAATTAGGAAGGAGAAAATGAATTATGACTTTAAATCGCTTAAGAAATGAGAAGAGTCCGTACTTGTTACAACATGCAGGCAATCCGGTTGATTGGTATCCCTGGGGCGCAGAGGCCTTTAGCGTGGCGGAGGTAGAGGACAAGCCTGTCTTTGTCTCCATTGGCTACTCGACGTGCCACTGGTGCCACGTGATGGCGCATGAGAGCTTTGAAGACAGCGAGGTCGGTGCGCTGCTTAACGACGCCTTTGTCTGCATAAAGGTGGACAGAGAGGAACGGCCAGACGTAGACAGCGTTTATATGAACATATGCCAGATGATGACCGGCTCAGGGGGGTGGCCGCTCACCATTATTATGACTCCTGATAAAAAACCATTTTTTGCCGCCACTTACATCCCTAAGACAAATATCTTTGGCTCCATGGGCCTTATTGAGATTATCAGAAGGATTAAGGAGCTATGGCAGCACAAGAAAGCGGAGTTGGCCGCCCTGTCGGATAACGTCATAAATGCCATCGAGTCTGCCTCATCAACCCCTGATGAGGACGCACTCAATATGTCGACAATTGAGGTAGCCTACGATCAGCTTTTAGGCAGCTTCGACTGGGAAAATGGCGGCTTTAGCACTGCGCCAAAGTTTCCAGCACCCCACAACCTCTTGTTTCTGATGCTATGCTACAGACACAGCAACGATCCAAACACCTTAGAGATGCTCGAAAAGACCCTAACGAGGATGAGGATGGGGGGCATATTTGACCAGATAGGGTTTGGATTTCATAGATACAGTACAGACGCCCAGTGGCTGGTGCCTCACTTTGAAAAGATGCTGTATGACCAGGCAATGTTAGCCATTGCCTATGCCGCTATGTTTCAAATAACAGGTAAACAGTTTTATAAGTCAACGCTCAGGGAGATCTTGGCGTATGTGCTAAGGGAACTGACGGATGAGGAGGGCGGGTTTTACTGTGCTGAGGATGCAGATGCTGAGGGACAAGAAGGAAAGTTCTACGTATGGCGCTATGATGAATTTAAGGAGACCTTAGACGAAAAGGAGTTGGAGTTTGCCCTTAGCGTCTTCAACATAAGGAAGGAAGGCAACTTCCACAACGAACTAACCCAAACGATAGATGGCAGAAACATCCTCCACCTAACATTCCCCCTTACGGAGACGGCAAAGACGTTTAGGCTTTCAGAGGCAGATTTTAGTGATATGTTTAGCACAGTGGTATCAAAGTTATTTGAAAAGAGGAGACAACGCATTGCCCCCTTTAAGGACACAAAGGTGCTGACCGATTGGAATGGCCTTATGATCGCTGCCCTTGCAAAGACTGCAAAGAGCATAGATGACCCTATGTATATAGATGCCGCGAAGAAAGCCGCTGACTTTATACTTAAGAATATGCTAAAGGCTGACGGAAGGCTGCTGCATCGTTACAAGGATGGTCATTGCGCCATAGAGGCAACGCTTGATGACTATGCCTTCTTGATTTATGGATTAATAGAACTGTACGAATCTGGACTTGATCGGAGATACCTGGATATCGCTATGGGGCTTAATAAGGTTCTGATAGACGACTTCTGGGATCACATTAACGGAGGCTTTTATATGACCTCTGCCAATGTGACAGAGCTTCCGATACGCCCTAAGGAGATATATGACGGGGCCTATCCATCTGGAAACTCTATTGCCCTTAGTAATCTATTAAAACTGCGCTGTCATACGCCAAGCCATGATTTGCAGTTGATGACTCAACAGCTTATGCAGGGATTTGCCGGCAAGGTCAAACAGTCCCCCGCTGCCTATACGATGTTTCTCATCGGCATAGATTCCCTGTTATCAACGCAGAAGAGCGAGGGGTGATTGAAATAAGAAAACTGGGTTATGTATTGCGTACGTAGTCCGTGCTATGATTAGGCCAATCAATAATCAAACAGGAGATCATATATGCAAAGAAGGGATTTTTTAAAAAGAACCGCTGCACTGGCTGCTCTATTGGTAACCACTAAGTCATTTGCAGATGAGCAGAAAAAAGAAGGGTGTATGAAGCATGCAAATAAGGATAACCCCTCAGTCATGGAACAGAGGCATGTACCTGCTGTTTTTGCTCCTTTAAAGGCCAAGGCTGGCGAGTGGTTTGACGTAAAGACAAGAGTCGGTTTTATGAACGAACATCCCTCTACTGAAGAGCACTATATTACCTTTATAAAGCTGCTGGTAGATGGTAAAGAGGTTGCAGTTAAGGAGTTTAAGGTGGGAGGCATAACCTTCCCCGATGCCATATTCAAGATAAAGCTGGATAAGGCAGCCACTCTTGAGGTTGTCGAAAACTGTAACCTTCATGGCACATGGATAAGTGAACCTCTAAAAGTGGAGATGTTTTAATCGTCTGACAAGTAACTGCCCATAATTAATTATATACGGAGCCTCTTGCAAAACTCCTAAACGAAAGAAGTTTTAGCTCTCCTTATGATAAAATAAGTTTCCCAAACTTAAATCGATAAGGAGAGCATCATGTT
>PEAB01000143.1 GCA_002753395.1 Nitrospirae bacterium MYbinv3 | reverse complement strand
AGGGGGGGGAAGAGAGGGCTAATTTCGTCTTGGACGTCGATACGGTTATTTACGCCCTTGGTACAATGGCAAACCCAATAATAGCACGTACAACACCCGCTCTGAAGGTAGATAGAGGCGGCTACATAGAGGTTGATGAGGAGACGCAAATGACATCAATCCCCGGTGTATTTGCAGGCGGGGACATATCCAAAACCGCCGGCACCTTCACCACCGTAATCCACGCCATGCAAAAAGGAAGACGCGCCGCTAAAGGCATATTGAGATATTGGGAGCCCAGGTAAATTTATTCTGTATTTTGCACTTTTTCTTAATAGGCGTTGCGGTTTTGAAGATGGATTCCCGCTTTCACTGGAATGACAACAAGTGGCGTTTTTAGCCTGTATATGTCATTCCTGCGCAGGCAGGAATCCAGAAGATGAACTACTATAGTTTCGGACACCATATGTATAATGGAGAACATATTAACCGCATATTGGGATCGTAAAGCATAAAATCAATCAGGTATGTTTTAATATCATAAATTAATTTAAATAAGGAGGAACAGTTTTAATGGTTAAATTAAAAAAGGTTGCCACTATTAATGCTTCTGTTGAGGAAGTTTACGGTTATTTGAATAATCCTGATAGTTGGAAGGAGCTTTATCCACGGATAACTAAGATGTGGGATGTACAATCGTTGTCAAATGGCGGGTATAGTTACAATTGGATGTTCAGTATGGCTGGTTTGATGAACATTAATGTAGCAACTGAAAACACGGGTTTAGTTAATAACCAACGGCTTGATTATAAAAACATGTGCGGTCTTAAGGGAAGAAAATACACCGAGGTTAATGAGACGTTTACCTTAGAACCAGCGGATGGAAAGACCAAACTGTCTTACAATGCTGAATACAACGTACATATTCCTGTGGTGGGGAGGATTTTTGAGTTGATGTTTGTCAACATGTACGAAATAAAGATAAACATATGCCTGGCTAACCTCAAGAAGAGATTTGCATAAGCATGGTCTATGTTCAGACCTAACATTATCAGGACGCCTTTGGCTGACAGGATGAGGCCGGGGTCTCTTGATGACTTTGTAGGTCAAGAGGAGATGGTCAGCGAGGGCAAGTTGTTAAGGCAGGCCATAGAGACGGATCAAGTGCCCTCAATGATCTTTTGGGGGCCTCCGGGCAGCGGCAAGACTACCCTGGCCTATATCATCGCCAAACAAACGCTATCGGAGTTCTGTTCGTTAAGCGCTGTATCAAGCGGTCTGAAGGACTTACGAGAGATTATCAATCAAGCACAGCACAACAGCAGCACTGGCAAACGGACAATCCTCTTTATTGACGAGATCCACCGCTGGAACAAAGTTCAACAAGACGCCCTGTTGCCTTACGTAGAAAAGGCGGTTGTCGTGCTAATCGGCGCCACAACGGAGAACCCTAGCTTTGAGGTTCGCGGCGCGTTACTGTCTCGCTGCAGGGTCTTTGTATTAAAGCAGCTTGGACAGTCCCATATTATCAAGATCATCGAAAGGGCGCTTAAGGACAAAATAAATGGCCTGGGAGATTTAAACATCAAGTTAGGCAGCTCAGAGGCAGCTCTCATGGCGCACATGAGTAACGGAGATGCCAGGGCAGCACTGAACGCCTTAGAGTACGTAGTTACTACCAGCACAGATAAGGAGTTGCCCACCATAACCGAGGAGGCGATAAAAGAGGCGTTTCAAAAGTCTCACCTGCTATACGACAAAGACGGCGAGGAGCATTACAATATCATCTCTGCACTGCATAAGTCGATGCGCGGCTCAGACGCCAACGCCTCGCTATATTGGCTTGCCAGGATGTTAGAGGCTGGGGAAGATCCGCTATATATAGCTCGCCGGTTGATCCGGTTTGCCTCTGAGGACATAGGGTTAGCCAACTCACGGGCGTTAGAGCAGGCTGTTGCCGCCTATCAGGCCTGTGCATTTATGGGTATGCCCGAGTGTAACGTGATTTTAGCTCAGGCGGTTGTCTACATGGCCAAGAGCAATAAGTCTAACGAACTTTACGTGGCCTACAAACAGGCGGCCTCAGACGTGAAGGAGTTTGGAAACCTGCCGGTACCGCTTCACATACGTAACGCCCCAACCAGGTTGATGAAAGACCTCGAATACGGCAAGGCCTACAAGTATAGCCCCAACTACGGCTACAAGGAAGAGCAGGAGTATTTTCCATTAGAATTAAAAGAAAGGAAATATCTAAGGTGAAGAGAAGCGTTGATAGTTAGTCTACTTATCTTAGTGAGAGAACAGCCTTATGAAAGCGCCTATAACGGCTGCTTGGGCAACCAACATGGCAGCTACCCACTTGAAGTTAGAAAGAACCACTCTTTCAATTCTTTTTTTGCATCTCTACAGTTAATCAAGATATCGTCTATTAAACCTTGAATACACTCATCTGCATATTTTTTTATGCCATAAAAAAGATCCTCGATATCCGTAACCTTTTTGTGTGCTTGAGAAACCTTATCTGAGCTGTCTTCAATTGACATAATCTCTCTTCTTTCTAATGTGTTGCTATCCATTCTTGTGCCCTTCTTAGCCATACCTTAAACGCCTTTCTAAAACTCTTCAAGCTCCCAGTCATGCCTTATCTCCTTCTTGTTTAGCTCTTTGCAGTAATCGATAGCTTCCTGCCATGTCATCGCTGTTGATGTGGCGTCTTTCATCCACTCCAGCCCCGTGAGGTTATCGGTTATCGTTCCGTCACCGTTGTCCGTAAACCTTTCAATTGACGGTTCATCCTGAACCATCTTCCAACGACTTCCCGAACGAACGGGCCAAACACAGTGGCTGTCTGTCATTGCTGTAACCTCCTAGCACTCCTTATCAGAATTTGCATCTTGTAGATATTCGTAAGAGTATACCCTATTATTCATAAGCGAATAATTTATATCAAGAGAAATAATGATAGAACTGATAAATATTTTTAGGCAAGCAAGCTTGTCAGTAGTTCAGTAGTGTTTGAGTTTACGGAGTGTGTCTGAACATGCTACAATAGGAAGCATGAAGACACAGACATTAGACAGAGATTTTGACCTGACAGAGATAATCAATGGGGTGGAAGTTATGGGGCCTCGTCCGTTTCGGAAGCATCAGAATATTAGCACTAATATTTACGACCTTATACGTCAACATATAAGAAAAACTAAAGCAGGAAAGGTTTATTACGCCCCGCTTTCCGTTATTCTTCAAGAGAATGAACAAGAGCTGCAGCCCGATATCTTATATATCAGGAAAGAGAACTCGGCCATCATGCAGGACTGGATACGAGGCGTGCCAGACATGGTGTGTGAGATTGTGTCCAAGGGGTCTGTTTTTAAAGACACCGTAATAAAGAGAAAGGTTTACGAGAAATATAAAGTCCCTGAGTACTGGATGGTTTTTCCTGAATTTGAGACCATAGAAGTGTTTACCATTGAAGGGGACGCATACAAGGTGTTTTCTTTAGCAGAAGGTGAGGGCGTGGTCAAGTCAAAGGTAATTGAAGGTCTTGAGAAAGACGCAAAGGACGTGTTTGGTGATTTTTCTTTTTAGTGATAGACTTAAAAGCACCGAGGCGTGAACTTATCATCGTTTAGTATCTTGACAGTATCGCCACTCTGACCAATAACAAACAGACCGTTCTTATAGGCATATCTGTCAACACCTTCTTCTATGACGATACCAGCTGTAGCGCCTATGATTTGCCTGTCAGCGTATTGCCTAAAGGCCGATTTAAACTTACTTAATCTTTCCATGTGTTTTTTGACATCATCTACGCTTATCGAGCTTTTAACCTCTATTGCCACTACATATTCGCCATTGACCGCCAGTATGTCTATCTCCATTTCAAAACCTTGTTTGCGGCTCTTGACACGTTGAGACATCTGATCAACCTCTATGCCTCTTTCTCTGAAGAGCCTTTCTGTGGCTGGTAATACCAATCCTTCTACAAACAGACCCCATTTGCCGGTTAGTGCCTCCACGGTTTTCCTTGTTTCACTGAGACTAGCAACTACCTCTTTGAGTTCTTTTGATGTTTTTCAGATTCTTTGATTCGTGCTTCAGTATCCTTCCTCATCGTCTCAAAACCATTCATTACCTCTTTGAGTTCTTTTCCCCTTTCTTCAGATTCCATCCTCAACCTCTCAAAGTCCTTTCCGATAGCCTCAAAGCCCATCATTACATCTTCAAATGTCATGGCATTCCTGCCTTCAGTTCATCCAAGATAGCTGGGATAGCTTCTAACGCCCATTTCGCTGTCTCTACCGGTATTTCACTGCCATGTGAGGCAATGTTTTCAAATTTTCTATACACATGTAATCCATCAATGAGCGGTTTACGAAGATCACAGGCTTTTTAAAGTTCAGCTATTAACTTAAGATAATCAAGATATGCTTCATTGTCAACCAATTCCAAAGGTTTTCTTTCCATTAACTTCTCCTCACAATAACCATAAGCCTTGGCTTCTACCAAAGGTAGGAGAATGTCTGCCTTACCTTTATTTTCTATTACGCACACTCGTTTTGTCAATCTCTGATTCCATGCGAAAGTCTATGGCATTTCCTGCATACCACAAGAAGATTATCGAGACAATCTTCTTGTCTGAATCTACTTGGGTATCTTATATGGTGAACATCCAACGTCCCACCAAAACCGCATTTACCTGTTTTTACCTGACTGACATAATTTCTTTCAACATTCCCAATTTCAGCTACTTCTTCTTGTGTCCAAGCCTTTTCTTCTCTTAATCGCTTAAAATTGTAAGCTATCCTTTTCTTTTCATTTGCGCCCATGTCTATTATTGTTAGCATTTATCTAATAATCTTGTTTATTATTTTAGACAATTCTTGTATCTTCTTTATATTTCATGGTAACTATACTTTTACGCTTTCTGGATTCCTGTTTACACAGGAATGACATATTTGGAGAACGGCTATTGCTGTCATTCCCACGAAAGTGGGAATCCATAGTCTTGAAACCATAAAGATTTTTACCATGCTTTTTAAAGAGGATACCAATTCTTCTTATATTGCAAACTTCAACACTGTCCATCTTTTTTGTTTACTCTTAATTGATTGAATCTATGATTAAATTAAACCCTCCAAGCGCCTTCTTGATATGCAGGTAGAATCTAACTCATACGCTTAAACCTTGTTGTTACTTCAATTACAACACCTATGACTTTTACATTTTTTCTTTCTTCTCCTATAAAAGTTCTGGTTCCAATAGATTCGACTAGAACTTTAAGTCTTATATAGTTTTCATCTGAGCCTCTTGCAAAACTCCTAAACGAAAGAAGTTTTAGCTCTCCTTATGATAAAATAAGTTTCCCAAACTTAAATCGATAAGGAGAGCATCATGTTAAGAGAGAGTATATCATGGTTAT
>PEAB01000020.1 GCA_002753395.1 Nitrospirae bacterium MYbinv3 | reverse complement strand
GTCAGGCGTGGCTGCTAAAGATGTTACTTGCTATACATCAATAATGCTTAAGTCAACAGCATTACCCCTAACCCCTCCCATCAAGGGAGGGGGATTGAATATCACTACCTCTGCAGGACTAGCAGGAATTGCAGGGGTTTTTGAGTAAATAGAGGGTAGATCTACTAGCATAAATTATGACAATCCCTTAATCCGTTAAATCGTGGTTCAGACAGCTTTTTCCAAATGCGATTGCCCTGGCCTAATATCATCATTAACTACCCTTTTCTTTCATCATATGATAGAATATCCTTATGGAAGCACAGACATTAGAAAGAGACTTTGACCTGACAGAGATAATCAATGGAGTGGAGATTGTGTCACCAAGCCCGTTTGAAAAGCACCAGAATATTAGCAGGAACATACTTGGCCTCATCTTATACCATTTGAGGAAAAACAAGACAGGAAAGGTTTACTATTCCCCGCTTGATGTTATCCTAAAAGAAGGTGAGCAAAAACTAAAACCTGACTTGTTGTTTATCAAAAATGAAAACATGACAATAATAAAAGACTGGATAAGGGGCGTCCCTGATATGGTCTGTGAAATCGTATCTAAGGGTTCTTACTGGAAGGACACGGCAACCAAAAGAGACGTTTACGAGCGGTACAAAGTACCTGAATATTGGATTGTCCTTCCTGAGTTTGAGACCGTCGAGGTCTTGACCATTGAAGGCGATAGGTACAAGCTATTCTCGTTGGCCGAGGGTGAAGGTCTGATTAAGTCAAAGATCATTGAAGGATTAGAGGTAGACATCAAAGACGTGTTTGAGCAATAGCTACCGCTGATAACAGTATAACCGCCGCTTGATAAGGTGACAATGGGGAAGTTTCTTCAGACTTTTTCTTGCACGAGAGTTATATACAGACGTTCTATTTTATCGACCATTGCCTCAAGGGAGTGGTTTTCTAAAGCATAGGTCTTTGCGTTCTTTGTAAGCTCGGCTGCAAGAGCAGGGTTTTTGACGAGTCTCAGTATCTCGGCTGCGAGCGCCTCGTGATCGCCGGAGTCAACCAGTAGGCCGGTACCTCCGTGGTCAACGATCTCCGGCACGCCCCCGACCCTTGTGGCAACCACGGGGACGCCAGCCGCCATAGCCTGAAGAACGCTCTGCGGCACCCCCTCAGACAAGGAACTCAGGACGCTGACATCCGTAAAGGAGTATATATCAGGGACGTTGTCGACATAGCCAGTAAAGATAACGTTGTCTGATATCCCAAGCGTCTTGGCAACGTTAAGCAGCCTGTTTCGCCCGGGGCCATCCCCCACTAACAGACACTTGGCATGTGGCAGCTCAGTCAGCACCTTCTTAAAGGCCTGCAGGGTTATCTCCTGACCCTTGACCGTCCTCAGTATCCCGACGTTGGCAATTACGACGGAGCCAGCGTCAAGACCGTATTTGGACTTGGCATGAAGGTCTCTCCGTGTATCAAAGAACTCTTTAGCAACGCCCGTTGGGATGCTGACCACCTTATCCTGTGGAAAGCCGCACTCCTGCACGAGGGTGTCTCTCATGTTCTGACCGCAGGTTATGTAGGCATCGGGCAGGTAGTGGATGAAGTTTATGACGTTTCGCTTCAACTTGATATTGAGGTGTCTCGTCCTTACAAGGACAGGGGTCTTTGCAATCCTGGCGGCAAGCCCTCCTATCCAAGAGTCCTTGCCGCTGTGAGTATTGACGACATCAAATCTGTGCTGCCTTAGATACTTGACGAGCTGCCAGATGCTTGTGAGGTCATAGCTGGATTTAAGCGGCATAGTGTAGACAGTAACGCCCTTCTTTAGAGCCTCGGTTTTGAGTCTTGCATGTTCCCTGCATACGATACAGACGTAGTGGCCGCGCTGCATAAGGGCATATGCCTCGGCCAGCACCCTCTTTTCCTGCCCGCCAAAACCGTCAGACCATTCTGTATGCAGTATCCGCATAGGCTTAACAACCATCATGTTTGTCATTGCCGTGCTTGACAGGGTAATCTATAGAGTTTGGAGATTCCTGCTTTCGCAGGATTGACAAGGTGTCCAGAAATGACAAGGTTTTAATGAGCGGTTCTATCAGCTTTGAAAGTCCTCACGTACATACGGCTAAGCCAGGGATTTGAGTGTATAAACAGCTTCTTTCTAAACGAAAATCCCCCAATGTTACCGATAACAAGCCGATTTACCCTCATCAAGTCGGTCTGAGGGGTGTTTGTGCCCGTTTGGGTTGTAAAGAGCGCCTTAAATCCCAACTGAGAAGCAGTTGATATCCACTCGTCGTCGTACACGCCCCAGGGCCAGCAAAGGGCATCGCATCTCTTGTTTAACCTCTGTTCGATAAGCTCCTTTGAGAGTCTTAGGTCATCGAGCAGATGCCTCAGGCGTACGTCCTTGTCCTGATAGAGTTTGTCAAATCTCACATGGCTGTGTGTGTGTGATTGTACGTCTACTAAACCGGAGAGCTCCATCTGTTGTAACTCCTGCCATGAGAGCACACAGTCTGCACCGTTGCCGCCTTCAAGCATCTTTACACATTCCTTGTGCGAGGGAAGCGCTGTTGTAAACCCCTCGTCGCTGCGGGGTCGTAAGCCCTTTTCGATTACATGGGAGGTGACAACAAAGACGACAGCCTTGAGATCATATTTCTTTAGGATGGGGTATGCGTAGACGTAGTTATCAAGCCATCCGTCGTCAAAGGTGATCATCACGCACTTGTGTGGTGGTGACTTTTGGAAAGCGGCGTCTAAGAGATCGCTGGTGTGTAGAGTCCTGTAGCCCATCTCCTTGAGCAGCCGCATATGTAATTCAAACAGCGCCACCTCAACGGTGATAAAAGAACCTCTGTCATTAACATGGTGATACATTAGAACAGGTATAGCAGTCATACCGTAGATTATAACAAATAAGGATAGAGAAGGTGAAGCAAGGGCAATAGCATTACCCCTAACCCTCCATCTATGCCTTCTAAAACATAAACTTGCCTAGTATGTGTATACCATATTTTCGTTGTTTGATTTACAGAAATAACCCACCAGGTTACGTTTAGGATTTGTTTTTCCCTGGAAGCAGGCCATCGGGACGTTATTGCAATTCAACCCCACAGGGTCTGTTGTGGTCTCACCTGTAAGGGTGATCTGGACGCCATACGAGCTTGATGTAGCAGCCACGCCAAATATGCTGCCAATCCGGTTATAGAGAACTTGGTCGGGCGCTTAAGAAAGTCGTGCTTTTTTTAAAGAAGGGGAGGCTCTGCCCACTGTCGCAGGGGTTCGCAACCCCCTCCCTCAGACCCACCCACAAGGGGACCAGTCCTCTTGACCCCATTTTATCGCATGTTTATATAAAACGTTACAACCATATACTGAGCTATTACCTCTCTTGTTATTTGTTAAATGGAATTGTATAATAGTCTATGGAAGTGTATGATTCGTAGAGTTATCTTTAGAGATGAGCTAAGAAATATCGAATGTACTTATAGGGATAAATTAGCGGAAGATGATATGAATCAAGTGATTAGTGCAATCTTCGAGAACCCGTGGACTCATTCTAAGCAGTTTATATTGAAAAAAGAATTGGGAACGTATGAAGACTTATTAGAAATAGTAAAGAATACCATAGATGATCAAGATATTGTATTCGCTATATCTAAATTGTTTTTAATTGAGGATGATCTTAAATTACCTGAAGGCTTGAAAAATATATTCATACGTAACGAAAAATTAGGAGTCTTTGTTGGTGCAGGTGTGTCAAAGCTGTTAGGATTACCCTTGTGGAGGGAGTTAGCAAATAAATCAATTGAATATCTATATGAAAGTAATAAAATAAATTACTTTGAATATCAAAGAATAATTAATGATGTTAATGATCCAAAACAAAAATTAACCATATTTCACAAGATCTTGCCAAAGTCTACTTTGGATGCAAAAGAGTTCTATGAAAAAACATTTGAGAACAAAACTAAAAAGCCCAACGAGAGTGGTTGTGTTTATGATCTTTTGGTAAAATTTGATTGGATAAAGTTATCATCGAATATCGATAATGAGTTCGATAATGCTCTTAGTAGGAAAAATAAATCGATTTTTAACGAAATCGTTGATGACAAGGCTGTATTAACAAAGAAAAAATCTCGGAATGTTATTAATTTTAAGGTTGAAAATTTAGATTATGGTAAAATATATCCAATACATGGTTCATTAGTAGATGGTTTAGAAAGCTGCGTATTAACAACAGAAGATTATTTAAAGACGTACTATGAAAATCTTGAATTTAGAGAGTTTATAGGAAAAATTTTTAAGGAATATACGATTCTCTTTATTGGTTACGGCTTAGAGGAATTTCCTATACTTGAGTACATAATAAAAAATTCACGTAAACACTATACTTTAGTTCCTACTTATCTTAATGAGATGAACTTATTTAGGCTACATAAAGAATACTTTGAAGTCTTAAACATTGAACCAATCCCTTATTATTTAGATTTCAAGGGTTATGAGCGACTTAATGATGTGCTAAGTGCATGGGAGAATGAGATAAAGGACTTAAGAGGCAAGGACTATTATCAAAGGATTCGTGAAATGGACGATATAATAGACTGATGTTGACAGAAAAAGAAATAAGGATATTAACTTCTCTTGGAGAGGATGTCGCTTACGAAAATTACTTTTTCCAAAGAGCAAAAAACTTAAAATGGTTTCAACCATTGAAAGACAAAGGTTATTTTTCACCCAAAAACAATCCAAAACCAGAACCTGCTGATGAAAAAGGACCTTTTACGGTCCCTGCTTGGAATGTTCTTTCTTATTTAGAAAAAGTCTCTCAGCAGGTGAATACGCCAGGCAATGAAGGGTATATTGATGAGCTGCTGAAAATAATCAAGGATGTATCCGAATACAAAGACGACACCGGCCAGCATATAGACAACGATCGAACATGGCGGTATTTTGTAAAAATACTTATTAATTTACCTACTGAGAAGATACCACATGGAATAATCGATCTAATTCCCACCTGGCTTGAGTCTGAAATTAAGATAATAGCTAGTAACCTTTTGCCAAAATTTCTTAATAGCGATAACCCTGAAGACTTACAGAAAGCTGAAAAGATAGTTGAAATAATCACTGATATAATATGGTCTACTTTAGAGGAAAAGGTAGAACCTCTAGCTGTTGTAGATTTATTTAGCCTTTACCAAGATAGATACGTTAGCAAAAGTATTGTACTAGTTGGAGAAAAATGCAGCACCAAGACAATTTTATCAGTTGCTGATAGACTAAATGAGATATTTAATAGAGGATGGATTGATAAATCTCAAGAGGTAGAACCTAATGATTATTCTTATATATGGTTCCCATCGTTATTTTCTCAAGAAATTTATAGTCATAGTGTAGAATTTTTATTGACGGGTATTTTAAGAGATATGCTTCTGTCTAAGGCAGAGCATAAACCTGTTGAAACAAGGGAAGTACTGGACATATTTCTTAGCAAAAAATACAGATATCCATTGTTTAAGAGATTGGTTTTATTCATTGTTGGGAGTAAATGGGAACAATATAAGGATGTTTTCATTTCTATGCTTGAAAGAGATAACAGGATCGATTATTTTAACTATAAATTTTATAAGTCTGAGATGTGTGAGTTACTTGAAACAAATCAAGGTAAATTTACACTAGATGAAAAGGAACTATTGATAAGAGTAATAGATGAAAGTTCTCAGTTTATTCCTCCTGAATATCTTGATAAACAAGAAGTGTACACTGCTTTTTGGAAACAAAGGTGGTATTATCCTCTAAAATCGGTTCCTGAGTTCAAAGCTCTTTATGAAGAACAGCAGAGTATTACACATGCAGAAGAGGAAGGTGTTAGTCATAGATCATGGTTACCTAGATTACGGGTGGGGCCCGGTCCATCCCCGCTGTCAAAAGAGGAGATAATAAGGTCAACAAATGAAGAACTTGCTAAAGAACTGAAGGATTTTAAACCAGACGATAAGTGGGAAACTCCAACAGTTGGTGGGTTTGCCAAACTCTTGTCAGAAGTGGCAAGAGTAGAGCCAGAGAAGTTTGCAAACGATCTGACCCCATTTGAACAGACAGGTTACATCTATGTATATGAGCTACTTACGGGAATTAAAGATGCGTGGAGCGCTAAAGAGTTTATAGATTGGAATAAATATTGGAGCAACTTATTTGAATTTATCGATCTATACACAAGAAAAGAAGAGTTCTGGAATGACGAATATATAGTCAAAAAAGGTGATTGGTTAGGCGGGGCTGACCATAGATGGGTTATAGGGATAATTGCAGAGCTAATCCAGGAAGGTACAAGAGAGGATTCATGGGCATTCCCCGAAAAATATCTTGATAAGGCTAAAGAGATTGTTTTTTCACTGCTAACAAAGTTAAGAAAGCCTGAAGAGGATAAAGAAATCAACGATTACGTCTTTCATACGGATAATTCCTCTTGTGGCAAATTAATAACCGCCCTAGCATTTCTTGCGTTGAGAATCGCTCGTATCAATAAAATAACTGCTGATACAAAATGGTTAGTAGAGTATACGGATAAATTTGATGAGCTTTTAAGAGAGGATATTATTGAGGCATACACATCACTCGGCCTTTATTTGCCGTATATATACGGATTAGACAGCAACTGGGTAAAAGAGAAAGTCACCAAGGTATACGACGTTAAAGGCAGTAAATACTGGGAGGCCTTCATGGTTGGCTATCTTTATAGTGGCCAAGTCTACTACGAATTGATGAGATCGCATTATCAATATGCACTTACATTTGATTTTAAAGAAAAGCGTTGCAAAGAACTTATTATTCAGCACATCACTGTTTGTTATCTGCGGGATTATGAAGAACTTGATCAACCAGACGGCCTTTTTAGAAAGGCTATTGATGGACAGAAACCCGAACAGATAAAAGAGATTATAGAATACTTCTGTATGGAAAGTGAAAACTTAATTAAGAACTTAGATATAAAGGGAAAAATCATGGAATTCTGGAGACGGTTATATGAAATATACAAAGGCAAAATAGGAAAGATGGAAACCTTGACGCCTGAAGATGTACAAACCCTATCAGCCTCCTCAAAAATGGCGGTGTTTCTGCACAACATCGATGATAAATCCGTTAAGTGGTTAAATCTATCAGCGCCTTATGTTTATGAAGGATTTAATTATCCATTTTTTATCAAAAATCTGGACAAACTCAAAGATATTGGCGACCCTAAACAAACAGCCAGATACATCGGAGATATTTACCTTGAAATGCTTGGAAAATTTATACCTGATTTTAACCCGGAACATATTCAGTCAATAGTAGAATTTCTATATACGAGTGAACTCATAGAAGAGGCAAATAGGATATGTAATATTTATGGCAAAGCCGGTTATCACTTCTTGCGGCAAATCTATGAAAAGCATATGACTAAAACACTAGTGTTAACTTAACGACAGTAGAATATCTTCAAATACGGAATAGATCAGCGATTCAGAGCTTGAATAGATCACCCGTATGTATTAAAAAGGGAGGCTTTGCCTACTGACAAGACAATAGTATTTCAGGTGTTTTTGGCGTTCGTTGTAGTATAATAAAGATCAAGATGGATACACCAACAGGGCCAGGGAGTTACGATAAGATCATCAAGGAGGTCATGGAGGGGATACAACGGCCTCTGCTGGAGAAGGTATTGGGGGTAAGCGCCGATAAGGTGAGCAGACTAAACACCTTGATGCAGTTGGCAAATGAAAGAGAAGCGGATTTAGTACTCAAGGTAGACAACGATGATGGCGGTGAACCATACATCCTACACGCAGAGGTTCAGAGCACAAATGACGCACGTATGCTCATCATGATGCTGCACTACTTTATTCATATCTACTCGTTGTACGGTATAAGGGTAAGACAGTACGTGGTTTTTATTGGCCGTGATAAGCTGACTATGAGGAGTCTTTTGGATATGCCTGAGATACGCTATAAATATGAGTTAATAGATATAAGGGCTGTTGCATGTGAACGGTTTCTCTACGCTTCTGTACCAGAAGAGATAATCCTGTCGGTATTATGCAACATCGGAGAGCGTGATGAGAGGTTATTTGTAAAGGAGCTTTTAGCGGAGTTGATGAAGGTCGCCAAGGGACTGGATTTATCACGATATCTAAGACAATTAGAAGTACTCTCAAAGTTGAGAGACATGCAAAGAATCGTAATAGAGGAGGTGGAACAGATGACAATTGTGTACGATTTAGAGACGGATATAAGGTTTATGCAGGTAGTGCAGAAGGGTATGCAGAAGGGCTGGGAAGGTGGCCGGCAAGAAGGCCGCGTAGAAGGGATGCAAAATATGCTTGAAGCATTGCTCAGGGCAAAGTTTGGTGAAAAAGGTCTATCCCTAATGCAGAAGATCAGAGGGTGTGAGGATGAGTCAAGGCTCTATGCAATAACAGAGGCGTTGACAAAGGCAGAGGACATAACAGAGGTTGAGGGTCTGCTTTAATCCCGCTTGCTCAATACTTAGACTTACCCGATGGTAGGAGCAGAGTTTCCAGCTCTAACTACTTCTATGGTTAAAGAGAACATCTATTTCACACTCGTACATCCAAAGGAACCTGGCAACGTCGGAGCGGCAGCCAGGGCGCTTAAGAACATGGGGTTCAGAAGACTCTGCATAGTAAACCCCTGCGACTACCTCAGTGCTGAGGCAAACGCCCTCGCTCACGGAGCAGCTGACGTGCTGGAAAACGCCACCGTCTACAGCAGCCTCTCTGAGGCGATAAGCGACAAGACGATCGTCGTTGGCACTACACGTCACATGGGCAAAACTCGAGGGGTCATCTATCCAATCAAGGAGGCTGTCGACAGGATAGTCAACACCGCTGCCAATAACAAGGTGGCAATACTCTTTGGCCGCGAGGACAACGGTCTCTACAGCAGCGAGATAAACACGTGCGGTTACCTGATGACGATAGCTACCTCCAGCGCCCAACCATCGCTTAACCTGGCACAGGCGGTGTTGATCGTCGCCTATGAGCTTTCCTTGCGGCTGCCAGACAACACGATCGCGGCACACACGACGCCTGAGCAGCTTATGCCCCAAGCAGACTTACATAACCTCTATAACCGTATCACAGAGGCTCTGCACTACCTGGGTTTTAGCATGAGAGGCTCAGAGAACCTGGAATCAGACATCGAACGAAACGTTAAACACCTCGTTGGCCGCTACGGACTCACCCGGTGGGAGCTGGACATGCTCCACGGTTTGTGCAGTGCAATCATCAGTAAATCAAGAAATCAGGATAAAAAGTGATTCTTTAAATTCAACCTTCAAACACCTTATCATACAAGACTTTTCCTGCGTCTATAAACCTATTGACAATATGTGTTCAGTAATGATTAAAATAGATATGGGCTTTTTTATAAAACAGTATAAACACATAAGAACTGGGCAAGCCACACTCTGGCAAAAGGCAGGTGTGAGCACCATATCAGTAAGGAGGTTGATTATGTTTTATAAGGCTATTTTGGTGTTGGTGTCACCACTGGTACTGTTTTGTGCTGTTACCAATGCGGCTGTTTCAAAAGAGGCTGTACGCAAGTCATCCGAGGCAACTAACAGTGATCTCGGAAGGCGGCTGTTTTACCAGGCGCCACACATCTACCCTCCCGCGGGGAAGGAAAACCAGTTAAAGATCTTTAGATGGCGAAACATCTACAGTGAAAGAGATCTTGACTATGATAAAAAGATAATAAAGTACAAAAACGAAAAAGGCATGGAGCTTTTGACATCCTATCAACACCTGCTCGGCGGGTGGCATAGGATGTTGGAGGCTGGGCATTTAAAGATGATCTACCAAGAATGCAAGGACAACGATATCCCTTTTGAGATAGTATTCCTTGCCCTGGCCGAGTCTGCATGGGACTCTCAGGCGCTATCACGGGCGGGGGCAAAGGGGTACTGGCAGTTCATGCCGGCCACTGCTAAGTCCTATGGGCTTATTGACGACGACATCGACTACAGGAGCCATGCACAGCGCAGTACGGAGGCCGCCATCAGGCTTCTGAAGGACAATTACAACCTTACCCTGGCCTGGGACAGGGTATATAAGATAAACGGTGAAAAGATCACTAATAGCGACAGATGGCTATGGGCCTTTTGGGCGTACAATAGGTCACCTAAGAGCGTCTCTCAGTACTATAAAAAGTTTAGAGGTAACCCCAAACCCTTTGCCACTAGTGTTGACAATAAGGAAAACGCAAATTACGTAAGCAAGATTTTTGCCATCCGTGAGGTTCTAAAGGAATACACGCAAGGCTCACAGGGAGAAACCGCCGGCAGCGCTAAGACCACCAAAAAGGCCAAGAAAAAAACGCTGGCAGACACACAGTACGCTGCTTATAAGAAGACGTGGTACAGCATGAGCCTTCCTGAACGCCTCGAGAGCCTCGAACAGATAAAAAAGAGCTACCTGGCAGAGAGCGTTACTGCAAAGAAGAGCAAGTACCCCCCTATACCCGCTACTATATCTAAAGAGATCTGGTATGTAAAGGAGTTGCTTGCAGAGATAGACCACGATATTGTGGCCGAGAAGGTTGTTAAAGCCTCAGTTCATGAAAGAGAGACGTATAGAGACTAATATACTTCATAGGGCATTGGTGGATATAAAAGATATAATTGGCGAAGAGTTAGAAGAAAAAATAAGGTCAATAAAAGGTAAAATGTCGTTTGTAGAAAATCTCAGGCAGATTCTCAAGGATCGAGTAGAGAGCAACATCAATTCCCTCTTTGAGACCAACATAGCGTTGCAGCAGCGCATCTATCAGCGCACAAAGGAGCTTGATAGAGTAAACAAGGATCTGCAGGAGGAGATAAAAGAACGAAAGCAGGTAGAAGAGGCCCTCAGGCACAGCGAAAACAGGTACAAGCGGCTTGTAGGCGCGATCACTGACTATATGTATACGGTGGAAGTCAAGGACAGCAGGGCGGTGTCAACAAACCACTCGGCCGGGTGTGTTGCCGTTACGGGCTATACCTCTGAGGAGTACGTGATGGACCACTACCTGTGGTATCGGATGGTTGCCGAGGAAGATCGCGAAATGGTCATGCGGCAGGCCAAGTACACCCTTGCAGGCGACATCGTGCCTTCTATAGAGCATCGCATTATCCACAAGAACGGTTCAGTCCGTTGGGTAAGAAACACCGTTGTGCCACGCCATGACCAGAATGGCCGGTTGATTGCCTATGACGGCCTCATCTCAGACATCACACAGCAAAAACTGGCTGAGGAGGCCTTAAGACACAGTGAAAACCGCTATAAACGACTGTTAGGCGCAATCACTGATTACATTTATACAGTAGAGGTCAGAGCTGGCAAGGCCATATCCACAACTCATGGGCCAGGCTGCGTGGCCGTAACAGGATACACGACAGAGGAATACATAGAGGATCCATTCTTATGGTACCGCATGATCCACGGTGAGGATCGTAAGGCTGTAACTGACCTTACAACCAAGATATTAAGAGGTGAACCCGTACAGTCTATCGAACACCGTATTATTCACAAGGACGCCTCAATCAGGTGGGTAAGAAACACCCCTGTTGCCAGATACGATACCAACGGAGAACTCATTGCATACGACGGCCTTATCTCTGACATAACAGAGAAGAAGTTAGCCGAGGAACAGCTTAAGAAAAACACGGAACAACTCCAGGACTTCTTCGATAACGCCTCGGATATGATCCACGTAGTAGACCCTGATGGCAGGTTTAAGTATGTCAACCGCTCATGGCTCAACACCCTTGGCTATATGGAAGCAGAGGTTGTTAAACTGACCTTGGCTGACATCATACATCCTGATTACTTTAACACCGCCCTTCATAACTTCAATTGCTTTTTGATAGGAAGCATTTCCAGCAGGTTTGAAACGGTGTTTGTCACTAAGGATGGTAGAAATATTGTGGTACTGGGAAGCGTCAACTGTATATTTGAAAACGGTACCCCGTCTGTAACACGCGGCATCTTTCACGATATCACAGAGATCAAGAAGGCCGAGGATGCCTTAAAGAAATACAACGACGAGCTTGAGATAAGGGTCAGGGAGAGAACCGCCCAACTGCTTCATGCAAAGACATACCTTGAAAGCGTACTTTTATCCCTCACGGACGCCCTCATAGTCGTTAATCGTGAATTCGTTATACAGACGGTAAACCACTCCGCATGTAACCTCTTAGGCTATGAAGAGAAAGAGCTTGTAGGAAAGAGGGTTGACGCCATCTTTGCAGAAAACATCTTGGACGCCATAAATGGGGCGCAGATAAAAGGCAGCGCAAAGGACCTGTTCACGACCATGAAGACGGCAGCGTCTGAGGAGATCCCTGTGCTGGTTAATCTGTCAAGACTCGGACAGTGGAGCTATGAGACCATCGATGAGACTATAATAGTTGCCCACGACATGAGGGAGATAAAAAAACTCGAAGAGGAGTCACGTCGGATACAGTTAAAGATGTTGACCTCCTCTAAGATGGCTACGCTGGGTGAGATAGCCACGGGTATTGCTCATGAGATAAATCAACCACTTACATACATTAGCAGCTTTTTACAAGGCCTAATCCTTGAGATTAAACAGGGTCTGTTAAATACAGACGATCTTAAAAAGGAGGCCGTTGTTTCATATAAGCAGGTCAACCGGATTGTCGATATAATTCAGCATTTACGCACATTTGGACGGCGCGACGATATTGAAATGGAACCGGTTAGCATCGAAACAATCATACACAACAGCCTCCTCTTGATGGGTGAGCGTATACGTCTGAGAAACATCGTCCTTACAAAAAAGATAGAGCCTGATCTGCCACCCGTCACCGGCAGCGCCAACCAATTAGAACAGGTGTTCATAAATCTTTTACAGAACGCAATGGACGCCCTGTCTCAAACCAGATCCTCTGCTGAGATACGTATAGACATTAGAAAGTCGAGAGATAAACGGTTTGTTGTGATAAAATTCACCGACAACGGTGTTGGCATAGATGAGGAGATTTTGGACAGGATTTTTGAGCCATTCTACACAACTAAGGAAGTTGGTAAGGGCACAGGGCTGGGCCTTTCCATCGTATATGGGATAATCAGCGGACACAATGGAACAATTACCTGTGATTCCAAAATTAACAAAGGCACTACCTTTACTATAAAGATACCCATTGAGGTTAAAGAAACTGATGTACAATCATAAAATCCTTATACTCGACGATGAGCAGATCGTAATAGACGCAATAAAGAAACATCTAAAGGTCTATGGTTACAAGATCCATGAGGCCAAAAACGGTCTTGATGGTCTAAAGCTGTTTAGTGAGATCAATCCAATACTTATAATCTTGGATCTTAAGATGCCGGTTATGGATGGCATAGAGTTTTTACAAAAGATAAACCTTGCTCCAACTGACCCGTGTTCAGTTATTGTCCTAACAGGGCACGGAAGCGACGAAGACATGGAGAGGTGTTTTGAATTAGGCGTCAGCGCATTTCTCCACAAGCCGTTTAACCTGTATGAGCTAAAAGGGCTGGTTAAAAATTCTATTGCGTTAAAGAGCGTGGAACAGGACCTGAAAAAACAGCTTCAGGCACGTAATAAGATGGAAGAGGAGCTCTGGAAATACCGTTATCTCTTAGAGGATCTCGTTGAAAAACGCACCTCACAGCTTAAGGAAACTAACGAAAAGCTGCAAGTTGAGATAAATGAAC
Source organism: Nitrospirae bacterium MYbinv3 (assembly GCA_002753395.1). Classification (GTDB taxonomy): domain Bacteria; phylum Nitrospirota; class Thermodesulfovibrionia; order Thermodesulfovibrionales; family Magnetobacteriaceae; genus Magnetobacterium. The sequence continues at coordinate 32,271 of PEAB01000020.1, read as the reverse complement.
GTCTAAAGGCAGAGGAGCGCTTAAGACACTCGTTGCGGGAAAAGGAGGTGCTTATGAGGGAAATCCACCACAGGGTAAAGAACAACCTCCAGATCATATCAAGCCTGCTTGACTTGCAAACACGTTATATCAAAGGCAAAGAATCCCTGGAGATGTTTAAAGACAGCCAGAGGAGGTTAAAGGCAATGGCCCTCATACATGAAAAACTCTATCAGTCAGATAACATGGAGAAGATAGATTTCGCTAAGTACGTAGAAAACCTCCTGAATCATCTGTACAGCGCCTCCTGTCTAAACACAGCCAGGGTAAGCCTAAAGACAAACATAGACGAGTGCTACATAGGGGTAGATACCGCCGTCCCTTGCGGATTAATTATAAACGAGATCGTCTCTAATTCTTTAAAACATGCCTTTCCGGCAGATGCTGAGGGCAGCATAACCGTGGAGCTAAAGGCAGAGGCCAATGAGATCTACACCCTGACAATCAGCGATACAGGCATAGGTATTCCACCAAATATTGATCTAAAAAATGCAGAGACCCTCGGCTTGAGACTTGTAAACGCCTTGGCGCTGGAACAGTTAGAAGGTTCCATACAGTGTGAAGCCGGCGTTGGAACCAAGTTTAAGGTCACCTTTGGCGAATTAAAGTACTCTAAAAGGGGTTAAATACTATGAAATACTCTAACAGCGACTCTAAAAAAGCCAGTATACTGGTTGTAGAAGACGAAAGCATTGTAGCAATGAGCATACGCGACAAGCTCATAGAATTAGGTTATAGCGTAGTCGATATGGTTGACTCAGGTCATGGCGCCATTAAGTCGGCTCAACTACATAAGCCGGATCTGGTCTTGATGGACATCGTGCTAAAGGGTACGATGGATGGCGTAGAGGCTGCTCAACATATTAGCAACCAACTTGACATCCCTGTCATATTTCTAACAGCATACTCAGATCAGGCTACCCTCAACCGTGCCAAGATCACAGAGCCTTACGGGTACTTACTAAAACCCTTTGAACAGAGAGAGCTGTACATTACCGTTGAGATAGCGCTCTATAAACACAAGATAGAAAAGAAACTCAACGAGAGTCACCAATGGCTGCAGGCCACACTCAAGCTAATGGGCTGTGCCGTAATTATGACAGACCTCAACGGGCGGATAACATTTATGAACCCAAGCGCAGCCTCAATAACAGGCTGGAAGGTCAAAGAGGCCATTGGTGAGAACATAGAACGCGTTTTTTCTGTTATGCCAGAAAGCCCAGTAAAGAAAACTCTTGAGGAAGGGCTTGTAATAAGTAAGGAGCGTATCCTTACCACAAAAGATGCCAAAGAAGTATCCGTTGATTTTAGCGCAGTTGCAATTACGGATGATAAGCATCGCAACATTGGCATAGTTATTGTAATACATAATGTTGAGAGCAAAATATGACAGATAGTTAATTCTTATGTTTCATGATATAAAATATTTTTCCTCGGCGCTAAAGTTTTAGGAATTTTAACCGATAAGTAAAACGTAGGTTTATCTCACAAACGCAAGGAGGTAAGTATTATAATACCTGTAGTGAATGACCAAACAACATATGTTGGGAAGCAGCAACAGAGAAGATAATTAATTCTATAGCGTGATATGCGAAGATAAGATCTCTTATAAAAGATCGATATAAAGAATTAGGAGAAGGCAGACATAGCCTCTGGTAATAGTCTACAGAAGGGTTAAGGGGCTACAAACTAATATAACAATAGAAAATGGCTGCGTGCCAACGTGAAAGAGAGATAGAAGACAAGATTATGACATGTTGGTATGGGAGTAGAAAGAATGTGGAAGATACAATTACAATATAGAGCGAGGCCGTAATGGAGATCAGGAGCTTTGATACAAACATAACAGCAACTGTGCGTGAGAATCAGACAGTCAGAAAACCGGCTGAGCGTCAAGACACAACAACCGGCACGGTGCAAAGAGATGATAATCAAGAGATTGTATCGTTGTCAATTCGCAATTCTATTGATGCTCAAGAGGCTTCTAATGGAGAAAAACCTTCAGTAACTGCTAAAAACGACGATTTAAAAAAAGAAGAGGAAAGTGCCAATCAAGCAAAGAAAAAGGCTGAAGAAGAAAAGAAATTGTTTGATAAAAACTTCTCCAAGGCTTATTTTGCTGTTGACGAGAATAATAACGTGGTCATACGCATCGTAGATCATGAAGGAAAACTGATAAGACAGGTTCCACCAGAAGACTACCTAAAGATGTTAGAGAAGATGAAGAAAAACATCGAGCACATTTTTTCTACAAAGGCATAAAGGCCTTAGAGATAACTGAAACGCTAGCTTTCTCATGAATCTCTAAGGCTTTTTAATCCAACTATTATAAATGCAATAGCCCCTCCCCTCCGTCGTAAATGTTACAGGGCAATCGTGTTTAAAAACTTGACGCATTGTTCGTTGACCTTAGGGATTGCCTGAACATGGAAGGGTTTGCAGAATATATTTTCATAGCCTTGATACATTTTAATCGTTTTGTTACCTAAATCCTGTCAATCCCTTAATCCGTTAAATCATGGTTCAGACAGTTTTTTCAAATGCGATTGCCCTGGTACAGCGATTCTCACTGATAATGAATGTAATTTGTTAATATATAAGCAATATACTATAAAAACACCGCGAAAAATATTTTTCATATATACAGTAAAATCCTTATAAAAAGCCATTCTGCAAATTCAGTGAGAATTGCTGGCCCTGGTAAATATTATTGACAAAGACGGTTTTTATGTTATAATAGCCTTTATGAAAATAGCATTCGTATCAGTGGAAAGCGGACTGCACACAATAGGATTTAGGAAGATGGCTAGTCTGACCCGAAAATATTATGGAAATGCAGATGTACTATACATAAGCCCTAATAATTTTTACTCATCTTTGCACCTGCTGAAGGTATATATAAAAAATGAAGTTATCCCAAATATGATTGATGAGGGCAATCTGGAAATCATAGCTTCAAGTCTAAGTAAATACGATATGTTGGCGTTTTCTTCTATGACGTCTTTCTCAGATCTTACAAAAACAATTATTAGTAAGGTAAAAAAATTAAGAAAAGATGTTTTTATTTTGTGGGGCGGCATACATCCAATAATACACCCTAATGACGCTATTAACTTTGCTGATGCTATCTGTGTTGGCGAGGGTGAAACTGCTTTTATTAATTTTATCTCAAGATTTGAAAATGGGAAAAGTTACGATGATACGAAAAACTTTTGGTTTAACATAAAAGGGAAAATCATTAAAAATGATTTTTTGCCATTACATACCCCAGAGGAATTGGGGAGTTTTCCTTTTCCCTTATATGCGAATGATGAAAAGATATTTGAAAATAAGATTGGTTTTGTCCCTTGTGAACTTGAGCATTACCTACAATATAACAATTTATCCTACTATATGATATGGTCAATTGGCTGTCCACATAAATGTATTTATTGCAGTAACAGCAAGTTTATTAAAAACGACGCAAACTATAGAAAGATACGATATCCCTCTGTAGATTACATAATAGAAGAAGTAAAGAATGTACTTTCAAAACACCCTCATATATCGACTATATGTTTTAGCGATGACGGTTTTATAGGAATTCCTTATAATATACTGCAAGAGTTTGCTATAAAATGGAGGGAAAAGGTAAATGTTCCGTTTGTTGTTTATGGACTTCAGCCAGCCAACATTAGAAAAGACAAAGTGGAGCTTCTGGTATGGGCTGGTATGATTAGGGTAAGGATGGGGATACAGTCTGGAAGCGATAGGATCCTTAAATTTTACAAGAGAACTACTAGTTGCGACCAGATCAGACGGGCGACAAACATCATTTCAGGATACTCCAGATACATGGAGCCCCCAAGCTATGACATAATACTCGACAACCCTATTGAAAATCAACAGGATGTACAGGACACTATCAGGTTAATATACGATCTGCCTAGACCTTTCATCCTGAATATATTCTCATTAGCCGTGATACCAAATACTGAACTTGCCTTTGAATTTGAGCGGCTAGGTATAAGCGCCAAAAGCATTAAAGACAGCTATACTAAAATACTGCCTTCATTTGCTAACGTCTTAGTTCACTTGTCTACCATAGCTCGCATCCCCTCCAAGCTCCTCAATTATTTATTAAAGTTTGCAAAACCATACTCTGAGAGTCAGGTATATTTCCCAAATCTTTTATTCATAGTACGCTTCTTCTTTTATTTCAAGCGATTAATAGAATACGTCGTGCACTTTGACTACTCTGTACTTGGGGGCAAGTTTGGATACTTTCTATGGAAGACTGGCATAATAAATAAATATAAAGAGATGAGAGATAGACGCATTAGTAAAGAATTGGTGTTTCCACTTAATAAGCCATTGTAGGAAGGGTAAACCCCTCCATTCTTAACACATCGGGTGAACTATTATAATGAGACAACGTAAAGAGAACCCCACATGATAAAAAAGGAAAGCGTACTGAAGAATATAATGCTCATATTTGTGTTATGTATCTTTGCATATATGCCAGCCCTTTTTAACTCCTATATGGCCCATGACGACTATTGGTTTCAACAGATATCAGAGTATCCGGTTTGCCGCAACTCAACGATGTATAACTCATTCGTTGGGGTTGGCCGTATCTTAGCTGCTGAAAGCATCTGTCTGTGGACAAGCGGACTACATTCCTATATGACTGAGATGTACACAAAGAAAAGGGGAGCAACTGACTATTACACGCTTATGCGTGCTGCAAATATAGTTGTTATAATCTTAACCTTTCTTATGTTGTGGCTGTGGTTTAACGCCCTTGTTGATGATAGAGACAAGGCATTTATTATTACGGGTTTGATAATGTTGTTACCGGGGATAACGGTGTACGCCGCTTGGGGGTCAATAGTAGTGTTTGCACCGGGCTTTATATCGTTAATAATAAGCGTATACAGTATGTCTCAAGTCATGAGAGTTAGTGACGATGTCTTCAAACTATCTATATTATTACACAGCTTTAAAAGGTTGATCCTGTTTGCTATTTCATCATTGTTCTTGATAATAACCTTCCACTTCCACCCTGGGATAGCCTTCATGTTCCTTCTGATCCCAATGTCCTTGCTCGTTTTCACAGATAGAGCTGCATGGATGAGACGAAAGATAGAAGTTATATTCTATTATTTTATGTTTGGCTTATCTACGGTTATCTACTTCATTACTAATAAATTTATATTTATGCCGATCTTTCGTAAAAAAGGAGATATAAGCATTGATATAAAGAAGTTTGAATTTTCCAACATTGAAGTGATCTTAGGTAACATTCAGCAATTTTTTAAGTATTCAGTTTGGAGAATATTAAATCTATGGCGCATAAGCGATGACTTCACGTTTGCACATATTATAGAGGTTTTTCTGTACGTAACCATATTCGTTGTATCTGTTATGTTTTGGACTAAGGGCAATAAGAATAACAGACGTATGAATATTGAGAAAACCATACTTGCCTTCATTATTTTAGCTACCTCGTGTGCAATCCCCATGTTTTACATGCCAGTGTATTATTACAGAGTCTTGCTTGTTATCTCAGCAATGGTTGTGCTTTTAGTCGTATGGGCGGTTAGCATCTGGATATCTTTAATAAAGAGGTTTTTTAGCATAGGTGAAGACAGGAAGTTTCAAATTCTCCCTCACGTTGGTCTTGTCATAGTGGTTATACTTGGGGCCTTTGCCCGATACTACATTAATACTGACTACGTTGCAGTTCAACAACGTGAGATCACTGTCCTGGAAGAGGGGCTACAACCCTTGTTTAAAGGTGATTTGGATGCCGTATTCGTTGTAGGTGTAGGGTTTGGCGATAATGACCTCACGAATCCCCATTTTTCAGGGGATGAGTTTGGACTTCCAAGCAGTGGTTTCCCAGGGAACTATTCCATCCCGCGCATGGTTGTCAATACTGCTCTTCGATATGGACAAAGCCTGGCCGAGTATACATTCACAGATAGTCCAATAACCAAGGTTTTTTTGGTTACACGCAAAAATCCTATTGATAAAGCAAATCAATGCAGATCAGAACTGACAGATCTGCCTTTAGAATCCATTAAGGCGGCATCTTTTAGCAGCATAGCCTTAGATAGGCTGTTTTACTCAGATCAACCACTCACCGTCTGGCATACCCAGCCTCCGTATACGTTTTCTGATAGAGTAGACCATCGCATAGGTATCATAGATATTGATTATGCGTTTTTCCCTGACCTAGGTAAGGCAAGTCTGTTAGACCTGCAAATGGAGTCCATAAAGGCATCATCAATCCTCGGCAGCTTAGGAACTGATAAGCTGTTTGGTACCAAGATAACCTATACTGCGTGGCATACTCAATCACCGCCCGTGTATCCTGAATGGTTAAATTTAACGTTTCAAAGACCCGTATCGTTTAAGAAGCTCGTCTTGACTCCCCAATATCCACGAAACATATTCATCGCACGAGCGCCCAGACAGTATGCCATAAAGATAAGCGACAACGGCATAGATTGGAAGGAACTGGCATATGTAGATGACGTCTGTAAAGTGTTTATGACCGACAATAATGTCACCGAACTTCCTGAAACTATTACTACTAAATTTGTGAGGCTTGAGTTATACTCTAACTGCGGTGATAAACACAACCTGTCAGTTCTAAACATCAGGCTGTTTTAAATTAAATCTATACTTTTGCACTTTTTTATAAACCAGTATTTTATGCAACTCTTGAAAATAGATTCCCGCTTTCGCTGGAATGACAGCAAATGGCGTCTTTAGCTGTTCCATGTCATTCCTGCGTAAGCAGGAATTCAGGTAATAGTTCACCCATAAGTGTATTAAGAAGGTAGGGCTTTGCCCTCCCTCAGACCCACCCACAAGGGGACCAGTCCCCTTGACCCCATTATATTGCATGTTTATACACAGTGTTCCTATCGTATACTGAACTATTACGAAGGGCTTAATAGTTTAGTACAGGCAGCTAAAGCAAAAGCAAGGGGTTACAGAACATTTAAAAACCTAAAGGTTATTATCTACATGCTCACAAGTAAGCTGAATTATAATAAGGTTGGACTACCCACATGAAATACGAAAGAACCAAAGAAATTTACCATGCTTTTTTAAGATGATACCAACACTCGTAGTATTTTTCCTAATAACCATGATACACTATCTACCAGCAAATGTTTTCCTAGTGTTTTAGTTTGGTTGCTGCTACACTTTAACATAAGGAGAATTAAAAAAATGAATCCTGTTTAGGAGTTTTACAAGAGGCGCAGAGAATAATGACTTTACCAGAGAACAGCAACATCCCATATGAAAGGGTGTCAACAGGTATGAACATACTGGTTGTCGAAGACGAAATCGTTATTGCCAGAGATATAGAGTATAAGTTAAAAAAGATAGGTTATGGCGTTCCAGCTATCGCTGCATCCGGTGAAGAGGCTGTTAAACTAGCTGGAGAGATTAACCCTGCGCTGATACTTATGGATATCATGCTGGAAGGAAAGATGGACGGCATTGAGGCAGCCTATCAGATAGATGAGCGTTTTAACATACCCATTGTGTATCTTACTGCTCACTCCGACCTTGATACCTTGAACCGAGCAAAGATAACAGAGCCATTTGGCTATATACTTAAACCATTCACCCAAAGGGACTTATTAGTTAATATTGGGATAGCCCTTTATAGACATAGAATGGAGATGAAACAAAAAGTTATAAATAAAATTTTGAATGTCTTTTTGGAACCTATCGATTTCAACACCAAACTAGAAAAAACCCTAAAGCTGCTGGTTTCGATCCCAAGGCTTTTTCTACAGACAAAAGGCGCTATCTATCTTGTAGAAAAGAAGAAACCTGACATGCTTGTATTAAAGGCTTCATTGGAGACGCTTGAGTGTCTGACGGTACCTTTTAGCCAATGTCTTAGTGGACAGGCCGCCTCAGGCAATGATACAGTGTTTGCCGACAGGGTTGACAAGCGGCACGAACTCAATCAGGACGCCATGCCATATGGTCACTACTGTATCCCTATCAGGGCAAATGACAGGGTCATCGGCGTCATAAACACCTACGTTATGGAAGGACACAAGAGAGACGCCTCCGATGAGACCGTTATAAATACAACTGCCAGTATAATAGCAAATTACCTACTTGCATCGGGCGCCGTCAAATAAAAAATGCCCTGTTTTGGTTCGCAGCTTTTTGACTTTTGACTAATTAATAGTATCCACAGTATAATTTGACAATGTCATATTCCATATGGTTGCTATAAAAACATCTGAACCACGATTTAACAGATTAAGGGATTACCAGGATTAGTTAAAATCTTTTTCCTGTAAATCCTTATAATCTGTGTAATCCTAGTTCAGACAATCCATAATGTTTATTTAAATATGACATTGTCAAAATAATCTCTCAACTTTATTAAATTGGAGGTATGTTAGGTGATAGTTACAGCGGTAACGGTATACGTTAAGCCGGAACACGTGGAAGATTTTAAGGCCGCAACCAGGACAAACCATGAGGGTTCGATCAAAGAGGCTGGTAATGTAAGATTTGACGTGCTTCAGTGTATTAAAGATCCAACACAGTTTCTCCTGTACGAGGCATACGAAAGCGAAGAAGCTATAAACGAACATAAGAACACTGCCCATTACAAGAAATGGAGGGAGATCGTAGAACCGTGGATGGCAAAACCACGTCAAGGTGTACCTCATCGTGTGATATGTCCAGAGGAAAGAGGGCTGTGGTGAAACTGACGTATAGTGACCACAGAGAACTGGCTTATAAATTTCAATTTGCTAAGACCCCGCATATCTACTTTGGGGCCGGCTCATTTAACGAAATTGGCAAGATTACAAAGCGATACGGCACGAGCGTTCTTGTGCTGACCGGCGGAAGCTCGCTCAAGACCTCTGGGAGATTAGCTGCCTTGTTGTCTACCCTTGACGCTCATTCAATCAAGCACTACCACACAACGATCGACACAGAGCCGTCGCCTGAGCTAGTTGATGAGGTAGTAAGGGCCTTTAAGGAAAAGGCGATTGAGGTCGTCCTAGCCATTGGGGGGGGCAGCGTTTTAGACGCAGGTAAGGCCGCATCGGCAATGCTGCCTACCGGCGAACCTGTCTTTGACTACCTTGAGGGGGTTGGAAGCGGGGTGGTACACAGCGGTGTGAAAGTACCATTTATTGCCGTGCCGACCACGGCAGGCACTGGCAGCGAGGCAACTAAAAACGCCGTTATAAGTCGAGTGGGAGTAAATGGCTTTAAAAAGTCCCTCAGACATGACAACTTTGTCCCAGACGCCGCCATTGTTGACCCTGAGTTGACCATCACCTGCCCATCTTCAGTCACGGCCGCCTGTGGTTTAGATGCTTTTACGCAATTAATAGAATCGTATGTCTCAACCAAGGCCTCACCCATGACAGACGGCTTGGCATTAAGCGCCCTGGCATTATTTAAGGACAAACTTGTTGCTGCCTGTACAACAGCTGCAAACGACATAGGGTTGAGGACGGCACTGTCCTACGCCTCATTGATGTCGGGCATAACCCTTGCCAATGCAGGTCTTGGCGTGGTGCACGGATTAAGCTCGGTTATAAGCGCTTATTTTAACATCCCTCACGGCGTTATATGTGGAACCCTAATCGGGGCTGCCACAAAGGTCAACATCCAACGTCTAACGGAAAAAAATGACATGGTGAATCTAAAAAAGTTTGCAACGGTGGGCGCTCTCTTAATAGATGAAGACCCAGTTGAGATGGATATTGCATTGAAAAGGTTGATTTACAAGATAGATGAGTGGATATCTGTGTTGCAGTTACCGCTTCTGAGTACCTATGGCCTCAAGACAGAGCACCTTGAGATGATAGCCGCTCAGACCTCAAACAAAGAAAATCCTGTAAGCCTTACAAAGACCGATATAATAGATATCCTGAAACAGCGGCTATAAGGCAGTATACTACCCTAAAATCTACGACTGTATGCTGCCTTTTATAGTCTTGCAAAAATCAAAAAAACACTTTAGGGTTTTTAGGTGGTATTCGCTATTGCGTTCAATAAGTCTCTCGATATAGTGATTAGCTGTGACTTCAAAAGGGGTTTCTTTTGAATATCGGATGTCTTTCTCTCTAAGCATCGCTTTAAGATAAGCACAGTGGAATTGTGCATGCGTTTCAAACCTTACATTATTTAGCTTTAGTTTTGGTTTTGGCATTAATTCTGGGTCATCAATAGAAACATCGTAATGGCGCAGATATCCTCTGAACGTATCTTCTTTAGGATTTCTTGGACAAATCTTCCGATTTCCTAAAAACCATGTTTCAATGCATCTGTTTTGAATCACAACTACTAATTTTGCAGATAATAATGCTAACTGTTTTTCGGATAAAAATCCTTCGATCTCTTTATGTTTATCCTCAACGCTCATCTCTTCTGCATCAAGACATACAACTAAGTAATCATATGTACCACAAGTTTTTATATCTTTTATCGCATTAGGGATATGCTCTGTCGTAATAGTTCAGTATACGATAGGAACATTGTGTGTAAACATGCGATATAATGGGGGTCAAGGGGTCGAGTCCCCTTGTGGAAGGGTCTAGGGAGGGCAAAGCCCTCTCTATTTTTTTGCATCTTTGCATCCTTAAGTCAACAGCATTAGGTCTGAGGGGAGGGGTTGCGAACCCCTGCGACAACAGGCAGAGCCTCCCCTTCTATTGCCCAACCCCCCCTGAATATTTTATACACCCTCTAGGCATCTTGAGACATGGTAATGCTGCCAAAGGGGGCGGCTACGGTGACGGAAAAGGTAAAGTCGTTAACGTAGACTACCAACCGCCCGCCAGAGGTCGTACCGTTACCGTAAAAGATTATCGGTTTATCTAACCTTGCAAAGACATCCGGGATTGAATTCTCTTCACCATTTACAAAGATTAACCCGTCAACCGTCTTCACGTAGCTATCAAACCCCATAGCAAAGGCGCCCCTCTGCACCTTGGACATCAACACCAGCACCTTCTCAGCCTCTAAGGATGCAGCATACCTCTGAAACGACCTCATCGTAACCGGCAGCGCCACGGAAAATATCAATGATACGATAAAGATCACAATAAGCATCTCAATGAGTGTAAAGCCACCCTGCTGCCGCACCTTCATAGCTTAATGTTACCCACGCTCATAACGGTTAATATCAGAGATATTACGATAAAACCAACAATAAGCCCCATCACAGTGATGATGATCGGCTCGATTAGCACAACAATCCGCTTGATGCCTCTCTTGAACCTATCGTCAAAGATGTTAAACAACTCAAGAAAAATTTCCCTCATGTTGCCGCTCTTCTCACCAACACGAACCATATTGACAACGATATCGGGCAGCATCTCTACCTGAGAAAACACCTCACCTATCTCCCTGCCCTCCTTAATGAGCTTTATTGTCGGCTCCAGTGAGTCTCTAATCTTTACGTTCTCAACCAGGTCAATGGAGTACCTCAACGCCTTTATGAACTCAATACCGCTGCTGAGCATAGTGTGCATGGCATAAGAGAAACGGGAAAGCTCAAGGTCTGTTATCATCGATCTGACTAACGGTACGTTCAAGGCATAGGCATAAGCTGTCTGTATCAGTCTCTTTGTACTGACGAATTTAAAAAAAATGACGACACCTACAACAACCGCTATGAAGACATATCCGTTAAACACCTTGCTTGCACCGTAGAGTATCTTAGCGGCCAGTGGCAGGAGTTTTTCCTGATTTTCTCCAAAGATACTAAAAAAGCGCGGTATTATAAACTTAAATATGACCCCAAGGGTCACAAGGCTGGCCAGTATCAAAAATATCGGGTAGGTGAGGGCGTTCTTTATCTCTGATCTGAACTTTATCTGAAACTGAAGGTGATTAGCGATATGCTCAAAGGCCATTTTGAGATCCCCGATGCCCTGACCAACCCTAATGACATTGACCATAAGGGAGGTAAAGACACTTACCTTCTCAAAGGCGTCAGCTACGCTCTTGCCTGCCTTTACATCGTTGAGGATACCCCTGAGATGCTCCCTGAGCGTCAGGTTCGACGTAGAGCCTCCAACGATTTCAAGACAGTTATCGATCCTCAGCCCAGCCCTCAGCAGAACGGTAAGCTCCTTTGATACGTTGTAGAGTTCCATGTCGTCCACCTTTTTCCTCTTTAGGCGCCTGTCTGAACCAGCCCTGGACAAGGTCTCATTGAGGCTCACAACGCGCAGCCCCCTGTCCTTTAATATGTGCTGCGCATCCTTTGGATCTACGGCAGCAATAGATCCGGTAATCTCCTTGCCATTGGAATCAACACAGAGATACTTAAAACTGCTCACGAGACCCTCAGTACCTCCTCTATCGTCGTTATACCTGAGATGACCTTTATTATTCCATCCTGACGTAGAGTCCTAAAAGTGTGTCTGTTTATCAACTGTCGCTTAAACACCTCCAGTGAGTGGTCGTTTAGGAAGGTCTCCTTGAGGTCATCCGTATACTTAAACACCTCGTAGATTGCGATCATGCCCCTGTAACCGGTGCCGGCACACTTGCGGCAGCCAGCGCCGCGCCTAAACCCGATAGTAAGTCCAAGCACATCCTTATACATCTCATAGGTCTCTGTGATTGCGTACTTGTTTAGCAGTGTTGGTGAGAGATCAACAACGCTTGAGCAGTTGTCACAGTTCTTTCTGACAATCCGCTGTGCTATGACGCCGATTATAGAGGCATTAAGGAGGTAATCCTCAAGCCCCATCTCGACGAGTCTGAACAGACAGCTTGGGGCGTCGTTTGTATGAAGAGTGGACAACACTAGGTGTCCAGTTAGGGCGGACTGCACGGCTACCTCAGCCGTCTCAGGGTCGCGTATCTCACCAACCATGATGACATCTGGGTCGTGTCTGAGGATTGACCGCAGGGAGGCGGCAAAACTCAGGCCGATTTCACCCTTTACCTGTATCTGATTAACCCCCTCCAACTTGTACTCAACTGGGTCCTCGACGGTGATTATCTTCTTTTCCTTTCGGTCGATGCTTGAAAGCATGGAGTACAGAGTTGTCGTCTTACCTGAGCCGGTAGGCCCTGTAACAAGCAGGATACCGTAGGGCATGTTGATCAACTCCGTGATAAGCGGCACAACGTCGCGCTCTATGCCAAGCCTGGTTATGTCAAACGTAAGCCTGGCCCTGTATAGCAGACGCATGACAACACCCTCACCCACTGCAAACGGTATGGTGGACACGCGCAGATCGATAAGGGTAGAGGCTATCTTGGTGCTGAACTTACCATCCTGTGGAAGCCGCTTCTCAGCAATGTCCAGCCCTGCAAGCAGCTTTATGCGTGATACCACAGCCAGGTAGAGTTTTTCGTTTATGGATTCGTTTTCATGCAGCACCCCGTCTATCCTCATCTTTATACGATTGACTCCTTCCGAGGGTTCTAAGTGTATATCAGAGGCTCTGAGGTCTACTGCTGTGCTTAGCAGGTTGTTCAGGAACTTGATGACAGGGGCCTCAGAAGCCATCTCCTTGAGTGCCTCTGGCGAGTCACCAACAAGGAGGGATACAACGTCCCTGTCATCTGACTTTAACGGTCTAGACAACTCTGCAATAGTCTGTTCAGTAGCGAGGGCAAGTCTAACGCGGCTACCCAGGCTCATTGTAATATAGTCGATGATATAGCCATTTAGGGGGTCGTTTGTTAGAAATGTTGCATGAGAGTTTTGTCTTGATATTGGCAGGAAGCTGTGTTTTAGCAGGTAATCAATGTTTAATCGCTCTGATAGGTCGTTTATTAGATCAGAGTCTAGCCCCTTGAATGTTTCATTATCAAAGAGCGGTATATTTAATTGCTCCGAGAGGGCGCTTATTAATTGATATTCGTTAATGAGACCTGAGTTTATGAGTATCTGGCCTATATATCCGCCAATTTCCTTCTGTACGTCGAGGGATCTGTTTATGTCGTCCTGTCTGAGGCCAAAGAGCCTGATTAAGACCTCGCCAAGGAGCATGTGGGCTACCAGTTTTTTATGTTGTTATCGTCTACTTTCCCAGACGCACCGAGGGTATAGAGGTCAAACATACCGTGATCCCCAGGGCATTTATACTGGTAATCCCTGTTCCAGGGGTCTTGCGGGATGGTCTGCTTGGAGAGATATGGACCACGCCATTTCTTCTCGGTAGAACTCAGCAGCTCGCTTAGCTCCTTCGGGCATCTGCCAATATCTAGGGTGAAGGACTGGGCTGCCGAGGATAGCATCTCAACTTGCGCCTTTGCAATCTCTTCTTTGGACTTCTCAAACCTGCCAAATATGTTTGGCGCTATGAGTGATGCGATCAGACCTATGATCATCACCACTATGAGTATCTCAATCAGTGTAAAGCCATCATTGCCTTGTTTCTTGAGCATTCGTTTCATGTTGTATTAAATATAATGACGCTATTGGTGAGTTTTTGTCAAGCTGTGGGAAGTCTCCCCGAGACTTATTTGACACAACACGTGCTTCTATTCTACGATAATCTTATTAATATGCGTAAGCAGGGAGGACATATGCCATAAATTAAAGTGGATAGTCATGGAAACGTTACTTTACCAAAGAGATTTAGGGAGTTCCTTTGTATTGAAGGCGGAGATATCTTAGAAGCCGAGATGGTAGACAATGCAATTGTGTTAAAACCCTGTATGGTAAACAAATTTCCAGAGGCAAGAGAAGAATTATCGGCGGCAGGAAGAGAAAAGATAAACGAAGCCTTAGAGGCTTATAAAGCAGGTAAGGTAAAAAACTATGAGAACGTGGACGATCTTATAAAAAACATAAACACATGACAATCACCCTGACTGAACACTTTAAGAGAGATTTTAGCCAGTTACGATGTGGCAGGCACGATTATTATTTCTGAAACAAGCATTAATTCATACACTCACAAAGATAGAAGTCAGAAGCATAGAAATTACGGCAGGTGGTGTTGTTTGATTTTCATTTTTGGCATGGTTGGGTTTTCTGGGTTTACAACAAGACGTTGCGCCTTTAGATCGACAACAACATCCAGGTCCTCCATAGGAATAGCTCCAAGCAGTACCTCGTTTCCCATAACAAAGGCACTGGCAACGGTCATCCTGTTTGCAAAACGAAGCTCTATTGGTCCAACGACGTCGCACAAACTCACGTTCCCGTCAGCAAGCTCAACCTCACGCTGCTCCAACACCGTAAGACCTAGCTGCAACTTGACGTGTTCAGGGACAACCAGCTTGTAGGCCCCTGTATCGACAAGACAAGTGGTTGTTAGTGTTCGTACTTGATTCTTTGTTATGAATTGTCTATAAAACAGACCTAGGTCATAGAGATTTGTCATTGTGATTTCAGCGTAGACTAAACCCATTGTGTCACCCTAAGGCATCCAAGCGCTACCATTGAAAACTTTGAACAACGATAATCTCATTCTCAGCGGCTTTTTTCAAAAAATTAGCTGTGACATAATGGGTTACCAATAGGCTAACAACCTCCATATCTGTGTACTCCGTCATAGCAGCTTTTATCTTGTTCGTAAGCTGCTTGAAAACGTCATCACCTGTTTGACCTCTACCGGTTTTAACCTGAAGTCTGAGTTTTGCCTCACCAACGATTAAAACAGGCTTGCCATCTTTCAATGCCTTAGCAAAGATGTTTATCTCCTCACCCTGTATCTCGACCCTTACAAACCTATCGGTAACCTCAATGTTATACTTATCTTTAAGAAGTTTTGGCAGCAATCTATACGCTTCATTCTCCAACGCATAACTCATGCTTTTTGATATGCCTCCAAGTTCAGACCTCGTTAGCTTCATCTCTTTTCTTACCTGCCTCACCTCAGCATTGGTTGTATCTATCCGTGTATTTAGTTCAGTTCGTAGCTGCCTCACCTCAGCATTGGTTGTATCTATCCGCTCATTTGTAGATTTTAAGCTTTGGGTAATTTCAGTAAACTTCTGATCTGCAGACCTCTGCCAGGCCAATAACTCAGCAAACATTGATTTAATCTCAGCTAGGTCGCTTTGCCTCACAACAGGATTATTTGCCTCATCAAATATACGCTTCTTTTGCATCTAACTCACCTTAATCTAAAGCTTACTTGAGCCTTTAACATCTATATCCTGTAGTTTGAGTTTTGCTTCGCCCATCGAAACTCTTATTGAGTCTAGTCTTGTCTGCTTTAGTCCTGCATTCATCGAATCTACCTTTTTACAGAGTTCATCAAGCCTTTGGTTGAACTTTTTATACCATAACAGCATATCTATAAACATTGACTTTATCTCTGCTAAATCGCTCGTATAAACAGCAGCATCCCTCGCTTCAACATTTGCTGGCCGATTCTTCTTTGATTCCTTTATAAACATCACGATAGACATCATCATATCTACCTGATAAATTCTAACATGCTTATGTAACCATAATCAATCAACGTTATGCATCCCATTAGAACTTTGACTACCAATATAAGAAAGCTCACTTTAGCACCTTCCTTGTTAAGAAATCTACTTATCTAATAGTCTCTGTTGCCTTAGTTTTTTTAGAAGTCTATCACAAGCAGCATGAGAACCAATCCAGAACCATATCAGCTTATCATCCTGATGTAATCCTATTGCCCTCCATCCAAGTCCAACACGGACGGAGTATATTGGACGATCTATGTGTAGTCTCTTAAATTCTAGACTTGGATGGTCAGGGTTTACCTTCCACAATCGATAACTCTTAGCAGCTTGGTTCTTTATTCTTACTGGTAGTCTTCTAAATCACTTAATAAAATCCTCTGTCAAACAGGAGATCATACATCATCAAAGCCCCGCTCAATAAAACGACCTGCTTTAAAATCTCTAAGCGCCTTATCAGCCAAGATATCAAGCTCATCCTGAGAATTGCTAAATGTCTGTTCCCATCTTAGTTCAGCATCTATGTCTTCGAGTAACTGCTTAGCTATCTGTTCTTGCAAGGATTCAGGCAATGTAGATGCCTTCTCAAATGCCCTTGATAAAAGCTTTGTCATAAAAAATTCACCTCCTCGCTGCTCTCATAAGAACGTCCCTAAAACGCTTACCAGTTTTTCTCCATCCCTCTTACTATGTGATACCACTTGTCATCGATCTTCTGCCACAGGTCTTCCATCTCTATTATGTTGTCGCCCTCTGGAAACTTAAAACCCGTCATTGTTGGCCAGGTTGAGGTGATCTTCATTTTAACCGGAGTAAGACCCTCGACAGCGCTTCCTTCTTTCCCTATCTCTAAGATCTCATATCCTTTGACGGCCATCATACCGCCTTGACGTGATAAATAGTTGCTTTTTGCAGTTTCACGCATTTTTTCGTCTTTGTATGTTGACATTCGCTCAAAGTTCCATGCTTCATAGGTTTTTCCCTGCTTTTTTAGATCGTAGAAAGCCTTAATAGTTTCTTCCAAATTATCAGTGGGATTAACTCTTATGTTAGAGTGGCTGCATGATGCAGTAAGAAGGAAAACAAAAATAGAAATCATTAAGTATGCTCTTATGTTTTTTTTAACCATATCAAGACACCTTTCTTCATTTTTCAAAAAAAAAAAGGGGGCCTTGTAGGCCCCTCTTTATCAATAAACATGTCTATAAAAGACAGTTAGCGTCTGTAGCACACACCATAACATGCATTATAGTAGTACGTATTACCAGCTGCTCCATTCGGGCAAACAACGGTACCTAAGCTAGCTGAGCTTGTATTGCAATCAAATGCTGTATTAGCTGCCTTACAAATTCCTGCTGTATCCATTGCAAATCCGCAAAGCGCTCCAGTTGGTTTTTTGTAACCGCTTAAATCGCCAACAGTACCGCTTACATGGTTGCTAAGGCTACCAATTTCAGGTGATATAGGGTTGGTATTCTCGGTGAAAGATATGGCTGACAACGTTGCCGCTTCTGCACCTAAACCAAACTGTGAGATACCAGTTGCGATTGTACCTGTTGGTGTTACCCATGGACCCCAGTATGTACCTGGTATGTTGTAGAAATTACCATAATCAGTTACAGTCTGTAACAATGGATTTGCCTGTGCATTAACAACATTAGCATAATACAGAGCAGGGTTGCTGCCATACACTAAGTTAGTTACATGAACGTTTTTAGACTCTGCTACTAAAGGATACGCATCAGCGAATCCACCAGGGAGCTCTGTATAGCTAAATCCAAAGATAGGAGCTGATACGATCAAACGAGCCTCACCTGCCGTTGCATTGATGAGTATATCACCATTGTTTGTACCAAAACGGATTCTTGCTACCTCTGGGAAGTCAAGAATTGTTGATATTGGGTTCTCAGCGTCATCATAAGCGTTAGCATCTAAGTGCCTGGAATATGCAGGGGATGCTATCTGCTGTGTTGGACCTGTAGGAGTGGTCTCCAACGAGGCGCTCGATGCAGGTGCAACCATCACTAATGAACTGGCTATCTGATCAGCTACATTGTAACGTGCCCAATAACGGCCTGTTGAAGAGCCCAGTGTTGGGTATGTTACCTGGTTCAAATCGCAAACGACTCTTCCCCATCCTGATACGCCAGGTGTGCTAAGAAATGGTACAAAAACACTGTTTGTTACCATCATTTCCCAGAAACCTATTGTCTCCCTCGACGCGCTCTGCTTACCATAAGAGCTGCCAAAGCCACCATCCGTGTTAGCATCACAAACTGTACGCTGATTCGGGCGTGGAACTGTATCCAACCACTGATCAGGATTGTTCTCCCTTACAACGCCATTTGCACCATTGTTGGTTCCAACATTAACAAAACCCTGAAACGTAGGACCATTCATAGCGAACGCACTGCTTGTACCGTTCAGATATGCTGCCCTTATTAACATAAGATCCGGGTATTCGTTAGTAAGTACGCCTGCTATAAAGGTTGCCTTCATAACGATACTCACATAACCCTTCATAAAACCATCTGCACTGACAGGCACACCACTTATAGTAAGACCGTTTGTAGGAACACCGATAGTTGGCGCCTGACCGCATACTACTGTGCTTGCAACACTGTAAGGCTGAATAGTTATTGATCCTGTAGCGCTGCCGCTGGTAACTGCTCCTGATATTACAAACCCCGTATTATCGCTTGGTGTCAAGGGCATCTGCCAATCTGCAAGGTGCCTGCTGTTCTCATCAAACAGGATTATATCCACCCAATAGCCGGTACAGCCAGTTATTGCTGCCATCATCGTACCATTGTCTACGTTCTGAATATTAAGCAGCGTTCTCCAACTTGAATTGGTCTGCCAATAAGCATAACCTGCCCCGCCTGGCATGTTGTCTATCTGTGACGTCGCTGCCTGAGCAAGGTTGAAACCAGCGAATACTACTACCAAGAGTAGCAACAACACTAAAAACTTGCTTTTCATTAACTCAATACCTCCTTATTGTTTTGCACAGAAAAACTGTACATTTTGTCCTCATTGATAAGTCAACACAACTAAATAAGCTAACTCAGACCTCACTAACTATACTACTATCACCCCCTTCGAATATAAGCATGGAGTCTTCTCCATCCTGTTATTTTTAGTGGAATCCAAACCATCCAACTTCCCATAAAATTCATAATGAGTATAACCACTAAAACAATTCTTTGTCAAGTTCTTTTTAACAAGCATAAATCAAAACGTGTATCTTTTATAGCAAAACACCCTATACTTTGTCAAGCACATCACTTTTTCAAGCGCATTTCTCAACACTGTCAATCTTCTATATTCCATTCTGTTGTATATCACTTCAGCTTTCTTGTTTGTTACCAAAATACCTCCTTACAATATTAGGTTATAAATAGAAAACATAATTACTTTTATTGCAAGATATAGGCCATGCTAATTACAATCAAATCTATTAGAAAAACTGTATCAAGCCAATCAGCAGGCTGTGTTCATAACGACACAGTTAGTAGTTATTTTTCAATAGTCGAAGTCAAAAGCGCCAACCTAGCAGATTGCTGGCGATGCACATCCTAAGTAGGACTTGACGTATAGGAGATTGTCGTCTCAAGACAGGTGCAGCCCTACTCAAGCCAAAGACAATTCTAAAACACTAAAGGGGTAAAAATGTCCTCCAACATGTATAACTATGTCATCCTACATCATAGGAAAAATGTCGTCAATTCCTCTACCGACGCTGACTTTTTTATCAGATCCTTTAAGCCCTCAAGCCTCCTCACCGATCCCATAAGCCTAAGCCCCTCATCAGCATACTTAATCTCAAGCATACCCTCTATCCCCTCAAGTAAACCCCTCCGCTCTCCCTCCAGCAGCCCGTCCTTATACATCTCGCAGTCTGCTAAATCAATAGTTATAGGCATTCTCTCTACCTCCTGCTTTATTTTACCGTAAATCTTACGTAAATTCGTTAAACACAAAAACTCGTGGATTCCTGCTTTCGCAGGAATGACATACAATGACAGACATGTTCAGTAAAGAGCGGAGTAAACTACATAGGCATTTATGTTAAAATGATTTTAATGAAAATACTCCAGATAATCTACGAAAGCAGACACAGCCCATTTGGGTTTGGCGGGGCCGGGGTAAGGGCCTATGAAATATATAAACGATTGAAGGCCAACCACGATATCACCCTGTTGTGCATGAAATACCCAAACGCCAAAGACTGCTACACCGAGGGACTGCGCCACGTGTTTGTGGGTACCCAGAGCAAGAGCCTCACAAAGAGCGTGCTCCTGTACACAGTTGAGGCCGGACGTTATGTCAGAAGGCATGGCGGAGATTTTGACATCATCGTAGAGAACTTCTTGCCCTCTACCCCGTTCTTCTCAAGATACCTGACTACAACACCAGTCATCTTACAAATCCAGGGGATAATGGAGAAACACTCTATACTGAAGTTCAATCCTCTATACTCTGTCCCCATGTATATAGTGGAACAGTTTTATCCAAGCCTCTATGATAGATTAATATTCGTATCAGAAATCACCATGCGCAAGGTAACCTCACGTATTGATAAAAAACGCATCAACTGCGTAGTCATACCAAATGGAACAGATGTGGAACTCCTTAACACCACACCTGAGGACGACAACTATATCCTTTTTTTTAGCCGTATAGACACCTATACCAAGGGGCTGGATATCCTCCTAAGGACATTTGAAGAGATCAGCGGCAGATACCCTAAGCTCAGACTCGTGTTGGCTGGATATGAGACAGACTCCGTACAGAGGCTCTGCAAAGGCATCACACCCGCTGTGAGAGACAGGGTGACATACGCTGGCTTTGTCTCAGCAGAGGAAAAGACAAGACTGCTTTGCCGGGCACGCATCTTTGTGCTCCCATCGCGTCATGAGTCATCTCCAATAAGCATCATAGAGGCGGCAGCTTGCGGCAAGGCCATCGTCGTAAGCGACATCGAAGAGCTGGCCTTTGTACAACAACACCGCATGGGGTTGTCCTTTAGGTCTGGAAACCATAAGGAGCTGACCGCAGTCTTGATAAAGCTCCTCGATAACAGCCCCCTCAGACAAACCATCGGGGATAACGCAAGGGCCTACGCCAAGACCTTCTTGTGGGATAACATTGCACAGCAGTATGAAAGCTACCTGACCTCCGTGGTTGAGGCTACTTCATAAGGGCAGATATCTCAAAGTTTACCATAAGGTCTATAGGTACCATGTAGTTGACCGGTCTTACGTCTATTTTCTTTACATACAAAAACGGTTTTCTGGTCTCGATGGGATAGAGGGTATCGTTTAACACAGATATGTTCGGAAAAGTCGCATCCATTTCTATATTGATTACCTGAAAGGGTGGGGTATTATCCGGCGGTTTAGCGTTGAAACGTGTAACATTGCCTCCACGAGGGGTTATTATTGATTGAATGATGTTTTGCACATCTGCCGCTGCAAGGGCTGGTGTCTTGCCATGAATTACGTAATTGTTTATCAGCTCTAAGGTTTTCTTATAATCTTCATGGATCTCTTCTAGTTCCTTCTTTTTCTCAACTATAGCCTTATATTCCTTTATTTTTTTTACCTTTAAGGTCTTCCTATCTGCAACGTCTTCTTTCCTTTCTTCAGCGACACGGTAGACGTTGTCAAAGATGATAGCCAGACCTAATACCAGTATTATCAGTAGAGCGCCTATGAGTTTCTTCCCCTTCATACTATTACTTAAAAGCAGCCTTTATCTGAAACCGTTCTTTAGCTAACCTGGTATCCTTATAAGTCGTTGCAGTAGTAGCAACATCCTTAAAATACTTTGAATTATCAAGTATACTCAGCAATAAAGTCGCTGTCGGAGCATAACCTTCTATCATAATATCCTTATCGGTAATAGTTAACCTGGCTAGCCAGGTATCATTGGGAAGTATTACTGTCAATTCCTTGAGCATCTCTGATACAAGCCTTCTTTTATTGTTAAATTTATTTAAGACGGTTAAATCGTCCTCCATGGCCTTGATCTCCTTTTTTATGTTCTCCACTTTATCGACTTCAGGCTTTAAGACCTTTATTTGTTTATCAAGCTCGACCAAGGCCTGCTCGTCCTTCCATATGGGGATATGTATGTGAAAGATGGCAAGAGGGATAAACAACAGTAAAAGCAATAATGTCACTACAACGGGTAGTCTCTTTTCAATAACCTTCCCAAACGACAAGAGGTTTATAGCCTTTCGTGCTTTCTGGCCAACTCCCATAGCTGCTCCTAGCGGCAGACGCAGGTCATACGCAGCTGAATCCTTTACCGGTAAGGACAGCGTATCCATATTAATAGCAGAAGAAGGCAGCATAGCGCTTATCTCCTCTACTGAGGTATCAATGGTTGGGTCGTTATTGATAAAGATGAGGGTGTTGTCGCTTACCTTGTCCTTGACGTATGATAGCACGCCATCAACGTCGTCTGATTTAAAGGCATAGACTGAGGTAAGCACCCCATTTTCAGCCGCTATCAGCTCAGTTTTACCCTGCATAAAGTTTATTACCAATACGTCTTTCCTTGAGGCGTCTTTTATCTGTCGCTTGCTGTAGAGACAGGCCCTCACCAATGACAGCGGATTAAGCGTAAGAGAAGAGACCTTGTAGCCGCATTTCTGAAAACCGTAGAGATAGGGATCAACCATCTGCTTCCTTACCGTATAGATGGCAACAGAGACTGTTTGTCCGTCTCTCTTTATTATATCATAATCGTAGTAGACCTCATCTGCTGAAAATGGTGTGAGGTTATCCATTTCAAAAGCAATAACAGAAGAAAGATTATCTAGTACTACGGCAGGGAATTGATTGGCCTTGACTACGCACCACTCTTTTGGTACGGTTAAGATTATGTTCATCTTTTTTACCGGCATCCCCTCTGTAATCATGCCGATGAAGTAACCTAACTCCTCAGGTGAAGGATACTGATTATCCAGACCTTTAAAAAGGTTCTTTTTTACAACCACGTATCTCGATGGAGTACCTTTAAGGATGCAGGCCATTGCCCAACCCTTTTCTATCGTTATCACCAATGATCGCCGCTTCTGCCTAGTTAACTCAAAGGGTGAAAGCAGAAGGATCTTTCCTGCTACAGATATTGCCTTACGTAACCCCGCCAGCCTGACACCTGCAGCAGGATGCTTTATAGAACGCTTAAACAATGAAACAATGCCTTTTGTCTTCTTCATAAAATATCTTAAAAAATATACTCCTTACTTTGACGCAGTACTACCAGGCTTATCGGTTGACTCACCCTCCTGGTCTTGTAGCGTAAACTTTTCAGGGGCCTTATAATATAAGTAACTAGCCTCAGTTGCGGTTAACTCTACAATAGCCCTTATTCCTACTTGTGACGCATAGCCTTGTATCTTACCAATGGAGTCGACAGTAAAGACATTAGGCTCTGACAGGTCAACGTAACCCTGTATAGCAGCAAACACATCACGTAGCAGATCCTGAAGCTCATTGGGTTGTTTAAACTCCAGGCTCTTCCTGCGCTCAATAATCATGTTGGCAACATCCTCAGTGACGTTGGGCAGGGCCATCAAGACCTCCTTTTGGGCGGCATTGATATTTATCTTACCGCCTTTATTGTATACCGTAACAAGGTCTCTAAGTCCCTTTTTGCCTTCGCTTCCATAAAATATATCGGGCGTTACCCCTCTGACCATGAGCAGCTCGTCAACGGCGTCAAATGGGGCGTTTTTAGACTTGTATGGATGTTTAAGAGACATATAGTAATCGCTCTCGGCCCCGTGCAAGCGGTGTAAATCATCACTGTCCTTCCAATCCTGTATAGAGTCCACTATTATGTCCTGTACATCGGCGTCAATACCAAGGGCATTAACAAGCCCCTTTAATATTACTTCATTGGCAGCGTTTAAATCTACTTTAGCCGTCTCTGGGGTCAACCTTATAAGACACGTCTCACCTGCAATCTCAACTGACCTAAAAACCCCGTCGAACTTCCATTTATCC
Source organism: Nitrospirae bacterium MYbinv3 (assembly GCA_002753395.1). Classification (GTDB taxonomy): domain Bacteria; phylum Nitrospirota; class Thermodesulfovibrionia; order Thermodesulfovibrionales; family Magnetobacteriaceae; genus Magnetobacterium. The sequence goes on along the minus strand of PEAB01000020.1, from coordinate 7,801 downwards.
GCGTCATCCGGTCTTTTGCGTCTGTAGAGAAGCTCCACAATGGCCTGATTTATTCCCCCCTCCGCTATAAAACTTGCCCTCACGTACTCTTTAGAGTTGAGACTCGCCTTAGACTCAGAACGAGACATGTAGGACAGGGTCAGAGACAGACCTATAAGAATTGCCATGCACCATAAAACCAGTATCAAGGCAATACCTTCTGAGTTACGTCTTACCGGAGTCATTACTTAAACGTAGAAATGCCGCCAAAGATATTTGTAGAGGGGGGATTTTTCATGGTAATAGAGGCCCTTGCCCTTATAGGTATCATCATCTCTATCTTGAAGTTGGAGCTGTCAGCAGTCAATGACACCCACAGGGGGACGTTGTCGGCCCCTTCCACACCCTTGCTCCAGTCCCCTTCCTTGTCCTCCGGCTTCTTGACGAAGAAGTTGAACGATATCTCCTTAAAATTCTTTAACAGGACTGTACTTCTCGTCTCCTTAGTATAGGCGCTCTCCTCCTGAACAACAAGCGACATAGAGTCATCGTCTCTGTCTCTGATCACCTCATATGTCACCTGTATCATGCCACTCTGTCTGCCCCATAACGAAACACTGCTCATAAATGACAAATTATCTTCCTGCCCCTTAAAATAGTAATAACGCTTCCCCATATCGTCATACGTGAGCGGTACAAAAGACTGCAATTGAGACTCGATTATCCTCAACGAGGCCCTGGTCCTTTCTAAATATTCTATTTTCGCCTCACTTTTTTCAACGCTCTTTATACCAAGCCGCATGGCAAAGCCAAGGATCAGCGCTATCATCGTCAGTATAGTCATAGCTATAATCAACTCTATTAGGGTAAAACCTTTTGAAGAATCCTGTATAAAGCGATTTCTTTTATCTTGAGACATACATCAAGAGGGCGTCGTCTTGACTATCGTATCTTTCTTTTTAGCATATACGGTACTGAGGGTATAAGATTTTTCATTAACGACACTTTTCCATTTTACAGTCACCTTTATTGAATATAGATCGTACTGCAGGGGATCGGTCTTGTCTTTATCTATCTGTTGGATCGACACATGATATGTATAGACATTATTGGCCTTTTCCATATACTCTTCTTCCCTTAGGTTGCTGTCAGCAATCACGCTCCTGAGCTTAGACTGAGCGGCGACAATCGCCTTTGTGTAGCCCTCAGAGGAGGAAACCAGCCTCAACGACCCTGAAAAAAGCTGCACTATTGAGGTTATCCCTATAGCCACAAGAGTAATAGCAACCATAATCTCTATTAGCGTAAAACCGTCTTTTTGCAAAACCCCCGCTGTCTTCATTGCCCTCTTTAAACATTATACCCTCCCACAGAAAGTTTGGCAACCCTCCAGGGCAAATGCATTTAAAAACTTGACGTGTTGTTAGTTGACCTTAGGGGATTGTCAGAACCATGATTAAACGGATGCAAGGATTTACTGGATATAGATCCATGCCATTAATACATTTTACGGCTTTTTTTTCACCTAATCCTGACAATCCCTTAATCCGTTAAATCGTGGAGCCTCTTGCAAAAATACATGTTATGTAAAATATAGCAAAAAGCTAATTATGTAAGCGATTAATATTAAACGATATTTTTGGGGCGTAATAATTGCTTGATTTGAGATTTGCAAGAGGCTCCGTGGTTCAGACATTTTTTGTCTAGTGCAACTGCCCTGGTACTTTCTCCATCCTTTTACTCTTTTTTTTCGCTGTAGTGTATAATAGTGGGTGATGAGATTTGCAACAAAGCTTACTTTTTTGTTTTCGGCCATAGGGGTGGTCTTCATTGTTCTTGTCTCTTACACCAACTACGTGTCAAACACCAGAGCATTGGAAACACAGATAAGGCGCAACTTGGAAGAAAAGGCCTTCCACGCCATCGACAAGATAGACAGGATGCTATATGAAAAATATATAGACATCAAGCGCCTTGCAAATGACCCAGTTGTCAGCTCCAAGGCGTCCTCGATGGCACAGATAAAGGAACGCATAATGGAGTACAAAAGCCACGATAACAAATACGCCTCAGTGTCATTTTACAACATCAACAGAGTGCGTCTCATCGATACAACAGGCAAAAACATCGGAGTACAAGATGAATTGAAAGGCTACTGGGGTAAAATCTCGGAAGGCAGCAATTTTGCTATGGATATAGCCGTCTCCGTTACCCTCAAAGAGACGGCGTTTCGCTTTGCCCACGTCGTTAAAGACAAGGTAGCAGTGTCATTTGCCGTTGTAACCTCACGGGTATTCATAGATCACCTGCACGAAATAACCAAAAGGGCAGTTGAACACGATACCGTTGACAACTCATTTGAGATAGACTTGGTCAATAAAAATGGCCTGATCCTATACTCAAGCCACAATAAAAACGAGATATTGAAAGGGATATCACCCGACTGGCCGATGATCCAGCAAATGATATCAGAGGGCAAGAGCTATGGGAGTACGAAGCACACCAACAAGAGTAAGAATATCGAGGAGATACTCGCATTTGCCAAGGAATCTGGGTACCTCGACTTTCAAGGCAACGACTGGACGTTGATCATCAACGTCCCGACAAGTCAGGCATTTGCCTCTGCCGTGTCGTTGAGAAATATAACGATTATCATTTCCCTGTTTGTAGGTATGCTGGCCACGTTGATCATATACCTGCTTTCACGCTCTATCTCTGTCCCAATAAAACAGCTTGGTCTAGCTGCCGCTGAGATTGGCAAGGGAAACCTTGACGTTAGGCTGCAGGTTACTTCAAGCGACGAGGTGGGGCAGCTCTCGGAGCTTTTTAACAGTATGGCAGCTGATCTGAAGCAATACCAGGGTAGATTGTTGGCTTATAGTACTGAACTTGAGAATAAGGTCAATGAACGCACAGAGAAGCTAATCGGCCTTAATAGACGTCTAAACATACTTAGCCGGTGCAATCACGCCCTGGCATACGCCACCAACGATACGGTCTTGACCCACGACGTATGTCGCATAGTTGTAGAGGATGGTGGCTACAGTCAGTCTTGGATAGGTCTAATACAGGATGACAAAGACAAGGGCATCCTTATCTTGGCACAGATAGGCTACGAAAAGGACTATTTGGAGACCCTGCATTTAAATGCGTTAACAAAAGCTACTATCTATTCAAGGGCTATAAATACGCTCAAACCAGCCATGTCAAACAACATAATGGCAGACCCTGAGTGTGCCTACCTGCACATAGAGGCGACTAAATACGCTTATTCCTCAACTTTGGCAGTACCGCTGATAAATAAGGATAAGGTACTTGGCGTGTTAACCGTATGTGCCAGAGAGATTGACGTATTTGATGCACAAGAGGTAGGGCTTTTAGTAGAGCTGACCGAGGATCTGTCCTTTGGCATTGAGTCGCTTCGCCTGCTGGCTGAGCATAAACGCATGCAGAGTGAGCTGCTTTCTGCAAAAGAGGAGCTTCAAGACAGGGTAACCCAGCGAACAGCTGAGTTAGAGCTTGTAAACAGGCAACTGTCCGAGAGGGCAGCCGCTCTGCAGCAGCGTAACAATGAAAACAGACAGCTTAGTAAGATGAGCGAACTATTGCTGGCCTGCTCTACCGTTGATGAGGCCTGTTCTATTATTGTAGAAGCGGCCTCAAAGCTATTTGACGGTGATTCAGGGGCATTGTACGCCTTTAGTACCTCACGCAACATCCTAGAGGCTAAGGCTGTATGGGGAGATGTGCCACCTGAGTCGGATATTTTAAAGCCAGATGATTGTTGGGCACTACGTCGAGGACGCCCCCACTCAATTTTACATGCTCAAACAGTCCTAAGATGTCAGCACTTGGGATATAGTATGAATTCATACGTCTGCGTACCTATGACTGCGCAGGGGGAGACGCTCGGCCTGCTGCATCTGCAGATTGCCCCTGTCTTAGATAAGGAAGGTGAAGCTCAGAGGCTTAAGGCAAGGAAGCATCTTGCTATCGTTATTGCTGAAAACTCAGCTATGGCTATAGCCAACCTAAAGCTACGCGAGACACTGCAAAACCTCTCCACGCGAGACCCTCTTACAGGACTGTACAATCGCCGCTACATGGAGGAGTCGTTTGACTTGGAGCGGGGCCGCGCCATCAGGAAAGGCACTCCGGTAGGCGTCATCATGGTTGACATAGACCACTTCAAGCGGTTTAATGACACCTTCGGCCATGAGGCTGGAGATGCCGTTTTACGAGAGCTTGGGATATATCTGAAAAAGAATGTCCGCAATGGAGACGTCGCATGCCGCTACGGTGGCGAGGAGTTTGCGCTCATCATGCCCGACGCCTCGCTTGATGTAGCCTGGGAACGCGCCGAGTTTTTACGCGAAGGCGTCAAGCAACTAAACGTCGTGTACGAGCGTCAATCCCTCGGCTCTATTTCACTTTCATTAGGCGTGGCAGTCCTGCCAGACCACGGTCAGGAGACCCAGGAAATCTTTCAGGCCGCGGACAACGCCCTCTACAGCGCCAAACGCCAAGGCCGCAACCGCGTCTGCATCGCACAACAATAAGATAGAAGGCGGAACGCTGCTCTCCCTATGCTGCATTTATACATGAAGATAAAGAAGCATCTGTCGTTTGGCGCTTTGGTGACTGTCTTTTCTACTATATTGGAAAAACCCCAGATAGACAAAAGGGTAAGATAAAATATAGCATACATAACGTATTTATGTCAGCCTTTGCTATGATGTTGGGTGCATAAGAAATTCGTGGGGATTTTTGAATAGAATGGAGGGCTTTGCCCTCCCTCAGACCCACCCACAAGGGGACCAGTCCCCTTGACCCCATTAATTTTTATTGTCCCCCATGAAATTCTTATGCACCCTATGATGTTCTTTCAGAAGCCATCCATCAAAGATATATCTTCACTCTTCAATGAGAATTACTGGCACCCACACTACACCCTTGCTAAAATCCGTTTGTTTTGTGTATTTTATAGAAGTAACATTGTGCTACTTAAAAAAAGAAGCTGAGAGGGCAACTCGATAACTCAACATATACAGACCTGTTCTGAATGATGGACAATGCTATGCAGGCAAGGGGGCTTGAGGGCGGAACTATGTCTCATCAAGCGAGCGGAGCTAAAGTGACCAGGTCTAGGCCGTTTGTTAAGTGGGCCGGTGGCAAGAGGCAATTGTTGAACGTCCTTGCGGTTAACGTCCCTGAAAAGTACGATACCTACATTGAACCGTTTGTTGGGGGGGGTGCCCTGATGTTTGAACTTCTGCCCAAGCAGGCAATCATATCTGACATAAACGCAGAGCTTATCAACGCATACCTGGTTATTAGGAACAACGTTGATAAGCTGATAAGGAGTCTTGCAAGAAAGAACAATAAAGAAGTCTTCTTCTATAAGGAAAGGGCTAAGGACACCTCTCTAATGGATAAAGTACAACGAGCAAGCCGTTTTATATATCTTAACAAGACGTGTTACAACGGCCTGTATAGGGAAAACTCAAGGGGTGAGTTTAATGTCCCATTTGGGGATTATCAAAATCCTGCCATACTGGATAGAGAAAATCTCTTAAACATATCAGCCTACCTCAACTCCAGCGATGTAAGAATATATCACCAGGACTACAAGCAGACCGTTTTACTGGCAAAATCCAATGATTTTGTCTACCTTGACCCACCATACCATCCGCTTACAGCTACCTCGTCTTTTACAAAGTACTCCAAGGGTGACTTCTCAGACAATGACCAGATTGAGCTGTCAGAGGTCTTTACAGCGTTGAATGAGAAGGGTTGCCACGTAATGCTTTCAAACTCCAACACGGAGTTTATCAAGGACCTCTACAGAGGTTACAACATCCAGGAGATAGAGGCCAATCGGGCTATCAACTGCAAAGGCGATAAACGTGGAAGAGGGCTGTTTGAGGTGTTGATCAAGAACTGGAGTTAGCCCGTTTATGGCCGGTTACATCTTTAATCTGGACAGTATCGAATCGTTAGAGCTATATATATCATGTGGTATATATGCCACAAAGCTGTCTGCCCCTGTTGGGATATGGAAGAAGCATCATGAGGCAACGTTTGCCGATTATGCTACAATGAAACAGCAAGATAACATCTACTTTTTTATAGACAGAAAGATATATGGCATAGGGGAACTTGTAAACATAGAGAGCGACTGTAAGTTTTCAAACTTCCCAGAGGCTGGTTGTGCACGGGCGTTTGATTATACTGATATGAAGGACGCCCTTGTGTGGGATGAGGGCGGCTTTAGCGTCAATCAGCGCTGGTTGTGCTGTTTTAAACCCTCCCCATTTTTCTTTTCAACGGGTGTGGACATGGATGACATCCTGTCGTCAAACCCCTCCGCCTTTAGGATGTTAAGGGCGTTCTGGAAGGTCTCTTTCCTCAAGTTTGACGACGTAGAGAATCAGGCTTTCAAGGATGTCCTCCTTAAATATAATCAACACGCCCTTTCCGCCCCTCAGGAGAGTATCAATATCTTCAAGAGCGACTACGAAGGGTTTCACAAGGCCATCGTAGAGAGACTGCGGACACCTAGCTACAGTCTGGACGTCAGGACAATCTTAGGAAGCTGTGCAGAGGATGACTACTTAAAGCATGAAATGGCTATTGAGGCGGGCATCCTTTATCAGTTGTCGTATGAGGATCAGAGGACGCTTGAGACCTTTGGCCGATGGGACTACCTCTCCCACCAGGTTGTTGCCTCTCCCTTTAAACCTATAGACTACATGGATAAAATGGATCTCTTTGGATATGCCTACATAAAAGGCTTTGAACCAACAAGGTCTAAGTACCTGGTCGGTGAGATCAAAAAGGCCGCCGCCTTACCACAGGACATCGAGCAGCTGCTCAAGTACGTCGACTGGGTCAAGGACGAGTATGCCTATGGAGACTATGACATGATCCATGCCTTCTTAGTCGCTTACGATTTTGACGCCAGTACGATAGTCCATAAAAACGAGGTCGCTAAGAGAAGGTATACGATAGGAAGGAGACCTGCAAAGACACTTCAGTGGGATAACCTGAAACTGATCAAGTACTGCCTTAATTCAAACAAGATCATTGATTTTGAGACTATCAGTTGATATACCAAGATAAGTCAGGTTTGCAAAAATCTTGTCATTCCCGAGTAATCCACTCCGTAATCCCGTCAAGACGCATAGATTCCTGCTTTCGCAGGAATGACATTTTCATGTTATTGGATGTCAAGGTCAAAATCTTTTTGCAAACTCCATTTAGTTTAGTATATAAAAAGATACCTGTAATACATGTATAACTATAGCTTGACAATGTCAGATTTAAGTAAATGTAGGGATTGTCTGAACTAGGATTACACAGATTTAAGGATTTACAGGAAAAAGACAGAAAGCCTTTTTAAATATAATCCTGACAATCCCTTAATCCGTTAAATCGTGGTTCAGACATCTTATTACAGAGATTTGGAATATGACATCGTCAAGCTAGAATAGTTGTTATTAATGTGATAACAGCTAATTAATGATTGAATTGACTGTTTAAAGCAAAATATTTTGCTAATTATAAGCTATTGGCAGAACTCTTTATTTTATGTATTGTAGTAGCAAAGCCTTTTAAATAAAGGAGGGTATTTATGCCTGAGCCAGATGTAAGAATTAATAATCCCGATGGTTTTGAAACAGTAATTAAGATGTTAATTGAAAGGGATGGTAAGTACCTACCCATAATTAATTATATATTCTTGTCCAAAATTATTAAGCACATCATCAATGTAATCTACCAAGTGTTTCCAACTTTTGTATGCGCTAAAATTAATCCATTC
>PEAB01000142.1 GCA_002753395.1 Nitrospirae bacterium MYbinv3 | reverse complement strand
AGTATTTTCGATAAAAGAGAAAGTTGAGTATTTTTTGCGTTAATAAATACACAATAGACCTTTTGAAAGTAGTAAAGTAGATGTTTTTAAAGTTCTTCTATTTTCTTTTTGCAAGAGGCTCTAAACATTATTGTAAAGAAAAGGGTATCCTCTTTAAAAAGCATGGTAGAATTTTTTATGGAAGACTATGGATTCCCACTTTCGTGGGAATGACAGTAATAGCCGTTTTCCAAATATGTCATTCCACAGCCTGCCCCTGGTTTGAACAGGGGTAAACAGGAATCCAGAAAGCGTAAAAGCATAGTTACCATGAAATATAAAGAAGATACTGAAAAGGGTTGTTTTCGCAATGTTAGCATTATCAGATTTCGTAGGAAAAGAAATATCGCCTTGCTATGGTTTGTCTTAGTCTTTATTCTCAGCCTCCTCCAACAGATCTATGCTTCTGTGTCCCTGTTTTTTATTATACCTGTTGTGCTGATTGCCGTTCCTTCTTATTATCTAAGGCCCCTGCCGTTAGGCATTAGTTTCAGCGAGCTTCTGTTAGGTGTTGTGTGGTGTGCGTTACTCGTATTGCCGTTTATTTTAATCAAGTTCTTTGTAATGGAAGGCACTTTTCACTATTCTAACCATTCTATTAACATCTTGCTGCAGCTTTTGCTTAACGCCTTTGCCGAGGAGCTGTTCTTCAGGGGATACCTTCAGGAGTCTCTTGGCAACAGACCATCTACTGTGGTCATCGTAAGCGTCCTTTTTGCCTTGTGTCACAGTGGCAGGTTTCTTGTGAGCGGAGACATTATGGCCCTTTTGACGTTCTTCCCTTCCCTGATTATGGGCTGGCTCTACCACAAGACCTCAAACGTATTACCAGGGACGATATTTCACTTTACAGCGAATATGACGTTATAGAACTATATAAGGGGCAATGCTGTACCGTCATTCCCACGAAAGTGGGAATCCATAGTCTTGAAACCATGAACATTTTTACCCTGCTTTTTATAGAGGATACGGATTGTCTGAACTATGATTAAACAGATTCAAAGATTTATAGGATGTAGGTTCGTAGGCATTTATACATACAATGTTACAATCGTAGATGCTTATGAATTTTTTTAACATAATCCTGATAATCCGTTAAATCGTGATTCAGACAGTTTTTTTCTAATGCGATTGCCCACAGCTCCCTTCTCTTTCTTTTTTTAACAAATAGGTTTAGAATATACATGTATGAATATTGCTTACATAGAGTGTGCATCGGGGGTGAGCGGGGATATGCTTGTGGGGGCGCTGGTTAACCTTGGTGTTCCAATCGAGTATCTCAGACAATCCCTGTCTTTCTTACCTGTTGAGAGCAGAAGTATAAGCTGCGAAGTTGTTGTACGCTGCGGGGTCAGGGCCGCAAAGTTCAACGTCTTCCTTGATGACAACTACCACAGGGCCAACAAATGGTCGGATGTTGAAAGGATCATAAGCGACTCAACTCTCAACGACGGGATTAAACAAAGGGGGCTTAAGATATTTAAGGGACTCTTTATTGCCGAGGCCAGGGTACACGGAACCAGCTATGATCAAACACACCTGCACGAACTTGGCGCCATAGACTGCCTCGTTGACATCCTTGGCTGCCTCTTGGCCATAGACTACTTAAGGATTGAACGCTTATTAGTCTCCCCCATAAACGTGGGAGGAGGTGTCGTAAAGACGCAGCATGGCACCCTGCCAGTCCCTGCCCCAGCCACGGCAGAACTGCTGAAAGGGCTGCCCATTTACTCGACTAACTCCAACGCTGAACTTACAACCCCGACAGGAGCAGCCATAATCAAAGAGGAGTGCACCCCGATCGATCACTTTCCAATGATGACATTAGAGGCCATTGGATGTGGAGCTGGTCAGAGAGAATCTCATAACCATCCAAACATTCTGAGGATCTTTAAGGGCAAGGCTCTAAATGCCATTGAATCAAAAATAATCGTTATCGAAACCAATATAGACGACATGTCGCCCCAACTGTACGAGCCGCTCATGGAGAGACTTTTAAAGGCAGGCGCCCTAGACGTCTTCCTCACGCCTATCATTATGAAAAAAGGCAGACCAGCCGTTAAACTCTCTATAATAACGCCAAAGGAAATACGACAGACGCTGACAGAGATCATATTTAACGAGACAACCACCATCGGCCTGCGCTTTTACGAGGTCGACAGAGAGACCCTTGAGCGCAAAACTACTAAGATATCAACCTCCTACGGAGACGTGCAGGTAAAGTTGGCAATCCACAATGGCCGTGTTACAAACGCTGCACCGGAGTTCGAGGACTGCCGTCTGCTTGCTGAAAGACATAATGTGGCAATCAAAGCCGTATACTCAGAGACATCACGACTCATCAATGACCTTAAAGACACGCAAATACCTTAAATTAGCGATAGTCGTACTGATTGTCTTGATGGCTGTGGGGTGGTATTTCTACGACAAGCGCCATAAGAGGCCCGGTATTATGCCACTCGATACAGCAAAGGCGCAGCGGGCTGACCTCACCAGCATTGTAGTGGAAACGGGCATCATCAAGCCGCAGGTAGGAGCCATGATAAAGATAGGTGCTAGGGCAACCGGCGCCATTACGCACATGTACGCACGTGTTGGTAATAAGGTCAAGAAGGGTCAGTTGATAGCCAAGATAGACGACAGAGAGACCCTCAAGGACATCGAGCAGCTGATGGCGTCCCTGCGTAAGGCACAGGAGAACATCGCAAAGATAAACCTCACCTACCCTTTCAGGATAAGAGAGGCCGAGGAAGACCTAGCCTCACGCGTTGCAAAGGCAGACCTTACGCGGATAGAGATGGAGAGACAAGGAGATCTGCTCAAACGGGAGTACGTTTCGAGAAACGACTACGATAAGGCAAGAGCGGAATACCTTCAGGCAAGCGCTGACCTGCGCAAGTACGAGGAGACCCTTAAACGCACCAAAGAGGAGTTTAAAGCCGATCTGAGGGTTGCATTGGAGGATAAGTCCTCAATCCATAGCTCGTTAGACAAGGAAGTCATAAAGCTCTCCTACACAGATATCATTTCCCCCATAGACGGAGTTGTATCGGATGTGACCGCACAGGAGGGCGAGACCGTAGTGGCCGGGCTCCAGGTGGCAAACCTCGTTACGGTCATTGTACCGGACAAGCTTGAGATGTGGCTCTACATCGACGAAACTGATGTTGGCAGGATTACCACTGGTCTGGAGGTGCAGTACACTGTTGATACGTACCCAGAGAAGATTTTCGAGGGCGTCATAGACAGGATCGATCCCTACCCGCTCGTTAAGGACAACATCGTGTACTACCAGGCCATTGTGAACATCACGCCGTCTGATGCCCAGATGCTCAGGACCGAGATGACCACCCATGTCAGGGTTGCGGTTGAGAAAAAGACCAACGTCCTGTGTGTCCCAAACAGCGCAGTCAAGTTTGAAGAGGGCAAGCAGGTCGTCTACAAGGTTGTAAACGAGGCAGCCACCGTCAAGACGCCGGTAAAGACCGGCATTCGGGGCGATGACATGACCGAGATAATATCTGGCATCTCAGAGGGCGACGTAGTTGCCACCAAGATAGTAACTACTGGCAGCGTTCAGGTCAAAAAGGATCAGCAGCCAAACCACAAGTAACCTCCAATTTTTTTAACTTCTAATGCTATTGACCTACAAACTGCTTGTAGTAAGATTAAAAAGTGATGTAAAATAATAATTCTTTATAGAACTCGTAATATCTGATTATGTATTTGATGAGACAAATACAACCATTCTTGCCAGGGGATGGACATCGCCTTGCCGTGCAAGTTGGTGATTTCATTTTAAGCAGTCATGTTTTTGAAATAACTGAAATTGAGGCTGCTCTTAAAAAGCAAGCCTGGGGTTACTTTAAAAGACATTCAGACAAACCCTACTCCTTTACCGATTGTACTAGTTTTGTGCTTATGAATGAGAGGGGTCTTGGTCTTTACTTTTCTTTTTATGAGGACTTTAGAAGACCAGGGTTTGTGGATTTTTATGAATGTTATAAAGTCTGACCCCCCTCCCATTAAAGAGGGGGGTACCTATTTTGCCACTCTTTTTGAGAAAGCGTTGTGTAATGTACTGAGGCTTATGAGGATGTCGATCTTGCCATCACCATCAATGTCGTATATCGGATGTACCTTGAGTGGATTTATTTATGCCAATGTGTCTTGAAGCAAGAGTCTCCCACTGACCGTCTCTACCCAGTTTAACAACTCATCCCCACGAAGGACTCCCATAACTATACTGCCATCAGTCTGTCTTAACTCGTTAACATTATTAGGACTAGCGGGTACTGCAAAAGACAGAGCCGGAATAGCAAGTGCAAAACATAAGACTAATAACACTATTCGGCTTTTCCCATTACTTATTAGCATACACATACCCCCCTTTTTTTGATATTCAAGTTTCAATAATACTGCAAACTCTTGTTTCTTTTCGTAACATAAGCGGATTAAATAAAAAACTGAGAAATAACACAAAAAAGCAAATATATCTCTACTTATCCATACTCAAGATACCTCCACTCTCATCAGTATGAACTGATTGCTTGTTTTCTAATGGTAATGATTTCACATCACTGTGATAGTCGAAGCCGCTTACCTTGCTCCAGTTATCAATATGCATCCTTTCTATGATAGACATGCAATATAGTTACTATCTTACTATCATCATCAACCGTATAGAAATCCCAGTAATCCCCGACACGTAACCTCCGTATCTCTGATGCCACCAACTTTCTTGATTGTGGATAGGGGTAAGGGTTTTCTTTCAAGGCATTTATAGCATCATCTATTCGTAAAAATGTCTGATATTCTAAATGCTGTGAATCTCTTTTGGAGCTAGAACTATGCATCAGTTTGTACATTAAATTCTGCCTTTCTTTTTGCACTATACTCTTCATAGTCCTCGGTAGGCTCGTCTTTTCTCTCCGCCAGTATCCTCAGACAGTATAAATCTTCAATCAATTCCTCTACCCGCCTTAACTCATCAATATCAACAATGGCAGATATCTTGTGCCCTTGACTATCTGTTATATATCCCTTGATCTTTTAGAAGTCGATCTCATGTTCCTGCTCTTGCCTTTGCTCTTGTAGCATTTCTACAGCCATGTTGCCTCCTTTTGCTTATCTATCATGGAGCCTCTTGCAAAACTCCTAAACGGAAGAAGTTTTAGCTCTCCTTATGATAAAATAAGTTTCCCAAACTTAAATCGATAAGGAGAGCATCATGTTAAGAGAGAGAGTATATCATGGCTATTAGGAAGAACTCAACGTGTATTGTTTCCAGAGTTAGAGAAAATATGTACCGACCCCATAACCGAAAGACAAAGGCATTTGATTACAATCCTGGAGATAGTTCAAATAGAAAAGTATATGTGGTGGGTAGACAGTCAATGTATAGGGCGT
>PEAB01000141.1 GCA_002753395.1 Nitrospirae bacterium MYbinv3 | reverse complement strand
ATCCTCTTTTTCTTTGTCGCTGTCACTATATTACCTCCTTATGTTTGAATCTCTTTTCTAAGATAGCAGTTATTTTTATCATATTCAGGATAGTTTTGTCAACACAAAAAACTATCTGCTGAATAAATTTTTCATGGGCAAGAGTATTATCTCAGGTTTAGGTGGCATTTTTATGGAGTCAAGGAGTCCGTGCCCCCTTGCAAGGGGGTATGAGGGGGAGCAGATATCCCCATTCTTTTCTTTGACGAGGCGACCCATAGCCTTGCACCCAAACTATCACACAAAAAAATGGCCATCATATCAGCAAAAAATATTAATGGCCTCCTCCACCTTTGGTACATCCACCGTGGTGTTAAAGCACGGTCCGAAGGGACGCTCGTTCTGGATACCGAGGACGGGCAGCGGATAGGAATCCACTATGCCGCTACTGAGGTCACGCTCGCAGGCCACCGCAATTACCGCCTTGGGACGATGCTCATAGACTATCTTGCGGGCCATGCTCCCGCCCGTGGCAACATAGAGGTTGAGCTGCTTGCCCTCGGCTATACCGATGAGGTCCTTCATCTTACACCGACCACAGCGCTTGCAGTTGTATATGTTGTGCGTTATCCGTATGTCGCACTTATCGACCTGCAGGCAGTGCGGCAGGATCAATAATATCCTGTTTGTCTTGATGCCCTCCTTTATCACTAATTTATTGTTTAGTTTTATAACAAATAGCTGAAATGCCTCCTTTTTGCTCTTAATAAACGCCCCCAGCAGCATAAGCATCGGATAAACTATCTTCAGGACGATCCCCCTTGTCAACCTCAACAGGTGTCGATACAACTTCTTGGCCCACGTCTTAGCCCACACGGATGATGTCCCCCTGTCCACGCATCCTGCCCCGGAGATAGGCACCGACGGACATGGCGTTTTTACCCTCCGGCTGGACGACGTCTATTGACAGCAGACCGCACCCTGTGGCCACAACGAGGCCGTCCTCGTCCCGTCTGACAACAGTGGCTGCCTCAATGTCGCCCGAGGCTTCTTCGGTCACCAAGGAGGCCTTTAGTATCTTGAGTCGTTGACCGTTGATGTAGGCGTAGGAGCCGGGCCAGGGATGGAGTCCCCTGATGAGGTTTACGATATCCCTTGCCGACAGGTTCCAGTTGATGAGGGCGTCTTCTTTTTTCAACGGCCTGGCGGTGGTGGCAACGCTGCTTTGTGGTAGTGGGGTCAGGTCGTCGCGCTCAATGGCATCCAGGGTGCTCAGGAGCAGTCCTGCGCCCACTTGTGACAGGCGTTGGCCGAGGGTCTCTGCGGTATCGTTGTCTGCGATTGGCTGCTCGAGACACATGAAGACCGGGCCGGTGTCCATGCCCTCATCCAGGAGCATGGTGCACACGCCCGTGGTGGTGTCTCCGTTTATGATCGCCCACTGGATGGGGGCGGCACCACGGTAGCGGGGCAAGAGTGAAGGATGTACGTTTATGCACCCCCTTGCGGGGAGTGTCAGTATATCCCTGGGCAGTATCTCCCCGTAGGCCACGACCACGGCTGCATCAGGCCTCAACCCCCTGATGACCTCGATAACATCGGGGTGGCGGACGCTCTCGGACTCTATGACCATGACGCCGAGCCTCTGTGCAGCCAGCTTGACGGGTGAGGGTTCGGTCTTTCCCCGGCGCCGTCGTCTGCGTGAGGGTTGGGTCACCACGGCCAGGACCTCATGTCTCTTCCCTGCCGGTGCGCTTGCTGATGCCGCCGGTGTGTGAACCGCCCACGCCGATGAGCCACACGTCAGCGCCTCAAGCGTGGGGACGCCAAACTCCGGCGTACCAAAAAACACAACCCTCATTGATTGAATTTTAAGAAGCTACTGCCGAGGTTCTGCTTCTGGACAGGACTCAGTCTGTCTATCAGCAGCACGCCGTTGAGGTGGTCTATCTCGTGTTGCAGCGCCCTGCTGAATAGTCCGGTTGATTCGATTTCCACGGGGTTGCCGTCGGTATCAATCCCCCTGACGTAGACCCTGACAGAGCGGTCCACGGCCACGGTAAATCGCGGCAGACTGAGACAGCCCTCTATGGCGCTATCCTGCCCCTCCTGGTAGACGATCTCGGGGTTGATGATGACCACAAGTCCGTTGCTGTTGCCCTGTTCCCTGTAGGCGGTATCAACCACAATCAGACGCCTGGAGACACCCACCTGCGGGGCGGCCAGGCCCACACCGGAGGCATTGTACATCGTCTCGATCATGTTTGCGATGAGTTGTTGTAGCCGCCCGTCAATGGACTTCACCGCCTCGGCCTTTTCCTGATGCACCCGTGCCGGATAGGTCTTTATGCTAAGTATCGACATTACCTATTCTAACAAATGTCACATGAAAAATAGAAGCAGGACTAGTAATAGTTCACCCTCTAAGAAGAAAATACTAAAGAAGGGGGCGGCTCCGCTCGCACAGCGACGTTACCGCGCCCCCTTCAAATCCCCCCCGCAAGGGGACCAGTCCCCTTGACCCCATTATACGTGCTTGTTGCAAATGTTTAACGAAAAACTTATGTCCTATCGTACCAAGGCTCCGAAGCAAATGGACAAAAAAAGTGCGGTTTAGTCATCTGAGGCTAAACCGCTGTGTGGCGTTCTACTGACGGCTTACATCATCCTTGATGACCTATTTGCTATTCATCAAAAACCATAGATATCTTGAAATTATTTATGTAGACAGCCCAATAACCAGGATGGACAAACATCTCTATCTTGGTTATTCTTTTATTCGTAAGTGCAGTCTCTATCTTGGCTGTATATTGCTGCAGGGCTCTATTGTCTTTCAATTTCATGGGATCGTTCATGCGATGAAGTATCTCAAAGTTTTCAGTTGCAACAATATCATTCCCACTATAAAAGTCAACCCTAACTGAACCACCACTTGGATCGCCGGCAAAATATGCGGCATAAAAATCGATCTTAAACTCCCTGATCGTATTGTATTTGTGATCAGAGTTCATTAGGGTTAGTGGTACTACCCCACCTTGTTCACTCACTTTTCTATACCCAGGTTTACTTGACTCAGCAGGGCTCAAAGTTACAAAAAACGGCCCTTGATTAACAATTTGCAAAATAGCAGCTTCTGCGTATTCGGTTAATACTACACTACAAGAAAGCGTAAGTGTTATAAATAACACATACATTAAGATTCTTTTCATCTGTTCCTCCTTTGTTGGCAAGTTATTCTTACATCTTTGATTATAAGAGTATCGTCAGTAGAAGTCACCAATTCCAATTTAGCTACTGGATCTTTTAAGACTATAACATTTGTGTATTTATAGTAATTGGTGCTATGCATATCGAAGTTGATGTCGTCTATAGAAGTATTGATAACTACGTTGTTTTCGTCAATGAGTGTACCAGCAGCATTGTAAAACGAGAATTTGATATTTCCAGAATCTCCATGGTATTTAGCAGCATATAGGCGAAAATGCAACTGCCGGCATTGTCTTAAGTTATTCCAATTTATTTGCACTGCCGGCAAAATAACCTCAACGTCAGATATTCTAACATAACCTGGATAGTTTGCATACTGAGTGTCTCTACTTGGCAAGGCATAAGACATACTTGCTATAAAAGCATCTTTAGCTTCAATCTTTGTTTCTAAAGCTTCTACATTATCAGAGACATATTCTACCTTTCCAGCTCGAAGGGCTGCTTCTTTAGATTTATTGTTAACATAAACACCAACACTCACCATAAATCCTATAATCGTCACAATACCTGCTATTATGCTTACAATTTTATACACTTTACCTCCTAATTTTCTAATAGCTTGGATTTTAATAAATCACTACTATTGCAGATAACATAAATATTCATCTTATAACGTTTGCTCAATTCTTCTGCTTTTCTATTAATGCGGTTAACATGTCTTTAATTTTCTCTACTTTTCCATCCAGTTTAATAAAAAAAACAATAATTCCTACCACTATTACTCCACCTGTTAAAATAATACCCAAAAGGTCCACTATATATCCTCCTTTGTATGGTTTTTTCACTATTACTTACTCATAATAATCTTCCATATACTACACAACACACCCAAGCTATCAAAGTTTTACGTGATATCTTCACAAACATTAAACACATGTTCTAATCCCTGGTGTTTTTCTTTGTGTTGTATTAGTAACAAAACCGAGATCGCAGACAAACTACAAAAAACACGGATTACGTCAATTGAAAGCATTACTCTATCCGGTGTTATTTCTTAAAAAGGGGAAACTCCGATAACGGTGATGTACAATGTTGCAAGATTTAGAAGCAATTATGCACCAGAGAGCTAATGCTACAGTTTGTTGATGAGTCTGCACTTTTACCTGCTGACTCTTCGGGATTAAAATAAAATATAGGCTATGTCAACTTATTTGCAACTGCCATACCTTACATATGTAACCTCCTTATCTATAATCATCATTCCATGCTACCATATTTTTTATTATAAACAATCCTAAATTTGGTTGTCAAGCAAAAAAATTATTGGGAGGGGTTATAAGTACTTGGACAAAAATTTTTATATAAACTTTTAGAAGCAATCATTATGGGGTCAAGGGGACTTCTTCGTGCCCGGGGCGGCTCGCCCCTCCCCTTGCAGGGGGTTCTGAAGGGGGCGCGGTAACGTCGCTGTGCGAGCGGAGGGGGTGGGGCACCCCGGCCACAAAACGCCCCTTTCTTTCTTTGTATAGCATGCAATCGAAACGCACTTATTGCATACGAGCCAAACGCACTTACAATTACGGCAAGAGGTTGTTCATTCCAAACAAGACAAGGTCTACGGTTGTATGCAGGGAGAGTTTTTTCATTATGTTTGCCTTGTGGACATTTACCGTCTTTGGGGTTATATTGAAAATACCGGCAATCTTACTTGTCGTTAGTCCCTTGGATAGCATCTTCAATATTTCTATTTCACGTTTCGTAAGCGTTTTTATATTGCCTGAATTTGGTTTCATCATTAACTTCTCATTAATTACAGACATATAATCCACTCTTTGGAGTCTGTCCCTAAGCTCGTCTACGATGAATTCAATAATTTCGTCTTTATATTCACTTAACGCATTTTCAACACTTGTCAGGTTCAACAACATTCGATCCAGGTCTGCCGAATATCTGTTGTGCTTTAAATATTCATCAGGGGGGATATAGTAAAAATTCTTGATCGCAACGTCATCATAAATCACCATAGGGTGGGTGTGCAAGATATCAACGAGCAGTCTTTTAGAAAACTTGCCGATATTGTATTGACATAAGGCAACAGAATCATTTTTTTCAAGGAGATGGTTTATCCTGGCCTCGTACTCTATTAACAACTCAATATCCGTATCACAGCCTAAAAACCATGTCATCTCTGCCGTCCCTCTAAGACCTTTAAAACCGGCCATTTTCCCGCTTATTATAGACTTGTGTACAGTCCTTAACATAATGTCAGGGGAAAAACGACCCCCTTGTAAATATGCCTCTTGTGCATTTATTACTATCAGGGCATCCGATTTTATAGCCTTGTAAACATCAATCCCCCCTGTCTCCATG
>PEAB01000140.1 GCA_002753395.1 Nitrospirae bacterium MYbinv3 | reverse complement strand
ACCCAAATGGCACTTGAAATAACAAGATGGATTTATGCTCGAAATTACCGTTCATATATCTCTCATAGCAAGAATAAACTCAAAACTAATCAAGACATTGTGTCGTTGTAGGGTTAAGAGATGGGAGGTAACTAATGGCCGATTTTAATGATTCACACTGGTCTAAGCCAGAGTTTAGCAGCAACTATGTTGATAATGCTGACAATTTCATTGTACAGCGCTCAATGATGTATAATGTTATGATGTCGTACTACAGATATTTTATAATTGGAGTTAGCTACAACAGCCAAGCTGCTAAGGCACGTGCTATCCTTGATCTCGGCTGTGGAGATGGCATACTTACGCACATGCTGTTGAGTATCGACAACAATGCCTCTGCCACGCTTGCCGATGGTTCAAACGACATGCTTGAAAAGGCCAGAACAAGGATGAAGGAGTTTAATAACGTCAAATTCTTAAACGCCTCCTTTCAAGAGGTAATCAAGGATGATTTATTGCCAAGAGAGTTTGACTTTGTCGTTTCGTCATTGGCAATACACCACCTCAATATGGCAGAAAAGGCGTCCCTTTTTGCAAGTATATACAACAGCTTAAAGATAGGTGGCCACTTCCTCAATATAGACGTGGTTATTGCACCTTGCGCTGCCATAGAGGAGTGGTACATGACCTTATGGAAGGAGTGGAACCACCACAGGCAAGTCTCTCTGGGGATGCCAACAAGCTACGAGCATATACCGGCTCTTTACAAGTCACTGAGTTAAAACCAGCCAGATACCTTGGATGATCAGCTCAAGGCAATGAAAGAAATTGGGTATTACGAAACTGATTGTTTCTACAAGCATGGGATATTTGCAATATTTGGAGGTAAGAAATAAACAGGGAGGGGGACAACATCATCCCCATTCCCTAACCCCTCACATCAAGAGAGGACGATATAAAGTAGTTATTTAATGTTTGCGGCTAATAGGGATTTGTTGAGTTCTGATCTCATCTGTGCTACGTAAGTAGTATAGGCTTTCTTGTGATTTACGGGTATCGGTCTGGTCGGTAACTTCATTGCAAGCGGGTTAATGGGTTTGTTTGCATAGTTGACTCTGTAATCGAGATGAGGTCCGGTTGCAAGGCCAGTTGAACCAACGTAACCTATTATCTGCCCCATTTCAACCTTTGAACCAACCTTTAAGTTCTTGGCGTATCTAGATAAATGACCGTAACATGTCACATAACCGTTTTGATGATTGATCCACACATTGTTACCGTATTGACCGTTGTACTTAGCCTTTGCTACAATGCCGTCACCGGCTGCCGATACGGGTGTTCCAGCAGGGGCTACGTAGTCAACCCCAAGGTGTGGCCTGGCTATCTTTAGTATCGGATGCATACGGCTTAATGAGAAGAACGAACTTATGTAACGATAGTTTAGAGGGGCTCGCATTAGAGCCTTCTTGACTGAATTACCGTCAGCCCTGAAATACTCCGTTGTGTCACCGTATGTATATCGAAATGCCTCATATTTTTCCCCGTCGTTTATGAATTGGGCATAAAGGATCTTGCCATAGCCAATAAATATGTTGTCCCTGAAACGCTCTTCTATGAGGATCTGGTATTTGTCTGCCATTCTGAGATCGGTTGTAAAATCGATATCGTAGGCAAAGACATCAGCCAGCTCGTATGCCACGTTGGTGTGTTCCCTGTCCGTACCGATTGATTCTATGAGGTTTGACTTGATCTCACCGGATATCAATCCTATTTTTGTTTCATACGTAAGAGAGATCATATGGGCTTTAAAATCATCTTTATCGGTATTTTTTGAGACTGCAAGGAATGATGTGTCGTCTATTGCGTATTTGAGTTCCAATATGTCGTTGTTTTTCCTGTCAACTACTATATGGTATGACATCGCAGGTCTTAAATCTCTTAAGTCATGAAAGTCCTTTGAAGCTTTGGTGATACTAAGCAGATCGCCAGTCTTTAAACCGTATTTTCTAGTAATGTCATACATGGTTTCACCCTTTTGTATAAATCCCCTTATCTTTTCTATTTGAGGAGTGTTACTCTGAACTGCTTTAGGCGGGGACACCTTTCTTGGGTTAACAACCACAACAGGCCTTGAAAGGTCTAACGAGAAGTGTGTCATAGAAAGAAATAACGCAAACACTATACTAAAAAAAATCAGAGGTCTATTTCTATCCTTATAAGGCTGGAAACGCCTTAATTTCCTAATTAATTCTTTTACTCTACCCATAGCTACAACAATTCCTCCTGTGTGAATATGTTAGTTGTTGTAGCCTTCAAAGTCTGTCTGGTCGCAAAACTGATATACCTTAAAGGCCAACTTAAGCAACTAATTCTCGCTCAAAGGCAAGCTTACTTAATGGGTACTACTTTTAAGTCCATAAATGCGGACTATTTGAAAAAACATGTTTTAAGCATGTTTTACTTAAAACAGTGTTAGTTAAAAAAATGCCATCTGGCAGAGGGCAGTTACGAAGGTTCTTAATTAGCAACCCTCTGCCTTTCAGAACAATAAAGCCAATCTACACAAATAAACTTACATCTGCATCGAGCGCAAAGTTTAAAAACTCGGCTGCTCCAGCCACAACACACCCGTCGATAAGGTCTTCCTTCTTTACGCCGGTCATCTCTAACGTAGGTGTACAGGCAATCATCTTTACGCCTATCTCACGGCAGGCGTCTACTAACTCAGGGATACTCGGCCAGTTGATCTTCTTGATCATCCCTTTCATCATCATTGTGGCCATAGGCGTCATTCCAGGAAGGACACCAAGTATGCTTGGAAACGGCACCGGTGATGGCATTGCCGGATTGGCAAGCGGTGAAACTTGCAGGTTACGATACTTTTTCTTGTTTACGATATCAACTCCATACAGTGTGAAAAACACCTGTACCTCCACATCCATTGCGGCCGCGGTTGACGCCAGTATTAACGGCGGATAAGCCATATCTAACGTCCCCTTACTTGCAATTATCGCCATCCTCTTTTTATTGGTCGCTGTCACTAGTTATTACCTCCTTATTGAATTTCTGTTTTTGCGATAGCTATTATTTTTAGCATACTCAAAATCATTTTGTCAACTTAAAACTAATTTGGGTGCATATAAAATTCATGTGGAGTTTAACGGGGTCAAGGGGACTCGTCCCCTTGACCCCGTTAATGTCAG
Source organism: Nitrospirae bacterium MYbinv3 (assembly GCA_002753395.1). Lineage (GTDB taxonomy): Bacteria > Nitrospirota > Thermodesulfovibrionia > Thermodesulfovibrionales > Magnetobacteriaceae > Magnetobacterium. The sequence continues at coordinate 2,452 of PEAB01000140.1, read as the reverse complement.
GCGTGGCTGCTAAAGATGTTACTTGCTATACATCAATAATGCTTAAGTCAACAGCATTAGGTCTGAGGGGAGGGATTGCGAACCCCTGCGACAGTGGGCAGAGCCTCCCATTCTTTGAAAAAACCCACGACTTTCTTATATGCCCTTTTTATGTATTGTGCTATTGTGACACTAAGAAAAGCTGAGACTTATCAACAAAATATATTAATAGCCTCCTCAACTCTTGATGTATCTACCGTGGTGTTAAAGCAAGGTCCAAATGGACGTTCATTTTGAATGCCTAGAACTGGCAGTGGATACGAGTCCACAATGCCGCTGCTGAGGTCTCTTTCACACGCCACGGCAATCACCGCCTTAGGGCGGTGCTCATAGACAATCTTACGGGCCATGCTGCCCCCCGTAGCAACGTACAGGTTGAGTTTTTTACCCTCGGCTATGCCTATAAGGTCTTTCATCTTGCATCTACCGCATCGCTTGCAGTTGTATATGTTGTTTGTTATCCGTATCTCGCACTTGTCAATCTGCAGACAGTGCGGGAGTATCAATAGTATCCTGTTTGTCTTAATACCCTCTCTTATAACGAGTTTGTTGTTCAATTTTATTATAAAAAGCTGAAAAGCCTCCTTCTTACTCTTTATAAATGCACCTAATAGCATAAGCATCGGGTAAAAAACCTTTAGGACCATACCCCTTGTAAGTCTCAACAGATACTTATAGAACTTAGTCCACATGAAGGGTGATTTCCTTCCCACGGACCCTGCCCCTTATAAAGGCGCTGGCTTGCATTGGATTTTTCCCCTCCGGCTGGATGACATCCAATGACAACAAACCAGAGCCTGTGGCCACAACCAGACCTTCGTCATCTTGTCTGACCACTGTTGCTGCCCCTGAGACTGACTCCTCACTTACAACCGAGGCTTTTAGTATCTTGACCCGCTGGCCATTGAAGCTGGTATAGGCACCTGGCCAGGGCTGGAGCCCTCTGATGAGGTTTACGATGTCTCTTGCCGGTAATTGCCAGTTTATGTGGCCATCCTTCTTTTTCAAGGGTCTGGCTGTGCTTGGAACTCCCTTCTGGCCATGCGGCGTTAATCCATCATGTTCGATTGCCCTCAAGGTAAGCAATAGCAGGTTAGCCCCGATATTAGATAGTCTCTTACCGAGGGTAGCTGCTGTGTCGTCTTCGTGTATTGGTTCCTCGACGCTCAAAAAGACTGGGCCGGTGTCAAGCCCCTCATCTAAGAGCATCGTACATACGCCAGTGATGGTATCACCGTTGATGATTGCCCATTGGATGGGTGCAGCGCCTCGGTAGCGTGGTAAGAGCGACGGGTGGATGTTTATACAGCCTTTCTCTGGGATAGCCAATAATCCCCGCGGAAGTAGCTCCCCGTAGGCCACTACCACGGCTGCGTCAGGTCTCAACTGTCTGATTGTCTCGATGACGTCATGCTGGCGAATGTTCTCCGGTTCTATAACATGCAGGTTTGCCTTCTGAGCAGCCAGTTTAACCGGTGAGGGCTCATGTCTTCCCCTGCGCTTGCGTCTGCTCTCTGGTTGAGTTATCACGGCCAGCACCTCGTGACATCCTTGTACAGGATCAGCGCCAACAATGGCCTCCAACGACGGGACGCTAAACTCCGGCGTGCCCAAAAAAACTATCCTCATCGCTGGATTTTTTGAAGGCTATAGCTTATATTCTGCTTTTCCAATGAAGTCAGTCTGTCAATAAGCAAGACGCCGTTTAGGTGGTCTATCTCATGTTGCAGCGCTCTGCCAAAAAGTCCTGTTGCCTCGATCTCCAGCGGGTTGCCATCAGCGTTAAGCCCTTTGATATAGACGCGCGCTGAGCGGTTGATGTTGATAGTGAATCTTGGAAGGCTGAGACACCCCTCTATAGCTGTTACATCACCCTCTTGGTAGACGATCTCAGGGTTTACGACGACTATAAGGTTGCTGCCGCCCTCTTCCCTATAGGACGTGTCAACAATAATAAGGCGCTTAGAGACTCCAACCTGCGGCGCAGCCAATCCCACACCGTTTGCGTAGTACATTGTCTCGCTCATGTTTGCGATAAGCTCTTGTAACCGCCCATCAACGGACTTGACAGCCTTGGCCGTTTCCTTTAGTACCCTCGCTGGGTAGGTCTTTATCTTTAGTATCGACATAACTAATTCTAACAAAAACTAAAGGAAAATACAAAGTAAAAATAAGTCACCCCCTTTGGGCGCATAAGAAAGTCGTATTTTTGTAATAGTTCACCCATAAGTGTGTTAAGAAGGTAGGGCTTTGCCCTCCCTAGACCCTCCCACAAGTGGACTCGTCCCCTTTACCCCGTAAATGTCAGGCGTGGCTGCTAAAGATGTTTCTTGCTATACATCAATAATGCTTAAGTCAACAGCATTATCCCTTAGACCCACCCACAAGGGGACCAATCCCCTTTACCCCATTT
>PEAB01000139.1 GCA_002753395.1 Nitrospirae bacterium MYbinv3 | reverse complement strand
AGACAATTTATTATCGCAGTATGCATAGACTGTTGATTAATAGGATTTTAAATGCAGGTTATTAATGAATAATTTTTCTCTTGACATCACGGTTGCTTGACCCCATTAATTTTTATTGTCCCCCATGAAATTCTTATGCACCCCTTCTTTTTTACCCCTTTAATTTAATTTGAGTTTGTTGTATAATAGATAAAGAACTTAAAACAGGAGCGGGTATATGATGACGGAAGTGTTGTATAGGGAAGTTTGTAGCGCTATTGGTTTAATGATTAAGCAAGAGAGTTCTACCCACACAATACATGAGATGCTATTTGCCATGAAGGACTCTATAGGTATAAATCATGGCGTTGTAGTGATGAAAAACATTGAAGATGATTATCTTAGAATAATCAACCGGTATAACATCTCCGCACACTATAGCACTTCATACAAGCGCGGTATCGGCACTGGCGTTGTAGGAAGGGTTTTTTTCAAGGAGTCTATCGTTGTCGTTACACGTAAGAGTGATATAGAAGACTATAAGGACCTGCTTTTAGAGGAAGATTACGAGATGGCAATAGCGGTGCGAATAGCGGTTGAAAGCCGGAGTGTTGGATTTATTGCCGTTTATTTTGACAGGGCTATAGAGGTCACACAGGAGTTAAAGGACTTTCTTATTGCGATAGCGAGGCTGATCTCCGAGGCATTGAGGATAGAGCGTGTCACTGTCTTGCTTAACGAACTCAGAGATCTTGACCCTTCGACCGGCCTTATATATTATCACTGCTTCCACCAAAAGCTACACGATGAGTTTGATAAGAGCCGCCGCCATAAGATACCACTCAGTGTAGTCTTAATGGATATGAATAACTTCAAGAACGTATTAAACGTCTACGGTTTGGACGTAGCCAAGAGGCTCTACAATGAACTGGCAAATGAGCTTAAAGCCTGCATACGCGGCATTGACGTATTAGGACGCTACGGCACAGATGAATTTATCCTCTTCATGCCCAACACCCCGATGGATAAAGCAGAGATAGTCATTAACCGGTTTAACGAATCTCTAACAACAAAACGGTTTACGGAGAAGAAACTCTGCACCACGCTCTCCATTGGTATCGCCACGTTGAAGGAGCATGACACTCTGGATGACCTTCTGACGCGCACACATGTAGCCCTATACAACGCCAAGGTCACTGGCAAAGGTATCGTAGAGTGTAAGGACTGAACAGACTCCCTCACCGTGGCACAACTGATGTAACAAAAATAATAATATCAAGCCTTGTCTTATAGAGGCTAAGGTATTAGTTGTCTGTTGTCTTACATGCCTTGTCCAATTTAGATATCAGTTCCATGAATAGCAGGTGCATCCCATAGGGTGTATCTTTCATGGGTTGCTGTCTTTCGCGCATCGTTGACGTTAAAAGTAAATCAGTGGTATCAGCCATGAACGTTAGCATCGCCTTGATCTTATCCAACTCGTCAGCCATTGTACTACGCCCGTTGATCGTATCAAAATCGTTTCTGTTAAACTCGTTCAATGTTGCCTCCTTTGACATAGTTATTTATATAATGTTAATATGATACACAAACAGTATACAGTTTGTCAAGTGTATAATGTATGTCTTGTGTGTAATATTTGTAAGTATTATATAAGGAGGTGTTTATGGAAGAAGATGTAGAGAACAAAGATGAAAAGATAGTGTTTTTTACCTCTAAATCGCAGTTAGCAAGGATAGAAGACTTTAGGTTTTCTCACAGGTTGTCGTCGCGGGCAGAGGCGGTCAGGAAGCTGATAGAGATAGCCTTTATAGCTATGGACGAAAAAAAAAAGACCTCACACCTTAGCGAACGTAGGGAACGGCAACTGATAAGTCCCACAATCAGTGACCACTTAAAGGTTGCTGAAGAACAAGAACCCTACATGCCTAATGGGAAGTCATCCCGGCGCGGTAAAAAGAAGTAACGCTAAAATCGTCCAATTGCTGCTTGCGCTGAGTGTCGTTGAGTAGCCTAGTCAAATAGCCCATCGGACACATATGGGTAAGACACACTATGTGATTGTCATCGACTTTTTGATCTCCTCTGTAGTGGTGATTGCAGTGCCAACCATACCCACAACTATACCGGCGGCGTGGTTAGACAGTATGGCGGCCTGCACCATCGAGGCTCCGGACACGTGCGCCAGTGTGAAAGTAGCTATTACCGTATCACCTGCCCCTGTTACGTCAAACACCTTTTTTGCCACTGTGGGCAGGTGATGGATACCACCACCTGATAAAAACAGACTCATGCCCTCATCTCCACGTGTAATTAGTATTCCATTTGTGTGCAGGTTCTTAAGAAGACTCAAACCGGCTCTTTCGAGGCTCTTTACATCCTTGATGGCTATGCCGGAGCCTTCTTGAGCCTCCTTCAAGTTTGGTGTAATGAGCGAGACACCCTTGTAGTAATGAAAGTGGCCCACCTTGGGGTCTACACACACAAAAACCCCTCCCTGTGTGGTATGGCCAAGAATTATCTGTATCAACCGTGGAGTGATTATCCCTTTCTTGTAATCAGAGATAATCACTCCATCATAGCGACCAATGCCCTTTCCTATGAAGTCGCCTATACCCCTTAACATGTTGCTTTCAATGTGCCGAGTGTCTTCCCTATCAAATCTGACCACCTGCTGGTGATGTGCAATTACTCGAGTCTTAATGGTGGTTGGCCGCGTGTCATAAAAGACGCCGCTTGCATCTATCCCTTTTTCTCTGAGAAGCTCTGAGATGATTTGCCCCTGATGATCCTTTCCTATAACTCCGACGATGGCGGCGCTGCCCCCAAGGGAGATAATGTTGTTTGCCACATTACCTGCCCCGCCAAGCAGATAACTCTCCCGCTGTACCTCAACCACAGGCACCGGAGCCTCAGGCGATATCCTCTCCACCCGTCCCCATACAAAGTGGTCCAAGATGATATCACCCACTATCAAAATCCTCTTGCCCTTAAAAGCATTCAATATGTCATTTGTTTCCATAAACTATAAGATAATACAGCGCAGCCCATTAAATCAATAATCTACGGGTGCACGGGTGCAAAAGAATTTAGTGGGTTTTTAAAATAGAATGGAGGGCTTTGCCATCCCTCAGACCCCACCCACAAGGGAACTCGTCCCCTTGACCCCGTAAATAATCATAACTCCCCATGTTTTCCTTATGCACCCCGGGTGCACTATCAACAGCATTAGGTCTGAGGGTGGGAGATTCCCCTTCTTTCTTTTGTTCTTATATTGTAAAAGGCCAGGTATTTTTCTACGAGATACTGCCAGTTGTCATTATGGTGGAAGCGAAGAGAGTTATAATTCGTGTAGTAAAACTGAAGGATTTTACTGTCTTTAGTTGCCGCTGGAGTTTCTATTTTTTTAATGTCTGTTATGTTCAATTCGTCTTGTGTCAGGTCAATATTAAATGTATTTTTCTTGTAAAGATACAGGGCGGTATCTGGTTCGGTAAATTCTATGGCGTATAGATTATCAAGGTCAATGACTATACAGCTAGAATTCAGACTACCGCTGTTACAATATAAAAACGAGAAGTCTTTGCCGTCTCCCTTTGCCTGTTTGATGACCTCTCTGCGGTTGTTATAGTGGTATTTAGAGATAAAGATGCGACTGTTTATTATAGAATCGGTAAGGTTTAGCCATAACGCCCACCTGCCATAGCTATCGCTGCCATCATCTGATAAGAATTTGAAAAAAAACGTTATATCGTCCTCAGCCAGCCAACTCTTAAAGATCCTGACTGATTGTGCTTTGATGCCGTTCCAGTTGTCTATATTGCGGATCTTGCGGGGGTCACCAAATCTATCATGTTTTAAGAAATACCTCTCTATATTCTTTCCTTCTATGTGCCTGCAATCGACGTCGGAGTCTAACAGGCGTATTAGCTCGGATACGATATGTTGTGTTTGTGCCTCATCAACAAAATTGCCAGGTAGTATTTCATAAAGTAAGACGTTGATATAAAGTCTGTTTCTAAATCCATTTAGACATAGGTTAATAACACACGTGTATGTCTCAGCCAATAAATCGTCGGTGCCTAGTAATAAATGATGTTTAGAGAGAAGGGCGTCAATTGACTGACGGCTATCTATTTCCTTGGAGTCTAAGATGCACTTAGCAATCTTTGTTGGCGCATAGGTGGAAAAATATTTATCCTCTGCCTCAACTATATCGGAGAGATCATTGGCATGTATTGAGTTTTTACCCCATAATAGCCATAAATCCCTCAGAAGGTTAAAGATGTCTTGATTCTCAATAAAATACTTGTATTTCTTGAAATACACAAAGAGCAGATTTCTATAGATCAGGGAGGAACTAACATTAGCGGTTCTTATTTCCTCTAGTAGTTTTTTATATATAGACTTATTGTTGACAGGCAGATCGTGATCATATGCCAGGATTCTAAGCTCTCGTTGTGTGAGTTCAGGCATATGATCGTATTTTGCCAGCGAGGCATTGATCTTGTTCTTTATCTTTCTAAGCTCAGACCTGTAGTGCACAGGAGGTTTTATTGCAGTGGTAGTGATGAATCCTTCATTTATCTTCTCTATCTTTTCAAGCTCTGAAGTATCAAAACTTAACCCTGATTGTCCAATTAAGCTGACTGATTTTTCAAGGGTTTCTATATCTACCATTGACATTATTAAGAGCAGCGAGCGAATAGAGTTTTCTTAGCTCTTCAACTTATCGTTGAGCTTAACTAACGTAGAGGATATCTCGTCAACCAATTCAGTTTGTACGCTAACGACCCCTCTGAGTCCACTGACGGAGCCTGATAGACCATAGGCAATGTCATTTATGAACTTATTTAGATCCTCAGTCGTGCGAACTGTAAACTCATCGGTTTGTTTAACAAGGTTTGTGAGAATCCTCTCTATAATACCTTCGAGCTCTTTAAACGCAACCTTTTCTCTCTCCAGCAGTTGTATGTTATGTACCTTTCTGCTTTCTATCTCCTTAATCAGGTTGTTGAAACTTATGTATAACTTCTCTTGCGAGTCTTTGGTTCTAACTAACCCATCCGTCAAGAGTTTAACATCGGTAGAGGCATTTGTCAACAAAACAGCTGAGTCCTTTATTAAGCTAACAGCTTTATCGCTGTTTTCAAGCGTATAAGCCTGTTTTTCGATAGCGTTGCTTATGCGGCTTATTAAGCTCTTAAAACCGTCCTGCGTTATTGTACTATGGGTAGAGAGCTTGCTTATATATTCACTAATACGACTTGTCCACTCGGATAATTTTGTATTTTGTTTGTCCAAACTAATTGTAGTTGTTGTCATGCTGTTGGTTATTTCCTTGATGGAAAGCTGATACTTATTGTTTATCTCGGTTGTGTTCAGTTCTAATGAGTTTATAAGGCCGCTGACAGACGTTGATAGACCAGAGGATAGATCTTTAATGAATCGATTCAGTTCCTCCGTTGTACGAACTGTAAACAGATCGGTTTGTGTAGTGAGGCCGGTCAAGATCCTTTCTATTACAGCTTCGAGCTCTTTAATTGTTTTCTTTTCCCGTTCCAACAATTGGGTATCAAGCATCGTTCTGTTTTCTGCTTCATTAAGCAGGCTATTGAAGCTATCGTACAACTTCTCTTGTGAATCTTTTGTCTTTACTAGCCCATCGGCAAGGAGTCTAACATCGGAAGATGCGGTTAGCAACAAGACGGCT
>PEAB01000138.1 GCA_002753395.1 Nitrospirae bacterium MYbinv3 | reverse complement strand
AACAACAGAAGAAAAGAAGGAGGGCGTTTTGTGGCTGGGGTGCCTCACCCCCTCCGCCCCCTCCTCAGACCTCCCCCGCAAGGGGAGGGGCGAGGCGCCCCAGCCACGAAGAAGTCCCCTTGACCCCATTATTCTTAACCCTAATGTTCTAAACATTTATGCTCCGTTCTTTATCGTAATGCCGGCAAAAACCGAAAGCAAATAGTGGTTAAACTTGGGAAACTATCCGATGAAGGGGCAGGGAAATGGCGGGATATATTGAAAACGATAAAAAAGCGGGACTTTTTTATGACTACTGTTGAGAATATTGTTGTTACAAACCATTATGCATATCTTGATGTTGCTGTTGTAAATGCCGTATGGGATGAATGGAAGCTGGATGAAGTGTTTCAGCATAATGGCAAAAGGAATCTTGGGATTGAAACGATAGCCAGAATACTTGCGATAAACCGTTGTATTGACCCTGGGGCTAAGTCGCAGACACCACAGTGGTTTTGTGGCACAGCGTTACGATGGATACTTAATGTCGATAGTGATCATGTCAATGTTTCTCGTGTTTTTCGAGAACTGGCTGTAATAGAGGAACACAAAGAAGCGATTAGTAGCCATTTGTTTGAAAAAATGAACAAAGATAATGCCAATATGTCTTCTATGATCTGTCAAGCACGACCTTTACCGGGTCTCATTGTGTGCTTATGAAGTTGGGGTATTGCAAGGAGGGTTATTTCAACCATGTGGTCTTGGCGATAGTGGTAAACCGAGACGGGCTTCCGTTTTACTGGGAGGTATTGCCTGGGGGCACCTCTGATTCAAAGACGATAACCTGGCTGATAGAAAATCTCAGATAAAGATTCAAGACTGCCGCTGCGACCTTGATATTTGATCGAGGTATGGTATCCGAGGAAAACCTCGTTCATATTGAGAGAGCACAGATAAAATACATCTCGGCAATGGACAAAAATCAAATCGAAGGTATTTCGGGTATTGACTTCAATACCTTCTGCCACCTGGATATAGAATACTTTGAGAAGGAGGCAAGTGAGTTGCCTGGCTTTGAGAAACTAAACACCACTACTTGGTATCGGGAAGTGAAGGTCGAAGGTGAGCGTCGTTATATCCTGTGTTTAAATACACAATTGCTTAAGGACCAACGGCAGGCAAGAAGGAAGGATGTGGTATGTGGTCTGGCATTTCTGCAACCAGCTCAAATGATTACGCTTCAGAATTCGACCTATTGACACCAGGCGATACTGTATGATACAATAGGAGGGTAGGCAGATAGACGACGTGTAGTGAAGCCGAAGTGGTGGAATTGGTAGACACGCAAGGTTCAGGGTCTTGTGGGGGTTGCCTCGTGGGGGTTCGAGTCCCCCCTTCGGCATTTTATAAACCGTTGATTTGATTGGGTCTTGCTCAAGCATCTACCGTGAAATCTCATTCCAGATTCATTCCAGACTGCTTCTGGACCACCTAATTAATCCCCATCCGTAGCCGAGGTTTTTCCACCCTCAATAGGTACGATTTTCCCCCGTCGGTTAACCACATCGCGTAACTTACTAGAGGTGGCGTGATAGTATTTCTGAGTGGTTCGAATATCGGTGTGTCGGGCGAGTTCCTTTGCTATAAATGGGTTTGCATTGTCCTCGACTAGCTGCGTAATAAAGGAATGTCTCGAAGCCTCATAGAAAGAGACATCAAGCCCCGAATGCTCACGCCAGTTACGCCACAAGTTGTCTGCGGTGTAAAAAGTCTTGGTCCTCTTGTTTATGAACAGGAAGGCATCGGGGGTTTTATCTTTTACGTTCCTCTGTACAATCTCTAGGGCCGTATCGGATAACGGCATGTAATGTTTCTTATGTGTCTTCGTGGTTTCCCTGAGTTTATGTCTACTGAATGAGCGTTGGACTAAGATGGTTTTCCTGTTTAAATCAACATCTTTAACCTTCAGAGCACAAAGTTCCCCACCTCTTAAGCCAGTTTCGAAGGCAAAAGCGAAGATATCCCTATTATGCTTGGGTAACCTCTTTAACGCCTCTTTCTGCTGATCAATGTCGATAGATGTCCTCATTTTGGCGTCATTGCCTCTAATCTCCGGGAAATTTGGCACTTCTTTTATAATTCCCTTGCGTCGTAACCAAGCAAAGAAGGAATGGAGGGCATTGAGGATGTTCCTTCTTGTTTTTATCTTGAGACGTTTAGGTAGTTTATCCTTGAAGTTCTCTATGTGAGAAAACTCTACTTCCTTCACATCCAAACCCTTGAAGAACGGTATGTAGTGGCTCTTTGCATATGATTGGTAGTGCCTTATGGTATCTGGTGATAGTTCATCAGCCTGTTCTTCCTCTGTTTTCTGATCTAGCCAGTCATTTAACTTGTTCTCCATAAGGCGTTCCTTCACCTTGGTTGCTATGAAGTCATCTGGATTGAACGTCTTATTATCAATGGCAGACTGTATTATTGTTAACTGTCGATCCGCTCTTCTGTAGTCCAGTTGCCCACCATCTCTATCTCTCCTGAACCTATATGCCTTCCCCTGCCAATATATATTGATGTAACAGATTGTGTAGCCACAGTTTGAGCATGTTGCCCTTGTCATTACAGTTAAACTGCTATAATATTGGGATATTAGCCAATATTTTGATAGAAATGTGTGTTTATTCGATAAATTCTCCTGTAAATACCGATTTATTTGTTAAAATATACACTACATCGAGCATGTTATGGATCAACATATTCCCCGCCCATTGGAGCATATAGAGACATCGATAAAACAAGAGCAAATACAACATTTACAAACGTTTCCCATATAGTAACCCTCTATAATATAAGATATTATCACAGTCTAACTGAATGATTCCTTCTGATAATGAGTGTCCATGCCAGTAAGGATACCACATATCAAAACGAACTCTATTGTAACTTGTTTGAGATTGAAAGGCAATTAACTTTTTTTCAAAGTGGCGGGTGGGATTTGGTGGAAGTGGCGTTGGCGGGGGAGAGGAGATGAGGTGTTATAGGGTGGGATGGGGTGTCGGTCGCTATGTACGGCGAATCTACCACGAGCAGGCAGGTCTGTTTAGCTGGTAACAGAATGAGGATGATGCCAGTGTATAATTCTTATTCAACATATGCCTTTTTTTACTACAGGAGGCTTCATTCCATTAGAGGAAGGTAGCCCGAACAGTGCTGCGGTGAGATTATTGATACCCCTCTCATGTTCGCTAATGAGGCGCAACCGTCATTTGGATGTTTTATTTATGCCTATTATCGGTAAGGGATATCAACTGGATAACACTCCATATAGGTAGAATAAAAGCAGAGTGCTATCTAAAACGGGGAGTTCATATCATCTTGTGGCAACCCCTTCAGCACCCCCTTATCACACTATCTCAAGAGCCGCTACCGCAAAAAGGGCATGGTTCATAAAGGCTAAAAAGTAGCTAACAGTTCAAGAAAACGGCATAATGCTAGCAGCACCTGATAAGATAGATATAAATACCAAATCAAATGAAATAAGTATTATTTGAGTATTAAATCAACCCAGTGTTTTTCTAAATTACTATTCGTCAGTATTTCAATCGGTGCTTTACCTTTTCGCTTTCCTCCTGTGTATTTTCTATGACTATGATAAAACATTATCAAATTAAGCGTTTCTTGTGTAATCTGTCCTCTTGAAGCATCTAAAAATGGGCGAATAAATGAATTAACTGTTTCTACTAATGACGAGGAACGTATTATTGTATCCAATTCGCCAAATACATATTGTTCAAGGTCTGTGATATCATATCCCAATAAACCTTCGGCATATGACAGCCAAAAAAATGCTTCTTCTGTGTAAAAATCTTTCTCTTTGGCTGTCTTTGCCTTATATATTTTGTTGTTAAACTGCCATGACATACAGATGGCTTTTAGCGCTTCTATATCGCCAACTTTAGTGTATAATTTAGTGTAAACCTCTTCCGCTATGTTAAAATACTGAATGGTCTCATCAAGCCTATTTAATATTTGATCTATAAGTTTACATATTGCTGGATGAGACATACTCTTCATTAACTCAAATGCAGTCTGTATTTCTTGCTTTACATGTTTTGGATTATTTGGAATTCCAAACTCACTAAATATTTCTAAATTCTTCATAATGTAGTTGAGCAAATAAAAGTGTGTATCATATATCTCTATTGCATCATTGGCATCTTTTGATGCTTTTAAATATGCATCTATACGCCTATCTATAACCTCATCACTCCTGGCAGATTCCAAAAGTTTATAACATTTGATTTCATATCCGATTGCTTTGTACGCTGCTTTTTCAAATTTAAACAGAATTGTTCTTGTTAATTCTCTAAATTCATGAAAAATATCTGGTTGATACGGTTTATTAGGATTAAATTCTCTAAATCCTTCTCGCAAACCTTTTCCTCTATCACTTACCAATCCAAGTGTGTAAAAATAGTTTTTTTCTATTTCTATCCAATGATTTTTCCAACTTTCAGACCTTCTGTTTTCTGCAATCTCAATCCGTAAAATTGCTGTACTATTTGCATCCACTGTTATTAATATTGGTTTAGAACCTGCGAATATCTCATCCGATAAATAAAATAGAAACTGTGCTGCTTCTCCTTGCAATGTATCGGATAACTTCTTTCCATAATATTTCAATCGCTCACTTATATACCCTTCTGAACAATTGCCATAACCTTTGTACTTTAAGATATTGGAAATTGATTGAATTGGACATTTACCCTCTAATCTCAATAATAAAATTTGCTTGTCAATCTCGATTCTCTCTAATTCTTTGTTCTTCTCTGTTGTCGATGGCTGCAGTAGATACAGATGGAATAATAACTCAGCCGACCATAGTAATTGATACACAAAGGTGCGTGATACTTTGTATCTTCTTGCCAAATTTGTCATAGCACCATACATTCCTTGTGTTAATATTGCTTGCAACATCATATTTACTCTTATGTCTATTGTTAAATCTTTCCTTTTCGTATGTTTCATATCAATTCCTCTCTTAAAAAATGTGTATCTCAACGAAATACTTTTAAGATGATAACATAAAGCAAGGAATAGCAACAGAAATGAGAGCGAATAAATAAAATTAATGTGAGCCTCTTGCAAATATGACGTTCAAGCAATTATCATACCAAATAAATGCCGTTTATTATAAGGGAGTTACAAGATATGACTTCTTACAATATTTTACATAATCTGTATTTTGCAAGAGGCTCATGTGTTTTAGAATTAGTACAATATGTATTGCTGTTATTCTTGAATGATATGACCACACCATATTGTTACTATACCGTTTGGAGAGGAATTTGTCATGCATTTTTTAAACATTGTCAACTGGATTATGAACCATGCCGAAGAAAAGGGCTAAAGTTGCTTAAGGAGTTATTGAAATGTCGATAGAATATTTAACGTCAGGCGAGGTCAGGAAATTACTTAAGATATCAGATTCAACTCTTTATGCCTGGAGACGTAACGGCAATATTCGGTTTGAGAAATTGACGTCAAGGATTCTACGTTATCCGTCAGATCAGCCGATTCTTTCACGCATAATAAATCATGCTTGCAAGGGAGAACCCAACTAAAACCCTAGTTTCTCTTGTGCCGGCTTTACGCTTTCGGCTTTCTTGTATGCCGATACCATAAGCGACTGTGGTTGTGGCTGCTTGCCTGCAAATA
>PEAB01000137.1 GCA_002753395.1 Nitrospirae bacterium MYbinv3 | reverse complement strand
TAAGGGGGGAGGGTGTTAAGAGGGAGTTTGGGAACATGGTATGTTTTAGCTCAGTAGGGGATATATAATGATGGAAGAGAAAAAGATACTAATTGTTGATGATGAGGTCAAGATCGTTGAGTTTATCCAATGGCAGCTTGACTCTGTTTATCCTAAAATCTATACGGCAAACTCAGCAGATGGTGCTCTTGAGATATTGAAATCAGATATAATAGACGTCCTTGTCACAGATATCAAGATGCCTGGCATGGACGGTATAGAACTGATGAGGCAGGCATTAGCTCTACATTCTGATCTGCAATGTATCGTTATCACGGGACATGGGGATATCGATACCGCTGTAGAAGCAATGAGGTTAGGGGCGATCAACTATTTAAGTAAGCCTATTGGAATAGAAGAACTAGGACTTGCTATAGATAGAGGGTTTGAGCGGCAGCACCTCATCAGATCTTTACGAGAAAAACAGGAATCTTTAGAAAAAACAAACTACGAGCTAAGAAATGAAATAATCGATAGACGAGCCGTAGAGCAAAGACAGGAGATCATAAATTCTATTTTAAAGGTTTCACTGCTGTCTATAACGCTTAAGGATCAGCTCGAACAGATATTACATCTTGTAATGTCTATATCGTGGATCTCCTTACAGTCGAGTGGGGCTATATATCTTTGCGAAGAAAACTCGGATATGTTAAGACTCATGGCATACCACAATCTTAGCGAATATCAGATAAGCAGGTTTCAGGCTATTCCTTTTGATAAGTGTCAGTTTGGCAGGTCTGAATCTAAACAAGATATCATACATTCATCAAAATGTGATTATGCCCAGATTTGTACTCGATTTATGGAAATTCGACCATACACAAATTACTGTATCGCTATTGCTTCTAATGATAGATTGCTTGGAGTAATACACATCTTTATCAATGCCAGCTATAAGCTCAATTACGATGAAGAGGATTTTCTGAAAAGCATTGCAAACACAATAGCAGGGATAATCATGCGGAAAGAGGCGGAGGAAAAAATAGCTAATAACTATATGATTCAGAATGTAGTAAATTCAATCTTAAAGCTATCGATTGAGCCGATTTCAATAACAGAGCAATTAGAAAAGACCCTCGATATGTTAGGCAGTCTGTCGTGTTTCTCACCAAAGATTACGGGTTGTATCTTCATTATAGAAAAAGACAAACCCGATACGCTTGTAATGAAGGCACACAGAGGGTTTAATCCACAGTTACTCAAGACCTGTAGACGTCTACCCATAGTGAGGTGCCTGTGTGGACATTCTGCTTTAACCGGCAAGATAATATTCAAATCCGCGTTAGATGATACCCATGAAATACACTATGATGGTATTGGCAAGCACGGACATTATTGTGTCCCTATAAAGTCAAAGGAAAAGGTCTTGGGTCTTATAAACCTCTACCTAAATGAAGGACACGTAAGGACATATTTAGAGGAAACCTTCTTGACCTCTGTTGCCAACACGCTGGCTGGGATCATAGAGCGTAAACTAGCAGAGGATAAGATTGATTATCTGGATAAGTTAAAAAGACGTCTCAGGAAAGAGAGAGATCTATTCCGCACATACCTTGAGATCGTAGGCGTCATGATAGTCATCCTGGACCTAAAGGGAAACGTATCCTTGATTAATAAGAGAGGGTGTGAGGTTTTAGGTTACAGAGAGGAAGAGATTATTGGAAAGGATTGGTTTGATAACTTCCTGCCCCACAGAGTTCGTGAAAGCGTAAAAAGGATATACCTCCAGATCATATCGGGGGGGATCGCTGAGTTAGAGTACGTTGAGAATCAGGTTTTAACAAAATCGGGTGAAGAAAGAATTATCATATGGCATAATACTATTATTAAAGATGAAAACGGTGATATCATTAACACATTGAGCTCAGGGGAGGATATCACTGACCTTAAAGCCACACAACAACTGTTG
The DNA here is from genome assembly GCA_002753395.1 of Nitrospirae bacterium MYbinv3. GTDB lineage: Bacteria > Nitrospirota > Thermodesulfovibrionia > Thermodesulfovibrionales > Magnetobacteriaceae > Magnetobacterium. The sequence goes on along the minus strand of PEAB01000137.1, from coordinate 3,799 downwards.
TATGAAAAGTCGAAAGAGCTAGAGCGCTTAAATCAGGACCTCGAGTTGAGGGTGCAACAGGAGACGAAGAGAAGGTTCGATAGCGAGCAGCTACTAGTACAACAATCTAAAATGGCCTCTATGGGTGAGATGATAACCTTGATAGCACATCAATGGAGACAACCCTTAAATGCCATATCTGCAATCATCGTTGATATGAGTGACGCTTACGAATGCGGCGATTTAAATGCCCAATACATCGATAGAATAACTAAAATTATCTGGGAACAAGTCGATTTTATGTCTAAAACCATCGATGTCTTTAGGGATTTCTTAAAACCTTCCAAGTTAAAAGTTAACTTTGACGCGAGAAAATCCTTGGAAGAGATGCTGTCCATGTTTGAAGGGCTGTTTAGCAAGGCCAATGTTGCCCTCACTATTGAAGACAATGATAATTCTGAAACGTACATAGCATCGGGCTATCCAAACGAGTTTAAACAGGTGATCCTAAATATGATAAACAACGCTCGAGATGCCATCCTTGGCCGACGCCAGAATGTACTGCAAAGCGGGGTCGTCGAGGATAAGATTACCATAAGACTTGCAAAAAACAATGGGAAGATATATATTAGCGTAAAAGATAACGCCGGAGGTATCCCCGATGACATCCTTGACAAGATATTTGAACCCTACTTCACAACTAAATCCGAGGAAAAAGGGACAGGTATTGGCCTGTACATGTCAAAAACCATAATAGAAAACAACATGGCCGGAAGACTCACGGTTAAAAACATCGACGGCGGCGCAGAATTCACTATCGTGATTTAACAAAGCTGCTAGTCACGTAAGACGGGGTGCATAAGAAAGTCGTGGGGGACAATAAAAATTAATGGGGTCAAGGGGACTGGTCCCCTTGTGGGTGGGTCTGAGGGAGGGCAAAGCCCTCCATTCTATTCAAAAATCCCCACGACTTTCTTATGCACCCCGTAAGTAAAAAGAATTTGACAATAGACTGCAATCTTTGATAGACTTGATGAGGTTTATATGGAGAGGTTTCCGAGCGGCTTAAGGAGCACGACTGGAAATCGTGTGTGGGTTAATCCCCACCGAGGGTTCAAATCCCTCCCTCTCCGCCAGATAAGCCAATCCCACAAGTATCACAGAGTATCAGTAGGTGTCGCAGGGTATCAAAACTGCTCGCATATTGCGAACAGTGGATGCAAGAATGCGGACAAAACGCTATCACCCCTCTCCGACGTAGACCGTTGATTTTTCTCATAGCACAGTATGATGCAGCACACCCAAAAAGCACCCCCTCAATCAAATAGCAATCAAATAAGCAAACCGGCATGGAATCGGCAAAGATGTGAGCATACTATCACATGCAAGGGGAAGCTATCAAATAAGCCCCTTGACAATATGTGAATTCCACTTCACATTATGTGAACAAAACTTCGCTGGATTTTTTCTTCTGCGCTTGCTTATAGTGTGACTAGGGTGCTAACACATCAAACGATGACAGACTAAGGGGGCGACTGGACAGAACATGGCGGATGAACAGAAAGAGACAAAGGTGAGTAACATGGTATAGCGTAGGCAACAGATAGAACCGGCAAGTGATGGAAATAGGAAATACGTAGGGGGATGGAATAATGACTTGCCCCATGGACAAGGGACTATGACTTGGTCTGATGGTAGGAAGTATGCAGGAGAGTTCAAGAATGGAGAACCAAATGGGCAAGGAATTATGACATATCCTACTTCAGGGTGTTGACTTTATCCCCACGGTAGTGATACAATCATTTCCCGTTCAAACCGTTCAAGGCTGTGTGTGATAGGGAGGTAATCCTTGGAGGAAAGTAAACTTACTTTCGGCTAACGTTACTTTCATGCCCAAAAGTAACGTTAGCCGATCAAGTCTGTTCCCATTATCTCGTATCTGTGTAAAGTTTTTCGTTACATCTTCAACAAAGGCTCTGACGTTAGGATATCCAGCTCTTAGTATTTCCTGCCCATGCCTTAGCTCTATGTGTATTTCACCATAGCCATCATTGCCTCTCTCCAGCCGAATAGGTGCTGCCAGACGCTTAAGCTGTTTTGCAACGTTGTCGTCGATGCGGCCGAAGTCCACGGAGCCGTCGCTGGCCTTGGCGAGGTCACGCTCGCTTTTCACAGGCTTACCCAAGAACCGGCGGGGGTTGTCGCTTAGGGCGTAGGAGTCCATGTCTTCAATCTTAATATGGCTTGGGTCAAAGACTACATAATTAAATCCACTACCAGCAGGATATTTATTACCATCAATACCTGCTTTAAGTAGAAACAATGATGCTGCTTTGTCTGAACCAAGCTTGTTTTCAAGATATTCGTAAATGTCTTCACCTGAGCTTTTAGCCTTAAACTTAGGGATTGGAATATCATTTTCAATGTTATTTACCATGTCTTGCGTGATACTTATCACATCGTTTAATCTAGCATATAAAGCAAAGTCATTATCTACTGATGACTTTATAAGTTTCCTGCCTATTGCATTGTATATCTGATTAGCTTTATCGTAAAACTCTTCTTTTCTTGCTTGAATAACATCGGGGGAAAGAGAACTTTGTGTTTTTTGAAAGTCAATCATCTCTCTTTTTAGATTTTGTGCTTCTGGCACGTCTTCTGCCCAAGGAAGTTGTTTTGTATGCAAAGATAGAGTCGGGATTTCCTTACCAAATTCTTTTATTGCTTGAGCATTAATCTTGTTTATTTGAGAAACTGTTGGCGCTTCATCCCATCTCATGTAGTCATATTGGTTAGGAGTCTTGCCATTGTGCAATGTTAATTTATAAATAACACGTTTTTTTATATTGCTGTCTGGTTTAGAAAATGTTATATTCTCAGCGTAGTCTTTTGCAATATCTTTAATGCTAGTAAAGTATAATCCCCACCCTCGGCTTTGTCCCCCTTCTCCCGTATTGATAAAGTCAGTTGATGGCCTTCCACCTTCCCACTCTCTCCATGTCCCGTGATAAGCAGGGATGCTATAGCTCTCACCCTGCGGTTTAACTGGCCGGCCGAGGAAGGTTGGCCCCTTGACAGAGGCATCGGGTTGTTCTACACTAGAGGTATCAAGGGGCCCGCCTGTAATGGTAGGACGCTCCAGCGGGGCAGAGTCGGCTGCCTTGGCGTTGGCGAGGGATACGTATAGCGTCTTACTCCCCTTGATTTCATTTATAACGCTATCCAATCCTCTTTTGTGTGAGCTTATAACAATCTCTTGCCCATCTTTTTGGATAGTTACAGACATGAAATTAATCTGTTTATCCTTATCAAGAAAGGTCTTTATGAATATGTATTTTGTGTTTCTTTCAGCGTCTTCTTTAGGGCTTTCCTTTTCGCCTACATATAATGGTTCAGTCAGGGTGGGTTTTATCAGGCCAAAGTCCTTACTTCTACCTTTAGCTAATAGCTTATCATATTGAAAGTTCCCCATCTTTACTTGGCCGATGGGCGTGTCAACGGTTAAGCTATCACCAAACTCTTGCCTCCAGTTCTCCGGCGTCAGCTCAAGTGACCGAAAAGGAATCGCCTTGTCTTTGAGCGATTGTGCAATAGCCTCTCTTTCCTCCGGCCTTTCCAGGAACCGGCGGGGCTTGTCCGGCAGGGCGTAGCTATCTCCATCCCCTTCCCCCTTGACAGGCTCGGCGGGTTGTGGTACTGTAGAGGTAGAAGGGGGTACGTTTCGGACGTTAATAGTTGGGGTGCCCTGAGAAGGCGCCACGTTACTAGTCCCCTCACTCTTTATATACATGGTCTTGGTAGCTATATTCCGTTTGCGCGT
>PEAB01000019.1 GCA_002753395.1 Nitrospirae bacterium MYbinv3 | reverse complement strand
TTGAGTATTTTTTGCGTTAATAAATACACAATAGACCTTTTGAAAGTAGTAAAGTAGATGTTTTTAAAGTTCTTCTATTTTCTTTTTGCAAGAGGCTCTACTGAAAAACGATTTACCCAAAGCGAAGAGAAATACCGGCTGCTCCTGAACAATATCCCGCAGAAGGTGTTTTATAAAAACAAGGATTCCGTTTACGTAGCCGTTAATCGAGCTTTTGCAGCGGAATTTAATCTAAAACCTTCCGATATGATAGGCAAGACAGCCTTTGACTTCTTCCCCAGTCACCTGGCAGAACAATTCCGCAGAAACGATATCCGTATCATGGAATCAGGGGCTACAGAGAGTTTTGATGAGCCTTATGTAAGTAATGGGATGGAAAGTGCAATCCATGCGGTACTGACCCCCGTCCATGATGACAATGATGTCATTGTTGGTATGCTTGGTATAATTTGGGACATCACCGACAGAAAGAAAACGGAGGATGCCTTAAGAAGGGAAAAGGAAGCCGCACAGAGATACCTTGATGTGGCAGGTGTTATGATAGTAATCGTGAATTCGGACCATATAATCGAACTCATTAACAAAAGGGGATGTGATCTCCTTGGGTACCACGAAAGTGAAATGTTGGGTAAGGACTGGTTTGATCTCTGTATACCTGCGCATAATCGTGAAGCTGACAGAAGCTCTTTTAATGATTTCTTAGCAGGCAAGGTATCTTTTGAGTTATATGAGAACAATGTTCTTGCAAAGGATGGCAGGAAACTACTCATTTTATGGCATGTAACACCACTTTACGATGAGCATAGAAATATCACGTCAATAATGGGGGCCGGAGAGGATATAACTCAAAGCAGAGAAATGGAGACCACCCTCATTTTGGCAAAGCAGGAGGCAGACAACGCTAATTGCGCCAAAAGCGTGTTCCTTGCCAACATGAGTCATGAAATCCGTACACCTATCAACGGCATTGTTGGCCTTGGGCGTTTAATACTGCAAACAGGGCTCTCGGCACAACAGAGAGACTACATCAATAAGATACAGTCCTCAACAAATTCGCTATTGTTCCTCATTAACGACCTGCTTGACCTGTCAAAGATAGAGGCCGGCAGATTGGATCTGGATATAGTTGACTTTGACCTCAACAGCATCTTAGATAATATAGTCAACATGCTGACCTTAAAGGCAGAGGAAAAGGGCATAGAGTTAATGCTCTCTATCGACAAGGACGTGCCTTTCCTCCTCACCGGCGACCCGTTGAGGATGACTCAGGTAATTACCAATCTTCTCAGCAACGCAATCAAGTTCACTGAACAGGGAGAGATTATTCTCGCTATCAAGGTTATTGAGATAGATGATAAAGAGGTCACCCTTGGTTTTTCTGTCAAAGATACAGGGGTTGGCATAAAGCCTGATGTAATACCAAATCTGTTTAGACCGTTTTCACAGGCCGACAGCTCAACGACAAGGAGGTATGGCGGTACGGGGCTTGGGTTGAGTATATGCAAAAAATTGATAGGGTTAATGAATGGCGAAATCAATGTAATAAGCGAGTACGGTAAGGGAAGCGAGTTTACATTTACGCTAAAGACGATCTACCGGCAACCAATTAGTGCAAATTACCTGATACCACCCGACCTTATTGGGATGAGGGTCATGGTGGTTGACGACAACGCAAGCACCAGGGATATCTTCAAGGATATACTGGAGGGCTTCACCATGGATGTGACGGCCGTTGATTGTGGTATGGCGGCCATAGAGCAATTGAAATGCGCTTGTGAGATGCCAATGGAGCAGCAATACAAACTGCTGCTTATTGACCTGAAGATGCCAGGGATGGATGGCCTTGAGACAACAAGGTATATCCTCTCTGACCCTAAAATAACCAACCAGCCGGTCATAATTATGGTAACTGCCCACAGTAATGAAGATGTCAGGCAAAGGTCCAGGGAGATTGGCATAAGGTTTTTCCTCACAAAACCGATTAAGAAATCAATGCTGTTTAACACAATTATTGAGGCCTTTGGTAAGAATACAAGGCATCAGGCAAAGCGGTATGAAAACGGCAACCCTGAAAGTAAAAGATTGTCAACAATAAAAGGTGCACGATTATTGCTCGTGGAGGACCATTACATAAATCAACAGGTTGCCTTTGAGGTCTTGACAGACGCGGGGTTTGTTGTTGAGTTAGCCAGCAACGGACTTGAGGCAGTGCACGCTGTAGAGACCAAGGAATATAACGCCGTCCTGATGGATATACAGATGCCGCAAATGGACGGCCTTGAGGCCACTAGGAAAATCAGAGAGAGTATTTCCATGGAAGAGCTGCCAATAATTGCGATGACCGCCCACGTGATGAAGGAAGAGCAGGATAAATGCTATGCGGCGGGGATGAACGACCATGTTTCCAAACCAGTAGACATCAAAGACCTCTGTAACACGCTGCTCAGGTGGATACAGCCATCTGCACTGGATGTCCACGAGGCAGAGCCTGTCCCGTATAGGCCGGAAGAAGGTCTGCCGGAAGATAACCTCCCCGGCATTGATATGGTTTCAGGACTTAGGAGACTAGGCGGCAATAAAAAACTTCTTCAAAAGGTCATTATAGATTTCAAAAACGCTAATACCTGTATACTTGATGACATAGAGGCAGCGCTTCAGAAAAGAGATTACAAGAGCGCCAGTAACCTGGTACATGGCCTTAAGGGCATGGCTGGTAATATATCGGCGATGGAGTTATTTGGCGTTATCAAGGAGCTTGAAGGCCTGTTGAAAAAAGAAGATTCAGGAGAGATACCAGGATGCCTGAAAAGGATGACAAGAGAGCTGCATATAGTATTTGAATCGGCAAGTACATTGGAGATGTTGGTCGTGGAAGGGAATTCGGTAAAGGCAAATACGTCTGTTGAGGTAAGTGAACTCAATGCAGTTATCTCACAGTTGCAGCGTTTGCTGCAACATAACTCCCTGCAGGTGAAGAATTATTTCGCTAAAAACCGCTCATTTTTGATATCAGCTTCAAGTGAAAAACAGATCGATGAGCTAGACAGCCGTATCAACAAACTAGACTTTAAAGGGGCCATGTTAATTTTAAAAGGGATTGCGAACTCTCTTGACGTCACAGAAAAAGAAACTGTCCTGATAGTGGATGATACGATATCAAATATTGAGATAACCAATGCTGCATTGCAAGATACCTACAAAACGTACTTTGCCACTAACGCCGTGGATGCCTTAGATATAGCCTTGTCGATAAAGCCAGACCTGATCCTGCTTGATGTCATAATGCCTGATGTCAGTGGATACGATCTGTGTCGTAAGTTTAAGAAAGAGCCTTCATTGATGGATGTGCCGGTTATCTTTTTAACGTCTATGGACCAGAGTGACGAAGAAGTCTTTGGCCTGAAATCAGGTGCTGTAGATTATATATCAAAGCCTGTTAATCCAGACGTAGTGAGGCTGCGTGTGAAAAATCACTTGGCGCTAAAACGACAGATGCTGAAAGAAAAACAGTTGGTGCAACAGTTGACAAAGGTCAACTCTGACCTGTTGAATGAAAACATAAGGCGCAAGAGAATAGAAAAGGAGTTAAAGTTCAGCGAACACAAATATCGTCAGTTGTTTGAGCTGTCACACGCTGGGATCTGGACCATAGACAAGGATGGCGTAACAACACTGGTAAATCCACGCATGGCAGAGATGATAGGATACGACATTAAGGAGGTTCAAAAGACACATCTGTGCAGATATATGACTAAGGAATGGGCGGATATCTTTGATATATCATTGGGGCGTTTAAGGCTGGATATGGTGCCTCAGCAGTTTGAGTTGGAACTTCTCCGAAAGGATGGCGCCATCATTTGCGTAGCGGTAGTGGCATCCCCTATTATTGACAATGGTGGCTCTTATGACGGAACAATGGCAGGGATTGTTGACATTACAGAACAGAAAGAACTCCAAAAACAGCTCCTTTGTTCTCAGAAGGACTACTACAGTAACATAATTAATTACATGCAAGACTCGCTCATCGTAGTCACGCAAGAGGGAATAATAGAGACTATAAACATAGCCACCTGCACCCTGCTTGAGTACAGTGAAAACGAGATAATAGGGAAAAAGATAGATGTTATATGTAATCTTGACCTCAGTCAACTTGCCGATGAGATAATCTACCATACAAAGAGCGGCATAAAGGTCCCTATGTTTGTATCTTTTTCCAGTTGTACAAGGGGGGTTGACAACAGCATGGTAATAATAATTGTAGGACGGGATATTACAGAGCAAAAAAATAAGGACAGGTTGTTTCTGATGAAGATGAGACAGGCTCAGATGGGTGAAATGTTAAGTCTAATAGCACATCAGTGGAGACAACCCCTGGCCACTATTAACGCTATCGTTGCTACGTTAAAGGTAAAGATGGCAATGTCCAGGGTATCGGAAGATGACATCAACGAGGGTTTTGATAAGATAGAGACACACGTCTCGTTCTTGTCTGAGACAATCAACGATTTCAGAAATTTTTTCAAGACAAATAAGAAGCCTGAGCCTATACTGCTGCAGGATGTTATAGAAAAGAGCTTAAATATCGTAGCCATTCCTTTGAGAGACAACCATGTGCAGATAACCTATAACAAGAAGATAGCGTCTGTTTTTCAGACGTATCCTAACGAGTTGCTGCAGGTCTTTCTGAACATATTCTCAAACTCCCTGGAGGCTATAAAAGAAAAGGAAATAGCCAATCCGCAGATAAGAATAATCGAAGACGAAGACTATGACTACATCTATGTCAAGGTAATAGACAACGGTGGAGGGTTTTCTGATTATGTCCTTGAAGATGTATTCAAACAATACTTTTCCACTAAGAGTGAGGCAAAGGGGACTGGGTTAGGTCTGTACATTTGTAAAATAATCATAGATGACCATTTGAGGGGTCATATCGAGGTCTCAAACGTCGATGATGGCGCCTGTATAAGTATAAAACTGCCAAAGCAGTTTAACAGGGAGAATGAATCTGTATGAAGATAAAGATCGTGTTATTAAAGGAACTAGCCCAAACATTGAGCGCCCTATACGTTGAGGACGAAGATAATATTCGTATTGAATATAGTAAGTTCTACAGAGAGTTTTTCAGAAAAGTGGATTTGGCCTGCAATGGCAGGGAGGCGTTGGATATGTACATGAGGGAGAGATACGATATTGTCATCACGGACATAAAGATGCCCATATGTGATGGTATTTGTCTATCCAAGGAGATTAAGGCGATTAACAGAAAACAGCCGATATTGGTCACCTCTGCTTACAGTGATGCCGAATACCTGCTTGAGTTGATCAACATAGGGATTGAGAAATTTATAACAAAACCCATTAACAACGAGCAACTATTGGACGTCCTGCTTAAGGTATGCACGGCAATAAAGTACGAGGAAGAGTACATGCGGTGTAACGTCTTTAAGATAAGACTCTCCGCTATAAACGAGCTGTTTAAAAACATCGCACATCACTGGAGAAACCCGCTCAATGAGGTCGGTCTGTTGATTCAAAATATCGAGTATGCCTACGATGAAGGATCGTTAGATAAAAAGTTCCTAGGTGAATTCATTGAACAGTCAATGTCTGTGATTAAAAGGATGTCCAACACGATTGGGCTGTTCCTGACCTCCATGCCACGGTATGATACGGATGTAACATTTGATCTTGCAGGGGTGATAGACATTGTCTTGACCCTAGTTGGAGAGACCCTCAGAGACTGTTGCATAGACGTAAAGGTAGAGGTCAGAGAAAATCACAAAATCACAGGCTGCCGTACCAAGCTGGTTGAGACACTTTGGCAGATAATCAATAATGCACGTGATGCCATCCTGGAAAACCGACAAACAGACAGACAGATCAACATATGTGTCTTTAGTGCAAACAATAGACCGGTCATAACTATTCAGGACAACGGAGGCGGGATAAGGGAGCCTCTGATTGACAAGATATTTGAACCATATCAATCAACCAAGGGGTATTCGTCAGGCACTGGTCTTGGGCTATATATTGCAAAGCATTTTATCGAGGTGGATATGAATGGCAAACTGACGGCAAGAAACATTAACAGTGGAGCCGAGTTCAGGATAGAGCTTTAGGGATATGTCTGGAACATTTCAGGACAATGTAATACACAATATGTTACTTTAGTTCAAGATTGGGTAGTCCTGCACTAGTAGTGTTGAAACACCCTCACCTAACCCCTATTACTGTTGACTTAAGAAGGGAGGGGTGTTGAATATTACGTATCTTTTTTAGATTTCATGGTAACTATGCTTTTACGCTTTCCGGATTCCTGTTTACCCCTGTTCAAGCCAGGGGCAGGCTGTGGAATGACATATTTGAAAAACGCTCATTACTGTCATTCCCACGAAAGTGGGAATCCATAGTCTTGAAACCATGAACATTTTTACCCTGCTTTTTAAAGAGGATACAATATTACGACCTTTGCATGACTACCTTTTCTTGCAAACATATGTAAACTAATAGAGCCTCTTGCAAAACTCAAATCAGGCAATTATCGTGCCCCCAAAATATTATTTAATATCAACTACTTACAAAATGAGTTTTTTGCTATATTTTACATAACATGTACTTTTGCAAGAGGCTCATGATATTGTCAAATTATGGATATATCAAAGTTCTCACGTACGAGCTTGGAGTCTGCTTTAACAATCAGTATAATGTCGTTGGTAACCTCAAACTCCTCCAGTCCGTGCCGCTGCTCATCTGACAGATACTCTGCAACGAGCGGATGAGCCGTTATGGTCACCTTTGCGCCTTTATGCAGGGGGATGCGTTTTAGCCTTCTGAAGATCTCGTAGCTGACCGTCTTGGTGGATTTGACAAAGCCCTTGCCCTCGCACATGGGGCAGGTCTCACACAGGGTTCGTCCCAGGCTCTCGCGGATGCGCTTTCTTGTCATCTGGATCAGACCAATCTCGGAGACGTTAAATATGGTGTTTTTTGCCCTGTCCTTTTTCATTGTCTCTACAAAGGCACAGTAGAGTTTCTCTCTATTTTCGGTTATCTCCATATCTATAAAGTCGATGATTATGATGCCGCCCAGGTTTCTCAATCTGATCTGATAGGCTATCTCCTTTACGGCCTCAAGATTTGTCTTGAGGATTGTGTCTTCAAGGTCTTCCTTCCCGACGTACTTACCGGTGTTGACATCTATGACGGTCATGGCCTCTGTCTGGTCTATGACTATGTAGCCGCCTGATTTTAGCCATACACGCCTGTCAAGCCCCTTGTATATATCGAGTTCTATACCAAAGTAATCAAAGATGGTCTCCCGCCTGTCGTATAGTTCGATCTTGTTGTAGAGCTTAGGAAAGAAGTGCTTGACGAAGTCCTGGATGTGTTCAAACTCATCTTTGGAGTCTATGACAAGGCGTTCGACCTCGTTGTTGAGGAGGTCGCGTACGCATCTGTAGATCAGGTCCAGGTCGCTGTACAACATGGCAGGAGCACACACCTTTTCCTTCTTCTTCAAGATGTTTTCCCATATGAGCTGGAGAAACTCCATATCCTTGCTTAGCTCTTCCTTGTCCTCGTTTTCGCTGGCCGTCCTGACAATCAAACCATAGCCTTTGGGTTTTATCTCATCAACGATACCCCTGAGTCTCTGCCGCTCCTCGGCTTTGACTATGCGTCTGGATATGCCGATGTGGTCTATGGTTGGCATCAGAACCAGGTATCTGCCTGGTATCGTTATGTAGGAGGTGCCACGTGCCCCCTTTGTTCCGATGGGGTCCTTTGAGACCTGTACGAGGACATCCTGTCCCTCCTGTATCAATTCGTTGATGGTGATGTCTGATCTGTCGGGGCGGCGTGATTGAAATCCACCTCGATAAAGAACGCGGGCCGGTTCTCCATCCTGAGACAAAGAGGCAGTTGCAAACCGCTGCGATAGAGAATGCGGTACATCCTCTTCATAAGGCTGAGAGGTCAATGCTATAGGGTCGTCACCATTTTCTAGAAACTCCGTGAAGTCCTCCACGTCGGCCTTTATATCGTCAACGTAGAGAAATGCCGCCTTTTCAAGCCCTATGTCTATGAAGGCCGACTGCATCCCTGGCAGTATCTTGACCACCTTACCCTTGTAGATGTTACCCACCAGGCTTGCATCCTTTTTCCTTTCCACGTAGAACTCTACAAGCTGCCCACCTTCCAAGAGACCTACCCTTACCTCGTCAAGGGTTACGTTTACGATTATCTCACTTGCCATTCTCTATAAAGTCTTCTCTGATAATGCTGTGCGACCATCTGCAAACAAGGCTTGATCATCGGGCTGTACCAACCTGCCTGCCTGAAGGTCCTCTGCGTGTAGCCCTGTCCTTACGGAGCGATCCTTCAACCAGCCATACATAGCCGTTCTCACCACCTCAACGTCCTCCATCCTACACCCTAATACGGCCTCTATCACTGCCGCTATCTTTACACCCTTGTTCTGTGTATCCCTTAAAAGCAGGATCAGCCTATCATCAATTATATCAAATTCTATCAAAATAGGAACTAACCATTTGTTGTCAGGCAACTGTAAGACAGCTTCTACGTCTTGTTTGGTTAAGACCTTGCTCTTTGTCTGAGGATGCACCACGCTATTAAATGCTATTTCATACTTGTATGTGTTGACGAACTTCCCAAGAGATGGGGCGTCCTTTGGAATGAAAGACATATTTAGTATCCTGAGTCCCTGCGGAAGGGTCAGGTTAAGTTCCTCGGTAACCCTTTCTATATTGCATGGAGGATATACCTCCAAATCGAAAAACTCACGTTCTCCGCCAACTCCAACGCTCAGTGCAGGGCCAAAGGATATACCCGGCATTGGGTTAAACCCCTTTGAGTAGACCAACGGCACAGAGGCCCTCAGCAATCCTCTAAGGAGTGCCAACATCAGTTCAAGGTGAGAGAGGTAACGCAGCGCACCACTCTTGGAAAACATCACCCTCACCCGTACTGCCGAAAAGGGTCTGTCCCCTGACGACTTTGTGTAACTGGCAGATACATCGGTAAGACAAGACATACCGCTTTTTGATAGATATTCTCCACTCTTGCAGCCAAGCCCGCAGGCCATACAGGAGCTTTTGCAGTCGGGTGTCCGGTTTTCAGCCAGGGCCTTTTGCAGCTCCCTCCACAGATAATCTTTACTTACACCGGTATCAATCACATCCCATTCAAAGTGGTGCTGCTTGTCATCCAGGAAACCCTTTGTTGCAATGGCGGCGCCGTCAATGCCAGTCTTATCCATGGCGTTAAGCCACTTGTTGTAGTCAAACACCTCTGACCAGGCATCCAATCTTGCCCCCTCACGCCATGCCACCTCTATTAGCTCCGCCGTGCCCATCCCGCCGCGGGCAAACAGGGCCTCAAGCAGCGACATACGATCATCCTGCTCCTTAATCTTTATCGCCTTTTTATTTAGGTTCTTCTTTAAATAATCTTTCTTTCTAAAGATCTCATCAAGAGATGAGTGCTCACACCACTGAAATGGAGTGTGAGCCTTTGGTATAAAGGCCGAGACGCCAACGCTGATATTTACAGAGCGTTTTGTGAATCTGTTGGCGGTCTTGAGCGCCCTGTAGACCATCGCAGGTATGGCCTCAACATCCTCGTCCCTCTCCGTAGGCAGTCCTATCATAAAATAGAGCTTGAGGTTGAGCCAGCCCTCTTTAAATATTGTATTTATAATCCTTTCATAGTCGTCCTGTTCAAAGTCCTTGTTGATGACCTGTCTCAGGCGTGAGGTAGCGGCCTCTGCGGCGATGGTGAAGCCGCTTTTTTTGACCGACTTGGTCATTATAATGAGGTCCTCTGTTACCGAGTTAATCCTGAGCGATGGCAGGGAAAAAGAGACATGTCTATGTGAAAACTTCTTGTTAAACAGCCTCAACACCTCATGTAGTCTTGAGTAGTCTCCGGCGCTGAGGGAGGTAAAAGAGACCTCGTTGTAACCTGTGTTCTTTAGTGATTCCTCGGCTATGGCCAAGATGGCAGCCGGGTCGCGTTCTCTGACTGGTCTGTAGATGACCCCGGCCTGGCAGAATCGGCAGCCCAGGCTGCATCCCCTGGAGACCTCTATGTTTATTCGATCATGGATAACCTCCGTATATGGCACAACAGGGGCGCACGGATATCCTGCAACATCGAGGTCTGTTATGTACCTTCGTCGTACCATGGCCTTGGGGAAGGCTGGTACAAGCACGCCATCGATATCGCTGAGACCTTTTAAGAGATCCTGTCGCCTGACCTCTCCGTCTCTTTTGTATGCGACGCAGACGTCGAGGATCTCCTTGATGCTCTCCTCCGCATCGCCTATGACAAACGCGTCGAAAAATGGCATTACCGGATAGGGGTTGACCGTACAGGGGCCACCGGCAATGACCACGGTGTCAGTATCTGAGCGCATCTGTGCCTTTATTGGGATCCCGCCAAGGTGCAGCATGTTTAAAACTGTTGTGTAAGATAACTCGTACTGGAGACTAAAGCCGACGATGTCAAAATCGGCCAACGGGGTTTTACTCTCAAGTGAGGTCAAGGGTATCCCTTCTCGTTTGATGTACTCTTCCAGGTCTATCCACGGAGCAAACACTCGCTCACAGGAGGCGTAGGGGATGTCATTGATTATCTTGTATAGGAGTTTAAGACCGAGGTGAGACATCCCAATCTCATATACATCGGGAAAACACAGGGCTACACGAATGAACCCCCGTTTGTATGCTGCGTTAAGTTCGCTGTTTATGTACCTGCTCGGTCTTCTAAATCGCGATAAGTTCACTAAATACTATAGCAGTCTTAAACGCTATTTAGCAAGCATGAGCTGTCAAAAATATTATATACTAAGTAAAGGGAAAAGAAGGGAAGGTTTTGTCTACTGACGCATGGGTTTGCAAACTCCCTCCCTCAGACCCACCCACAAGGGGACCAGTCCCTTTGAGACAGGGGTGTCACACCCCCTTGACCCCATTAAATTTTATTGTCCCCCTGAATTTATTATGCACCCCCATAATCCAAATATTTGCAGAATTTTTATTCTTAATGTTAGCATCTATAAGAGCCTTGTTTTATAGTTAGAAAGCGTGAAACTACAATTTAATTAATAAGGAGGAAGTATGGGGAATAAACTCACTAATAACGCTGGCGCTCCGATTGCCGACAACCAGAACGTCATGACCGCTGGCCCGTATGGCCCAATGTTGCTACAGGATGTTTGGTTCTTGGAAAAGCTCGCCCACTTCGACCGAGAGGTAATCCCTGAACGGAGAATGCATGCCAAAGGTTCTGGGGCGTATGGTAATTTCACCGTTACCCACGACATCACCTGTTACACCAAAGCGAACATATTTGCAGAAATCGGCAAGAAAACTGATCTCTTCGTCCGTTTCTCCACAGTGGCAGGGGAACGAGGCGCTGCGGATGCTGAGCGTGATATCCGAGGCTTTGCCATCAAGTTCTACACTGAGGAAGGCAACTGGGACATAGTCGGTAACAACACGCCAGTGTTTTTTATGCGTGATCCACTAAAATTCCCTGATCTAAACCACGCAGTTAAGCGTGATCCCAGAACCAATATGCGCAGCGCCAAGAACAATTGGGATTTCTGGACTTCATTACCAGAGGCGTTACACCAGATCACCATTGTTATGAGTGATCGTGGCATTCCAGCTACCTATCGCCATATGAACGGTTTCGGCAGCCACACCTTCAGCCTTATTAACGCCAACAACGAACGCCACTGGGTCAAGTTCCACTTCGATACACAACAGGGTATCAAGAACCTTACGGATGCACAAGCCGCGGCTATCATTGCCAATGATCGTGAGAGCCACCAACGGGATCTGTACGAGAGCATCGAAAAGAAGGACTTCCCGAAATGGAAACTATTCATCCAAGTTATGCCAGAAAAGGATGCTGCCAAATGTCCATACAACCCCTTCGACCTTACCAATGTGTGGTTTCACAAAGACTATCCCCTGATCGAAGCAGGTGTGTTGGAACTGAACCGCAACCCTGAGAACTATTTCGCCGAGGTCGAACAGTCTGCCTTCAACCCAGCCAACATAGTGCCAGGCATTGGTTTTTCACCTGACAAGATGCTACAGGGAAGATTGTTCGCCTACGGTGATGCCCAACGCTACCGTCTTGGTGTAAACCATCATCTTATCCCTGTAAACGCCTCCCGATGCCCCTTTCATAGCTATCACCGAGATGGCGCTATGCGAGTGGATGGCAATTACGGCAGCACACTTGGTTACGAGCCAAACAGCTACGGGGAGTGGCAGCAGCAGTCAGAATTCACTGAACCACTACTGAACTTGCAAGGGGCCGCTGATCACTGGAACCACCGCACAGACGAGGATTACTACTCTCAACCTGGAAAGCTGTTCCGTCTGATGAGTGCCGAACAGCAGAATGAGCTGTTTGGTAACACTGCCCGTGCTATGGGAGATGCACCAAAGGAAATCAAGATCCGCCATATTAGCAACTGCCTCAAGGCCGATCCGTCTTACGGTGAAGGAGTAGCAATGGCACTAGGTATCCCTTTGAACGAGGTTACGTAATAGACAAATGTTAGCTAATTGGGTAAAATAGGCTCCATCCTCTGTGGAGCCTTTGTTTCACTTGAGGTTGTCCTTAGACCTCTTCTCCCTGCACACCTCACCTACCGAGGACAAAAAGTGCAGACATTTGTACCGTGTTCTGTGAACATGTTTTTCCTGAAGGAGCTATAGATATCACTGTTCCAGATGCTGTTGAAGTCCTCTTCTAGGACGTTGCCGAGGTTAAATACCTCTGGGTGCATCCTTATACAGCAGGGCGTAACGTAGCCGTCGCAGGAGACAAAACAACCAAAAAAAGGCCACCAACATACCCCCCGCCTCTCCTGTGAACCAGTATACGTAAGCGTTGTGCCGGCTCTCTGCAGATTGGCGGCGTGTAAGTGTATCCGTTTGATGATCTCACCCTCTATCCCCTGCGACTGTGCCACATATGCTGCCATCTGATCAAACCCCTCCTGCCCCGGGACGTACCAGTTCTCTAAAAACTGTATGTGCAGCTGGTCAGGTGATGCCTGAACCACAAAATCGTAGACCGATTCAAGCTCGTCAATGTTTTCATGGCTAACGACAAAGTTAAAGACAACCTTTGGTCGTCTGTCGGTTATCCGGCTTAGAGCAGACGAAATATCTGATAGATAATGCTGTCTTACATCACGTTGCCCCTGTGTATCTATGGAGATGATCAACTTATCGAGGTGATCTAATAGCCCTCTTTCGATGTCGCGTCTCAGGGCATATGCGTTGGTTGTTATCGAGGTGCTTATCCCTCTGAGTTTACTGACCCTGAGCATTTCAATAAGCTCCGGATTTATGGTAGGCTCGCCAAGCCCCTGAAGCTGTAACCTCTTAACATGCGGATAACTATCGAGCAGCCTCTCAAAGTCCCCCAAAGGCATGTTGCGGTTCTTCCTGCCCTTAGGCAGAGTGTGTCTGCTGCATGAGGGACAGGTGTAGGTGCACATTGTTGTAGGCTCTATCTGCATAAAAAACGGCTCCCAAAACACGCCGTCATACAGATCATCCTGGGTACAGCCAATACCCCAAAGGGCGTCTATAGCTGTACGCCAGTCAAATGTGGCAATTACGATCCCGTCAAAGGCAACGGCTCTAAGACGCTCAAGCGGCTCAACGGTGTAACCGCACAGGCTCTGTCCATGCCGCCTCTGATCACTGTCAACGACGGCGGTAACAGATATACCCCGCTCTCTTGCAGCCTCCAAGACGTGCTGCGCTATCCCCAACGAACCGTAAACTGCTATTGTCATATCTTGTGACAAGGGTGTTGTACCCCCTCATACATCATACAATAGCACGCTCCAGATTGGCTCGGTGAGGTTGTAAAGGGGCAGGATTGTTGTTGTCCCCTCAAGGTGTTTTATAGCATCATATATCTTACGCCCGGAGTACTCTGCTGTTATAACGATAACGTCTGGTTGTAAGGTCTCAATATCCTCATACTTGTATACAGGATAACGACCAACCTTCTCTTGCTTGATGTCTCTGTCCACGATGCCAAGCACGTTTAGTCTCTCATACTTATTAAATAGTGCAATCACGTTGTTAGCCATCGTGCCGCGCCCGCCATAGATAAGGATGCGCTCCTTATTCATAAGCATATTGCCAAGTACACGTTCTAAGCTCTTTATGTAGAGGGGCGCAAAGTCTATCTTCTCGGTACTGCCAATACCCATGTCATTTACAATCAGACCACTGTAATAAAACGGAAGATCAGCAAAACCAACGGAGTCATTGGCGGCAAATGCAGCCGCAACTCCCGCTATGTATTCCAGGGGGATTATAAGGTTGATTAAAGGTATAACGTAATCCCCGTCGTCGATAACAGGCACGTTTGAACGTAGATAGCCTAAAATCCGCTCGTCTAAGAGACGCCTGTTGACCTTTTCGTTTATCATAACGCCTGTGATGTTCTCCTTCTTTCTCTGTAACGGGTTGTGATAGAGGTAGGCAAGTTGCAAAAACATCCTCACCCCTATTATGGCTGTTTCAGCGGGATATATACAGTTGCTCAACAGACTGTAGTCTGTATCATACCTCTCTAATGCAGTGGGAACGAAATGAAAGGCATTATAATAATCATCTGACTCCTTGTATCTTGAAATCTCATCAAGGAGCTCCATCGCCATTTCATTGCTGTCATAAAAGATGGTCTTAATCTTTAGTTTACTAGTCATACACTCCCTTGCCTTGGCCTGCCTGAACTTAACATTGTCAAATAGCGTCTGTAGACGATTCTGTATCGTGTGCTGCTCATGTGCAACTTCATAGACTCGATCACACATCTCCTGCCTTATTCCATCATGTTTGAGGTAATAGAGGATCTTGTTGTTTAACTCCTCAAGACTGCTGAAATATGCAATCCCGGCATCTTCTGGAAATAATCCAGCCAGTTCGGGGTTATTATTGACAAGCTGAAATGTCCCACATCCCGCCGCCTCAAAATGACGCAGCTTGGTCTGATAACTCAACAGGTCAGTATCACCATCACCGGAGAAGCCAAAGTTGAGGACTATCTTTGCCCTGTTATAGGCCTCGGCCATCTGTTCACTCGATAGTATACCGGCGTAACACTCCTTGATCAATGGATGTCTGTCCCACCCTGGGCCAAAGACCTTGAAGCTGTAGCCGTGCTGTCTGCTGTGCCTGTACACACCTTCAAGAACCACCTGCCTGAGCCGCCCGTCACGCAGACAGAGGCTGGCGTCTTCCCTGCTTATCAGATTTTCACCCACATACAGGACATCATAGGATTTCTCAACATCCTCCCTCCGATTAAATATCAGGGGATTGAAACTCCAGGGCAGAAAGATAAAGTTCCCCCCACGACCCTCCGCCTGACGCCGCCTGAGGGCATTGAGCGAGTGCGTACCAACCACATCGAATCTGTGGTCGTAGGGCATGTTCTGCCTGTACCACATCTCCGGCTCGTCATCGGCGTAAAAGGCCGCTACCGGAGTACCTCCAGCCCTGACCAGATCGAAAAAACCATCCGTAAAATCGGAGTTTATCGCATCAGTATAGAAAAACAGACAGTCATACTGCCTCTCCCTCAAGACCTTAAGGATATACTTCTCGTGGTAGCCGTTCTTATAAACACTGAGCATTGGTGAGACGTCAATAAAGCCCGCGTCATACATCCGCCTAACCGTCTCAACCCAGTTGTCTCGTATGTATCGAATAGAAAGCGCCCCCACCATCAATATACGCAGATGAAAATTTACGGGGTCAAGGGGACTGGTCCCCTTGCAGAGGGGTTTAAGGGGAGACAGAGTCACCCCTTATTTTTTGTTTTTGCTTTATTTAACAATCTTACCATCGTTTGCGACCCCTGCTACGATCTGTGCACCGGCCTCCAGGGCTAGCTGTTCCACCTCGTCGTAGCCGCTGCCATTTGGATTGCTGTAGGGGATTACGGTACCGTCAAACTGGTACTTCTCCTTAAGTTCCACAGCAAAATTGCGAAGCTGTTTGTACCTAAAATCGGCAGGATGAGTGAAGACGTGCATCCGCCGTGTATCAATCAGGCCAGTAAAGCTGCCGGTAAATCTCTCATGAAGCATCAGATGAACCTCATATGGCATGTCGTTAAGCAGTGCAAGCAGCCCTTGCGTCAACGTATAAGTGGCACACTGAAACAGCAACACCCTTGCACCTGGGGACAACTGAGCGCTCAACCTGCTCCTAAACCTCTCCCTGAACTCACTGCTTAAGGCCATACACTCTGCCTTTGCCCTACCCCACCTGTGATAGGCCAGTCGTACAAAGCCCTCAAGCTCCTCGCCGCTGAACTGATCCGTACGTGAGACGGCGCTCTTTGCCCCGTCGTATCGTTGCCAGTCATGTGTGGTTATCCATCCCCTGTCCTGATACGTCTGATACATCGTAGTTCCAGGAAAGGGTGTGGCTATTGAAAACTGCACAGAATCAGCCGGCAGACTACATGCCAAATCAATGGTACGTTCTATCCCCTCAACCGTATCGCTTGGAAGCCCAAAGGTGAAGGTCAGATGTACCTTTATATCTATGTCCTTTGTAAAGCGGACGATCCTCGCAACACGGTCCAGATCCAATCGCTTGCCGATCTCATCAAGCACAGCCTGATCTGCCGACTCAACGCCGTACTTTAGGCTGTACAGACCGGCGTCTTTTAGTGCCGTGAGCATATTCTCATCCATGAGGTCGGCCCTGGCCATTATGCCCCAGGGGATGTTGTCCAGCCCCCGCTCTTTGATCAACCTGGCTGTCTCAAGGACGTGTCTGCGGTTTACGTTAAATGTATCGTCATCTATGTAGAAGCTCCTGTAGGGATGGTTGGCTATGTTGACAGCGATCTCCTCCACCACGTCAAGGGGCTGCCGCATTCGATATTTGTTGCTTCGATACATCACCTGTGGCCACACACAAAATATACACTTAAAAGGACAGCCGCGAGTTGAGGTTATTTGAAGCTGCGGGCGCGCAAGACCACACACACCATCGTAGTAGTTATCAAATGGCAGGGTATCGCGCTTTGGCCAAGGGAGCTGCTTTAGATCGACGAGTTCACCGGCTGGGGTTTTCATCACACTGTGCCCCACTCTATAGAGCAGGTTTGTAAGTCCATTAAACCCTTTTGAGTCTCTAAGGCTTATTAGCAGATCGTTTACCGGAACCTCGTACTCCCCATAGACTGCAAAGTCCACCTCTGGATGGCTTAATAGAAACCCCTCCTGTTCAAGCTCAAAGTGGATGCCCGTAAAGATGACAACCGTATGTGGCAGCATGGCCTTAATGGTTTGTGCAACCTCAAGGTCATTTTTCAGGCTTGGCGTTGAGGTCTCTATAACTATGGCGCTTGGATTGTAGCCCTCTATGTATCTGTAAAAAACATCGTAGCCTTCACCCGTTGCGATGCAGTCCCTGACAACGGCCTCAAATCCGCTTCTTTGTGACAGAGCACAGGCGGTTGCAAGAAATATAGGGAATGGCAGATAGCCGCCAACCATATCCTGCCCATAGCAAGGCAGCGTATGAGGCCATCGTGAACCGGCCCTTATCCCCCGCCATCCCCTGCCTGTCTCATCTATGTCATGCCACGGGACGTTTGCAAACAATACGCGCATCATCAACTCCTGTTCTTAATCATTTCTAAATTATACTATGTTTGTTGAAAAACTCACAACAGTGCACTATGGTACAAAAAACGAAACTGAGGTTAATCTATAGTTTTGCACTTTCTGGATTCCTGCTTTCGCAGGAATGACCCCTGCTCAGGTCAGGGGCAGGCATAGAGGGGCTAAATGCGCCATTTCCTGTCATTCCAGCGTAAGCGGGAATCTATTTTCAAGAGCTGCATAAAATGCTGGTTTATAAAAAAGTGCAGAAGTATAGATTAATCAAGAATTGGTAGTCCCGCAGAGGTAGTGATATTCAATCCCCCTCCCTTTATGTGAGGGGTTAGGGGTAATGCTGTTGACTTAAGGTTGTGAAGATGAAAAAAGGAGGGCTTTGCCCTCCCTTAGACCCTTCCACAAGGGAACTTGTTCCCTTGACCCTGTAAATGTCAGGAGTGGTTGCTTAAAATATCGCCCATGTGCATACATATTAATGCTTAAGTCAACAGCATTAGGGGTTAGGGGAGGGTGTTAAGTTTACTGTCACCACTACTTGTACAAGACTACCAAAGAATTATATCTACAATGCATGATAGTTTTTACGTATCTTCTTATATTTCATGGTAACTATGCTTTTACGCTTTCTGGATTCCTGTTTACCCCTGTTCAAGCCAGGGGCAGGCTATGGAATGACATATTTGGAAAACGGCTATTACTGTCATTCCCACGAAAGTGGGAATCCATAGTCTTGGAACCATAAAAATTTTTACCATGCTTTTTAAAGAGGATACGTTTTTACCTTTTAGGGAATGACGTACTTAACATGATAAAATTATGCACCTGCAATAGTCGAGGCATTAATAAAAGCTGAGGACATCAAGGCGGTTGAAGGTTTGTTCTAGCCAGGGGGGACATGCCGCTCCATGGCATAAAAGCGTGGCAGTGTCTCATTATCTATGCAGAACGACGTTATTATCCTCGATCTAATTGGCGTGTTGGTAAGGGTGGTGCAGGATAGCGTCCGAGTTTGGCGTTCCAGTATGCCCACGAGCGTGGATCGATAATCCCCGCCGGTGCATGGTCGAGAGCATCTCGTAGATCGTCGTCGATCAGAAAGGTTCTTAGCAACTCCATGTCCTCGTGCGTAGCTTGTGCCAGCGCATAGGCGACGAAACGGAATGTGTCCGACAAAGCCTCAGCCGGTTGCTCAAACCACAGAAGTCGACGTTCTAGAGCCTCCGTAACTGGCGTCAGGGGGATGAGCTTCATTGTGTAAACCCCCGATTAGAAATGGCGGCAAGGTAGGGCGCTGCAATCACAGGCAATCGATCAAGATCGACTTCGCACACAGCTTTAATCAAACGATCCTTGAGAGGTAGGGGTAGAGAGTGTAGATTGCCATCGTCAAAGTAGGAAAGGGCTTTCAAAGTGATTTGTGGAAGGTGGAGCGCAATGGCCGTCCCACCATAGAGTACAAATTCAGCAGGTACGGCGGCCGACTCGTCCCACAGACGACGCTGAGACGGGGGTAGGATGTCAGGCCTAGGTACGAAGTCAGTGGTCATACAAATCTCTCTCGTCTATCGTTTGCAAAGCGGCGTACCACGCTCTTGTACAAGCGCTTATCAAGGCAACTAATTTATAGTTTTTTTAAGTGGCACCGCTTACAGTTAAACTTATATTTGCAGTTACTTAATGGCCGGTACTCAGCGCCAGTCAGTCTAACCAGTTGCTCAGCGGCTGTCTTGTGGCACGGGTTTGCCTGTAGACATTGCTCTAGGAGGGTGTGATTGCCCTCAATTTGATAGAGGTGATAGTAGGCATTTGCCCTCGTCCTTTCGTTGTAGCAATCTGTGGTGATACGTGTAAACATCTCGATTGCCCTTTGCTTGTCTATGAGCTTCATCCTTGTTGCCCTGAAGTAGTAGTGTGTCCACGTCTGCCTTTGTCCGTACCTTTTGTACTGCTTCAGTTGTGGAACGTTTAGGAGATAGGGCAAGAAGTCAGACCATTTTTTCGAGAAATGTGAGCAGTCGTGGTAGTAGACACTGTTGTAGTCAGGATTGTTCTGTGCAACGTAGCTATGGTGATGTACGATCTTTAGGTCTAGGGCACAGGCCACCCTCTTACCCGTGTACCAGGCCTGGATACACAAGTCAAGGTCGTGGGTCTCCTTTAGATATCGTGTGTCAAAGTAGAATGAGTCGCAATTTTTTACAAGCATAACTGCACTGCAGACCGTGGGTACGTATACAGCATTGTTAAATATATCAATGTGATCGTGCATAAAATCGCACATTGATTCGTATACGCCGTCTGAGTCTACGAAGTGTCCGGCGTTGTTTATCTCGCCATCCTCAAAGATATTTACACAACCGATGACGGAGGCGTTGAGTTTGGTTGAAACATCATACAGACGGTCGATCCAGTGATAGTCATAGACCTCTATATCGTCATCCAGAAAGATCACGTTTTTATGACGCCTTACGGCTATCTTGAGCATCTTGTTTAAGATGATTGGGTGAGAGAAACCCTTGTCGTAGCAGTTGTCAAGTAAGATAAGCTCGGCACGGCGCAGGTCTGTGGCCTTGAGTGAACCAACAGCCCTCTTTGCACTCACAAGTCTGAGATTTGGGGAGCACATGACAATTAGGGTGTCTTTTTTATCCATTCGATTCAATCTTTGAACGAAGCTCGTTTTTTATAAAGTCTCCCCACTTGTCCTTAAAATACTGCAGGTCATGTAGAGGGTCTCCAACATTGGTCACATTGAGATTTAAAGAAGCTGCAACACGTCTGCCCTTAAGCCACTCCTGCATACAGATGTCAAGATGAATGTGATCGGTGTGATAGTCTGGATCAAAATGAATGGTGTTAGGTTTCATAAGCAAGATGGCAGGGCCGGCAAGGGCGCAAACATAGGTGTAATCAGTCAACGTAGAGTTATAAACATCTAGAAAACTGAGATCTAGAAAATTGAGGTGGGCATCTTGTCTGAAATCTATTCCGTAATAGCTATTTGTTTCATCTCTATAACTATGTATGCAGCCAACAATAGAAGCGCCGGCGCTGTTACTGCACTCCATAAGCCTATACACCCATAGGGGGTCTTTTACTATGACCCTATCATTAAGCAATATTATAGGCCGTCCTTCACAGTAGTCTACGACGTCCTCGTAGATGTCAGCCAGCACAAAGGCAGGATTATAGGCGTTGTCATAGACTATCAGTTCAGCTATCGTTAGGTCGGCAGCCTTTATATGCTCTATACACTGTCTTGTGACAGGGTGATACATGTCCTCAGTACAGAGGATTATAAATACGTCTTTCATTAGGAGTAATTATAACATAAGAAGCAAGAGGAGGTTTTGCAGTGGCAAGCTCAAACGTTTTTATTCAGATACGCTTGCAACTCAATTACCGACGTGGATCTTTTTATAAGTTCCTTAAACTCCTCCAATATGTCTGTCTTATCAATGTTCTTAACCATTTTCATAAGCTCAAGCCCCTCCGAGCCATATTTGAGATCAAGCATTCCTTCTAACATACCTTCCAGTTTGCCTTCCAGTTTGCCTTCCCGCTTGCCCTTTATGAATACATCCTTAAAGACCTTGCTATCTTCTATATCAATGGTTATCGGCATGTTCATTACCTCCGCTTTTACTTTAGTATACAACATTCTTAACTCTGAGAGATATAGTAATTTTCTTATATAATTCTCTCTCTCTTTGGGAGGCATTAGGTAAAACCTATCAAGAATCTTCTTTATAGCACCTTCCACATCGTCGGTCTTACACAGAATAGCCAGCAAGACGTCCTCTGGGGCATTGCTGACAAGGAGCTGGCTGCAGTCTATCTCACGTATATCTCTTAGCCTGTAGGCATACCTTATCATATCAGATTCAACACTGTTGGCCATCTTTAATGGCCTATTGCCAACATATAACACAATCTGTATTGGCAGTTTCTTGTGTTGGTTGTATATAAACCCGGCATAGAGAAACATACGCTCTAGCATTATCTTTTCGTTTGTCGATTGCACCTCTAAATGGATTATATTGCCATCCGGCGCTTCAATTACAATATCAGGCTGTCTTAACTGTATGTCTGGGAATTGGATGTCTATGAACTTACCGGAATCATATCCCGTAAGGAGCTTGAGAAACGTCCGCGGCACATCTTTAATAATGTCCTTTAGTGCTATGTCAAACTTCTGGCGCATGGTTATATACTAAGGGCAACTGAGTGTTCCTGTCAACATCATTTTTCTTGCGGGTGCATATAAAAGTCGCGGGAAATTATGTCATTCCTACGAAAGCAGGAATCTATGCAGTTTTGACAAATATTTGAACAAAAAAACGCCGACATGTTTATAATAATAAGGGATATCAATTTATATATAAGGAGTGTTTGTTATGGTGCAGAAGGACTATGAGGCGAATTTAGAGACGACTATTGTCTATCTAAGGCAGGAGCAGAGAAACGATGCCGTGTCGTCATTAAAAACAGCACTGTCGCAGGTGCCGGCAGAGGATAAGGTGGCAGAAAATAACACCTACCTCAGGATTCTTGCTCTATCGGCAAGGTTTACCATCGAGGAAGGGGATTATGCAAAGGCGATGTACTATATAGGCGAAGG
Source organism: Nitrospirae bacterium MYbinv3 (assembly GCA_002753395.1). Taxonomy (GTDB): domain Bacteria; phylum Nitrospirota; class Thermodesulfovibrionia; order Thermodesulfovibrionales; family Magnetobacteriaceae; genus Magnetobacterium. The sequence continues at coordinate 25,552 of PEAB01000019.1, read as the reverse complement.
GCTAAAGCTAAAGAAATTCTACTCGGACTTCCTCTTTCTAAACACCCTTATTTTTAAGGTACTGCACAAGTATGGCGACATGTTGACATCTATTATAGGGTACCTGATCTCGGTTGATCTGCCAGATACAGACAGCTACGATTATGAATTCGTAAACGATGCCGCCATTAATGAGATGCTGAACGTCTATCTTCACATCGCCTATACCAATACCCAAAATCATGACAAGGTCATTGAGGTTATTGAAAACACGTTGATAAGAATGAAAGAGATTACGTCAGGGCAGTATATCGAAAGCGCTTTGAATGTTATGCGTGCCATTGACCAAACATCTAATTGATAAAGGAACTTTAGCTCTATGTCAAAAATGCTTATACCGCTTGGTGAAGGAGAGATGCAGGCTACAAACGGGAGGCTCATCTTTGTTGCCAAGACCCTTGCTGTTAAAGGGCATACAATCGATATAATTACGTATAGCAAATCAGTATTCAATTTCGCTAGTGATGTGTTGAAAGAAGTAAAGTCTACCAGGGTAATACATGTGAGCAATCAACCCTTGAACTACCATCACATCCCCTCATTAGTGAATACGTTTATAAAGCTCACCTATGACATGTATCTGCCTCAGACCGACTTGAAACTGTACAAGGTAACGGCGTTTGACGATTTCAGGGGGCATATCGCCAGCTTTACATATCCCGAGGTAGATCTTTCCGCTTACAATATGGTTTTGCTGCCGATACCCTCGATAGAGATACCGCCGCTTAACGATAGTGATATCTTTTACTCAACTGTGTGCTTCTATGCCAAGGACAATAAAATACCAATCATAGGTCTACAGGTCTTTCCTGTGATCCAGACGCCGCCCATATTTCTGACCGTGATTGATTATCTGATCATAAAGGAAGAGTATGAGAAGGAGTTTTTAAAAGAGTATGGGTTTGACCTAGACAAGGCATTTGTCCTTAACTACGATATGGAGACATATTTCGTTAACACCGTGGAGGATAAGTATCTGGACTTTTTACTAGATCCCATTGTCGAGGTACCCAAAGAGGAGCTGGCCATCCTGGTTATAAATCATCCGCGGCTGCGGTTTTGTGTCAAAGACATCCTTGAGGTTATAGGGCCGATGAATATACCTAAGACGTTGTTTTTCTTGAAGAGAAAGTTTGTCATAAGGGAATTATCCGAAGAGGAGATAATAAACGATCTCTTTATTGATGATATTAAGAAGGTCAAGGGGCGCTCCTTTGTGATGGAGTCTGACGCTAAGGGTAACCTGTTGATGATCTCTGACATAATAATATCGCCCTCCTATCTGTCAACCCTTGGGTTTGCCGCAGACTATAACAAGTTATGTATTGTCTATAATCCACTGAACGACAAGGGAATCTTTGAAAAGAATGTGACGTTTATAAGCTCTAAAGAGGCTTTGAGGAAGATGGTGATGTTGGGTTATGAAAAGAAAAAGTTGCTCGTCTGTCTGTCTGATATCATAACAAGTGTTGCCAGAAGGCATAGTTGACCTTTAAGTGCCTGTAAACATACACAGAAGTGCTATGTGGTTGTACTGTGTATGAAAAGAATTAAATGCAGTGGTTAAAGTTTTGTAACAGATAACCGATAATATAACCAAAGAGTGATGGACAGAGGCTAATATGAAGGTCAAGAAAACGATGCCAAAGAAGGGGGTGTGGAAGGAAGAGCAGAAAGCCCTGAATGTAAGGGGTTAAGGTACAAGACCTGAATTAAAGGAATAGCGGGAAGCTATATAATGAAATACTATCAAATTTACATGGAGGTAAGAAAATGGCATTTTCAGTTCAAACAAACGTTATGTCTCTAACAGCTCAGAGGAATCTGAGGCAGACGCAGCCGGCTTTGCAGCAGGCTATGCAGAGGTTGTCCTCAGGTTACAGGATTAACTCGGCCAAGGACGATGCAGCAGGTTTGGCGATTGCAACAAGAATGACGACTCAGACACGTGGTCTAACGGTGTCAGTAAGAAACGCAAATGATGGTCTTTCGATAGCCCAGACCGCAGAGGGCGCGATGGACGAAATAACCAATAACCTGCACAGAGTCAGAGAGCTTGCAGTTCAGGCAATGAGTGGTCAGTACGGTATTACGGATGTAGCGTATATGCAGAAGGAAGTAGACGCTCTTATCGAGGAAGTCGGCAGGATCTCAGAGCAGACGAAGTTTAACGATAAGAGGCTTTTGGCTGGTACGTTCAGTTCGGCCTTGCATGTAAGTTACGCTGCCAGCGATGCTTCGGTAAGGATGATAATTGGATCGATGAATACCGATAATCTTGGTGGTAACATCTTTACAGCCACAGGCAAAAACGGTGCCTTGTCGTATCTGAAAGACATACACACGGCCACTACGTCTGGTGTAAATCTTGCTGGCGACGCCACCTTTACAGTCAGTAGTGGCGCAGCTCCGACGTGGAGTTATACCGCAAGTGCAAAGATCACCTATACGGGCTCTGCCGCACTTAGGGTTAACGATTCGACGCAAACAAGCGGTTTTTCATCGATGGCGTCTAACGCTATAGCCATTGTCGATGGTGCATTGAATTATGTTCTGTCAGAGAAGGCAAAGATGGGTGCAAGAGCCAATCAGATGGAAGCTATTGTGCGCAACGTTGAAAACGTAATCGAGACAACATACAGTGCAAGGTCCAGGATAATGGATGCCGACTTCGCTGCTGAGACGGCAAATATGACAAAGGGAATGATACTGCAACAGTCTGGGATATCGGTTCTTGCTCAGGCTAATAGCCAACAGCAGAATATACTTGCCCTATTAAGGTAAAAACTGTTACAGTATTATGAGAAATGGAGAGGGCAACATCGTCCTCTCCTATTCTCTCATTAAGCTGGTCATTATAGGAAAGAGAGAGAGGTGATTGATAATGATTAATGCGGTAGCTCAGGTGATGCCGGTGGGCATGACAATGAAGGTAGAGACTTCAAGCAGCGGGTACGAAACGCAAGGGGGGGGCTTGAAGCAGTGGGGCAGTAGCAGTGTTGCTGTAGATGCTGAGCGTAGCACAAAGGGACGTGATGTTGACAGCATCGTTGACCAGGTGGGAGTGGTTTCTGGTAATAATGATAAAAGTCATGTTGAAGACGTAAAAGGCTATATAAGTAAGGAAGGCGATGTAAAAGGTGCGGGTGATAAGCAGCAAAATAAGGCGTACTTTGAGATCGATGATGATGACAAAATAGTGATTAAGGTGGTGGATGCTGAAGGAAAACTCTTAAAGCAGATACCGCCAGATGATTATAAAAAATCGGTGCGTCGTTTGGAAGAAGTTTATAAGAAGGTATTTCATAAGGAGGTTTAAATGTCTACAGTAACGACAACTACTGGAGCATACTCTGGTATAAATACAGCCGATATAATCGATAAGCTGATGGCTATCGATCAGAAACCGCTTGATAAGTTAAATCAGAAGAAGAGCGACTATCAAAATGAGATAAGCTCCTATGGAGAGGTGTCATCAGCCATATCTACTCTTAGGACGGCGGTGCAGGGGCTGAAGTCACGAAACATAGCATCCTTTACGGTAACTTCTTCAGACGAGACCGTATTGAAGGGGACAGCCGGGGTAAAGGCCTCAGCGGGAAACTACAGCATAGAGGTTACGCAATTGGCCCAGGATCAAAAGATCAGCTCAAAGGTTTATAGCAGCGATAAAGAGGTCTTCAAGACTGGGACGCTTACTGTTCGCTCGGGAGCTAATACGGCGACGATAGACATAAACTATAAGAATAACACCTTAACGGGTATAAAGGATGCGATAAACAGTTCTGGTGTTGGTATTCGCGCATCGATTATAAAAGATAGTTCTGGATACAGGTTGGTGGTAACAGCAAAGGACTCCGGGGCCTCAGGTGCAGTGACTATCGTTGGAAATGATCTGGGTCCAACAGGTCAGAGCCTGACTGATCTAAATTTTGATGCTGAGTTTGGTGTGGGTTACATGTCTGTTATACAGAAGGGGCAGGATGCTGCTGTGAAAATTGACGGGCTAAGCGTTACCAGTAAGTCAAACACGTTAACAGACACAATAAGCGGATTGACCATTGACTTAAAAAAGGCCGCTCCTGGTCAGACGGTTCAGCTTTCGGTTTCACAGGGTTCTATGTCAGAATCTGCAAACATAAAGACATTCGTTGATTCCTATAATGCGGCAGTGTCCAAGATAAAGGAGCTTACGGCGGATGGTAAACCTCTTGAGCATGATCGTACGGTGAGAGCTATTAAGTCGCAATTAGAGAATGTTACAACAAACCTTTACGGGGGGGCGTCGCTTGCGCGATTTGGTATCAGTCATGACAAGTATGGTGTGATGCAGGTAGAATCATCAAAGTTAGACAGTTCGGTAGCAGCAGATCAAGGTGGCTTTTATAGCATGATGGATCAGTTGAGTTCGAGTTTCGATACTACCTTAAAGAATGTCATTATAGATCTGATACCAGCTAGAAAAGAAACAATCAATAGAAACATTAAGAGGATAGACGAGGATGCCTCAAGGTTGACAGCTTCGCTTGAGAAGACACGAGAGTCTTATGTTAAGAAGTTTGCCGCTATGGAGGCAACCATTGCGGCTTTACAAAATCAAAGTACAAGTATGCAAAACCAGCTATCAAACAATTCGAGTAATTAAGGAGGAAAATAATGACAAATACGACTTACGCACAAGCGGCTTATATCAGTATGGATATAAGTAACCTAACGCCACTCGATCTCATAATCAAACTCTATGATGGAGCTATTAGCTTCCTGAACAAAGCTGTTACGGCAATAAACAAGAAGGACAAGGTACAGAAGATTCAGTATTTAAATCGGAGCAGGATGATTATTGAGGAGCTTCTTTTCTCTCTAAATATTGAAGATGGAGGCGAGGTAGCCTTAAACCTGCAAGACCTCTATACCTATATGTTGATTGAGCTTACTAGAGCAAACGCATCAGATTCTATCGATAAGATATATCACATTCAGGAGCTACTAAAGACCATTAGAAGCGCCTGGTTTGAGATCAAAACCACTGTGCCGGCTACTGAGATCGCAAGACAGCAGATTGCAGCAAAGACCTGCTGATTATAGATTTATAGCACAAACACTGAGGCAGGATTGACTTATATAGAGGGATGTGGTAACATAGCATCGTTGTTGTGTTCGTGGCAGTTAGATATTTAATTAGAACGAGAAAGTGAGTAGAAAGCTCTATTATGCCGCTTAAGATAGGTGATATTATATTCTGTAAGTATCAAAATAGATGCGAGCAGTACAAGACAGAGGTGTTGTCACTAAGTGATGTGGACATCGTAGTACGTCAGAGAGAACATGTGCCTACAAAGGTGTTTAAAGGGCAGAGTGTTTTTTTTGTGTTTGAGAGGGAAGGTTACCTTGCAGAAATAAAAGATGTCGAAGGTGATAAAATCTCTATGAGGTATGTAACCTCTGAAGAGAGAGGTTCTTTTCATGTCGAAGATGTCATGCCTGTAATAATACAAAAAATAGATGAGGGTATATACATAAAAAGAGCTAAGGTTATTTCTGAAAGAGGTGTTGAACTGACATCCCTGCGAAAGTTTGCTATTGACGTCCCCGATGAGACAATAAACCCTCTACTGTGGAAGATGCTTGTTGAGATAAGCACGAAGTTAAGTATGATACTTGACATGCTTACGCTAGGTAAAGAGGGCTTGATGAATGCAGAAGAGACACGATTAAACCTTAGTGCAGCAGGTGTTAGTCTTAACGTTAAAGAGAGATTTAAGGTAAGAGATTGCGTAGAGGTAAAGTTGCTGCTACAGACTTCACCACCAGTGGGGATCGTTGTCTATGGTATAGTTGTCAGGGTAAAAGAGGTAGGGCTGCCCCCTGCTTATGAGTTGAAGGATATGCCGGCTTATGAGATCGGTATAGCGTTTGTTGACATGGAAGAAGATGTAAAGGATGAACTGATACAGTACACCTTGAAAAGAGAGCGAGAGATTTTAAGAAGACAAAGAACACACTAATGTGTAAGAACCAGCATGTAAAGATCTTATAATGTGGAGAAAGTAAGAAATAGTATGTTTTATATGTCTAGTATAAGCACAAGAGTATGACGACTCGCATTTCGTAAGAGCTATATTTCATAAAAGAATAAATAAAGTAATAGTAAGGCAACGGTTTATATTGAACCTGATAATTCAAGGAGAAATGGACAGAATAATATAGATGACAATAATAGCAGGCATGGTAATAGTTATGACAGCCGTGATTGGGGGGTACTTGATGGAGCACGGCAATCTGGCGTTGTTAGTGAATCCAGCAGAGTTTTTTATAATTGGAGGTGCTGCCGTTGGCTCGTTTGTAGTTGCCTCACCCAAAAAGGTTATACACCTTACGTTAGAAAAGTTAAAGACTATGTTTAGCGCTTCAGCGACGAAAGAGGCCTATCTTGAGCTACTAGCGCTCCTGTTTCTTATCTTCTCAAAGGTGAGAAAGGAGGGGCTGATCTCTATTGAGCAGGATGTTGAAGATCCTAGTAAGAGCGCTATATTTATGAAGTATAAGAGCGTGTTTGCAAATAAGGGCGCCCTGGGCTTCATATGTGATAACCTAAAGGTGATAATAACTACCAGTATGCCTACTCATGAGCTCGACGAACTCTTATCAACAGACATAGAGGCTCGCTCACACGAGGAGATGCTGCCGTCGATGAGTATTCAGAAGATGGCTGACGCCCTTCCAGGGTTTGGGATAGTAGCGGCAGTTATGGGTGTTGTTCTAACAATGGGAAAGATCAATGAGCCGCCCGCTGTTTTAGGCCATAGCATAGGAGCAGCGCTGGTAGGTACCTTCTTAGGGGTTCTCTTGTGTTACGGCTTTGTTGGACCTATCGCTGCTAATATGGAACTCAGGGCCAAAGAAGACGAGGTGTATTTTCAGGTTATAAAGGTGGCACTAGTTGCCTTTGTTGGCGGCGCTGCACCACAGATGGCCGTTGAATCAGGTAGAAGGGCGATTCCCAGCGCTGAACGACCTGGATTTTCCGAGCTTGAGGAGGCCAACAGGAAATGAAAGGACAAAGTATTATAATAAAGAAGGTCAAAAAAGCCGGGCATGGCGGCGGGCACGGCGGGTCGTGGAAGGTGGCGTATGCGGACTTCGTTACGGCTATGATGGCGTTTTTTCTACTGATGTGGCTGCTTTCGATGGTCTCACCAGAAAAACGGGCAAAGCTGGCAAACTATTTCCAAAACGTCTCAGTGTATGACAACTTAGGGGTTTCCTTCTTGGGCAAGGGTGCAGAGGTGCTAGAGACTCAACTCCCCAGGAGTGATCTAATGCCGTCAGAAAAGCAGTCCGGCAGCTATTACGCCATGCAGAAGGAAGGTTTAACAAAATCGTTAGAAAAGGCGATAGGTAAAAAACTCGCTGATGTTAAAGACCAAGTGCTAATTGATGTTGTTGACGGTGGCGTGCGGATACAACTGGTGGATAAAGAGGGCAAACCTATGTTTGCTCTAGGAAAATCCGAGTTGACCAATGATGCAAAAAGGATAATACAGATAGTAGCAGAGAACATAAAGGACTTAAAAGACTCAAAGGTAACTATTGAAGGTCATACCGATGCTCTCAATTACTCGACTGCTAAATATACAAACTGGGAGCTCTCCACTGACAGAGCCTCAACAGCACGAAAGGAACTCGAACGTTTTGGATTGAACCCAGACAATATAGCTAAAGTATCCGGTTTTGCGGCAACAGATCTACTGATAAAGACTGATCCTTATGATCCAAGAAACAGAAGGATTAGTATAATGGTTTTCTCTGCAACAAATGCGGAGAAGCTTGAAAAATTAGGTGTAAAGGTAGGTGTCCCAAGGCCTAAGGCTAATTGATCTGCAAGGATCAAAGCCAACCTATTGCTGTTGATACCCTGCGCAATGAGGGTGAGTTTATGCCTATGATGTTGGTCCCTTGGATGTGTTAAATGAAGGTTACGTTGAATCTGTTAGAAGGACCCGGGGCCGGCAGGAAGTTATACTTCACAGAACCCGATACGTTTCTTGTTGGTAGATCGAAGAGGGCACACCTTAGGTTGGGCCCTGAAGCTGATCGTTATCTCTCCCGGACTCACTTTATCCTTGAAATACGTTCAAACATTTGTATTATCACTGACCTCAATAGTACTAATGGAACCCTCGTAAACGATAAACGTATTCACAGGATGGAGCTGTTTGACGGTGACCTCATACGGGTGGGTAATACTCTTATAGGTGTAAAAATTGATGAAGACGACACGGAAAAAGTCTACACAGTCTTGTGCTCAGTTTGTGGTAATGATGTATGTGATGAACTGAACAACGTCCCAGAAGATGAGATTAAATATGCTGTTTATACCTGTAAGAAGTGTCAAAGAGAGGAACAGGAGAGAAAACAGCGTGTAATTAAGGAAAAGGCTAAACCAGAGTTTACACCCAATCTCAAATGTGTATGTTGTCAGACGGACCTCTCAGATGTTGCTGATAACGATGGATGTGCCCATGAGTTTCACGATTCGCTTTACATCTGTGATGGTTGTGCTAAAAAGGAACAAGTGCACCCAATACCGTATAAGACGATGGGAGATTATTTTGTCTTATGTGAGTTGGGAAAGGGCGCTATGGGCATAGTGTTTAAGGTTGTACACAATCGTAGCAGAAGGATTTACGCTGTCAAACAGATACACTCTGATGCTGTAAGAAGTGAGGACAGCCGCAGGTTGTTTGAACGTGAGATGGAGGTGCAGGCTAAGGTTGTCCATCCAAATCTGGTAAGAAACATAGAAAAGGGTCAGGTAGGTAATGTACCCTTCTTTGTTACAGAGTTTTTAGCTGGTGGTGATGTTTCAAATCTTATGAGAAAGGTCTTTAAAGGCCCTCTGCCTGCAGCCCTTGCCGTGCGGATCACACTACAACTTCTAAAAGGTTTAAGCTCCCTTCACAGTCGGGGTTTCATACATAGAGATCTTAAGCCGTCGAACTTTCTCTTAAGCCGCTCCTATGACCATCCAGATTGTATGGCTAAGATAAGCGACTATGGTTTGGCTAAGTCTTATGAGGATGCCGGTAACTCCTTGTATGATTATACGCAAACAGGTAAGTTTGGCGGTTCATTGATGTATATGCCACCTGAGCAGATAACAAACTATAAGTTTGTTAAACCACCCTCTGATGTTTATGCAATTGGGGTCAGCATATATTACATGCTCACCGGCAGATATACAGTCACAGTACCTAAGATGAATTCAGGCGGGCATGGTGCTGATAGCCCTAAAAGGGTTCGCCATCCCGTGGAGATTATCCTTGAGGATGCGCCTACTCCAATACTACAGCGCAAAAATGACCTTTTACCTCAGTTGGCTCAGGTTATAGATAAAGCTGTTATGAAGGAAGCAGATAAACGCTACCAAACAGCCGATGAATTTAGAGAAGCCCTAAAGTGGGTTTCTAAGAAATATAGTTTTTAGAAGGGGAGGCTCTGCCTACTTACGCAGGGGGTTGCAAACTCCTCCCTGCTGATGAAAAATAGGGAGGGCTTTGCCCTCCATAGGCCCGTCCACAAGGGGACTCGTCCCCCATTGAGCCAGGGTCGATGGCCCCTTGACCCCGTAGATGTCCAGCGTGATTGCTTATTACTGTTACTAAGGAGCGTATACCTAATACTTAAGCCAACAGCATTACCCCTCAGAGCCCGGCGCAAGGGGACCTGAGTCCCCTTCGCTGTTTACAACTATTTGCTTATTTTTATAACTGTTTCTTTGGTGCTATTAGTCTCTTTATCAGTGATTTCTGTCTTTGCCTCAACTGGTTTTTCTGTTGGAGCCTGTGAGTGTTCAAGCTGCTGGGGAGTGTCTACAGCAGTCTGCTGTTGTTCAGTTGTATCGCTAACATCGCATACTGGTTCTGGTGTGATAGTAATTACTTCTTCTCTAAACGGTTTCATAAATACGGCGCCTAGAGGAGGGATCTGTAAGTTTAGCGAGAAAGGCCGCCCCTGCCACCAGACGTTGTCGGCGTGAAAGCCGCCCCAGTTACCGACGTTACTGCCCCAGTATCTTTCACTATCGCTGTTGAGCAATTCTTTATAGTAACCGCCCTTGGGCACGCCTACCCTATAGTTTGTTCTAGACACAGGGGTGAAGTTAAACACGCATAGGATGAAATCATCCGAATCCTTTGCCTTTCTTATGAATGACACAATACTGTTTGTATAATCGCTAAAGTCGACCCATTCAAAGCCTTGATGATTGAAGTCTACCTCGTACAAGGCCCTCTCTTCCTTATATATGTGGTTTAGGTCTCTGACAAAATCCATGAGTTTCTTATGAGGCTCATAATCGGTCAGATGCCAGTCCAGACTAACGTCGACATTCCATTCCTTCCATTGACCAAACTCACTGCCCATGAAGAGGAGTTTCTTGCCAGGCTGAGCGTACATGTAGGCATAAAGAGTTCTGAGGTTAGCAAACTTCTGCCACATGTCTCCAGGCATCTTATCTAACATGGAACGCTTAAGGTGTACCACCTCGTCATGTGAAAAGACGTTGACAAAGTTTTCAGTGAAGGCATAAAGAAGGGCAAACGTGAGGCTATTTTGGTGATATTTTCTGTGCACCGGGTCCTTCTGAAAATACAAAAGCATGTCGTGCATCCAGCCCATATTCCATTTTAGACTGAATCCAAGACCCCCTAAATACGTTGGACGCGACACCATAGGCCACGATGTTGACTCCTCGGCTATCGTTAATATCCCCGGATGATAACCATGTAAGACCTCGTTGAATCGTCTTAAAAGGTCTATAGCCTCGATATTTTCCTTGCCGCCGTACTTATTTGGGAGCCATTCACCCTGTTTTTTTGAATAATCAAGATAGAGCATAGATGCAACGGCGTCCACCCTCAGACCATCCAGGTGGTACTTGTCCAGCCAGAACAGGGCATTAGCTATCAGGAAGTTGGAAACCTCATTTCTTCCGTAATTGAAGATCAGAGTGCCCCAATCCTTGTGTTCGCCTCTACGTGGATCACCATGTTCGTACAGGGCTGTGCCATCAAAATAGGAAAGTCCGTGTGAATCCCTTGGGAAGTGAGCAGGCACCCAATCCATTATGACGCCTATATTGTTTTCATGGCATTTATCAACAAAATACATGAAATCATCTGGTGTGCCATAGCGTGAGGTACATGCAAAATACCCAACTGGCTGATATCCCCACGAGATATCAAGTGGATGCTCCGTTATTGGTAGTAACTGTATGTGGGTGTAGCCTAAGTATTTAACGTATGGAATAAGCGTTTCTGTCAACTCCCTATAGGTTAGCCACCGGTTGTCCTCACCTGGGATCCTGCGCCATGAACCGAGATGTACCTCGTACGTGGAGACCGGCTCTTCAAGCCAGTTACGCTGTCTGCGATTCTTAAGCCATTCCTCATCGTTCCATATATATTTGTTGATGTCATAGACAACGGATGCGCTTTTGGGTCTAACCTCTGCGTAGAAACCATATGGGTCTGACTTGATCCCTAGGTAGTCGCCGTACCGCCCCCTTATCTCAAACTTGTATATGTCGCCCTCTTTCAGTTCTGGTATAAAGATCTCCCAGATGCCAAAAGATCCGCGTAAGCGCATCTGGTGTCTTCTTCCGTCCCATTTGTTAAAATCGCCTATTACGCTCACCCTCAGTGCGTTTGGCGCCCAAACGGCAAAAAACACGCCAGAGATGCCGTTTATCGTAGTGACATGAGCACCTAACTTCTCATACTTCTTATAGTGAGTGCCCTCGCTTATGAGGTGCAGGTCATAATCAGACAGCACGGGCCCGAATGAGTAAGGATCATACAGGTCTGCACTTGTGTCATCATGGTATACGACGTTTAACTTGTACGGGAAGAAGACATTAGTTTTTTCAACTATTGCCTCAAAAAAACCCTCCTGTCTAAGTCTGGTAGCTTGATACATCTTCTTTGTGGTATCTGTTCGTACCACGTACACCTCTTTAGCATCTGGGTTGAATACCCTTACTGCTATGGCATCACTGTTGTTCAACTGAATTGGGTTACTACCAATAACGGAGAATGGGTCTGAACTGGTTGCATTGATAACTTGATCGATCTGTTCTTGTAGATTCATTCTTGCCTCCTTTTATTTTTTCTCTAAGTTCACTGTTGCGTTTATTTTTGTGTTTACTTACTCACCAGCACAACTACAGAGCGTGGCCAGACCTTGTAGTAGGTTTGGTCATTTAGAAAGACCTCGTTATCTATCTCTGAGATATCATAGGGGTGTTCCTGTGCTGTGTCAATAAACCTGAACCACCTTCTGCCGGTGTAGGGTCTTGGCAGTCTGAAGTTCAGAACCTCCCAGTATGAGTTTGCTATAAGATAGATATCGCTCTGTACCCCCTCGCCGCATAACATCATTGCAAGCGACCTTGAATCAAAAGAAAAATCAGGTCTATCGACTCTGATGCCGTGCCATGAAACAGAGGTTGTATCATCGTCTAAGAAGCTCTCAGGTCTCAAGAGGGGATGCAGCTTTCTAAACTGGATTAACAGTTTGAAGAACCTAAAGATGTCTGCATTTGTTTTAGTCAATTCCCAGTTGAACCAACTGATCTCATTGTCCTGACAATAGGCATTATTGTTGCCGCACTGAGTACGGCCTATCTCATCACCGCCAAGGATCATAGGAACACCGTGGGACATCAACATGAGTGTGGCAAAGTTTTTCATCTGCTGTTTACGAAGAGTGTTTATATCGTAGGAGTCAGTTGGTCCTTCCCAGCCACAGTTCCAACTGAGGTTTTCATCCATGCCGTCTCTATTTTGCTCGCCGTTGTTAGTGTTATGTTTCGCATTATAAGAGACAAGGTCATAGAGTGTGAAGCCATCGTGACTGGTAATGAAATTTATGCTGTGATAAGGCGCTCGATTGCTTTCCTTATACAGCTCTGGAGAGCCAATGAGCCTGGCGGCCAGGTGCTGAACCATGCCGCTTTCTCCCCTGACAAAGCGTCTAATGTCATCACGGAACTTCCCATTCCACTCTGCCCAGCGTCCCCAGTTAGGGAACGTTCCAACCTGGTACAGGCCGGCTGCATCCCACGCCTCTGCTATCAGCTTTGTGTTGGCCAGTATGGGATCGGCCGCTATCCTCTCTAAGAGCGGTGGATCACTTAGTACTGAACCGTTTCGGCCGCGTCCAAGTATCGAGGCAAGATCAAATCTAAAACCGTCTACGTGCATATCGGTTACCCAGTATCTGAGGCAGTCCAGGATCATGTTGCGTACCACGGGATGGTTGCAGTTTAGCGTGTTTCCACAACCTGAGTAGTTGTGATAGTGCCCGTCTATCGGGTCGACGATGTAGTATGTTGAGTTATCAATGCCCTTGTAGGAGAATGACGGCCCCATCTCGTTACCCTCGGCGGTGTGGTTAAAGACAACGTCCAAGATTACCTCGATGTTGGCTTCGTGGAGCTTACGGACCATGTGCTTAAATTCCCTAGTCTGCTGACCGTTTATGCTGTCAGATGCATACGATGCCTTTGGTGCAAAAAAGGAGATAGGCTGGTAGCCCCAGAAGTTTATAAGCTTTTCACCTGTGGCCGGATTGATACGGTCTGAGTCCATCTCCTCAAACTCTGCTATTGGTAATAGTTCAATGGCTGTGACCCCTAAATTCTTAAGGTAGGGTATTTTTTCGATTATCCCTGCGTATGTGCCAGGAGACTGTACGTTTGATGAGGGATGGGCGGTAAAGCCGCGCACATGTACCTCGTAAATTATTGAGTTTCGCAGAGGTATCTCTAAGGGTTTATCGTATTCCCAATCATAATCGTCATCTAATACCAGGGAGCGGCGGGTGTTTATGTAAGCATGCTGTTGGTCGTCTCCCCTGCGTGTATAAATCTTACCCCAGGTGGAGGCTCCAGTTAGCGCCTTTGCATACGGGTCTATCAGAACGTTGTCTTTGTTGAACCGGTGTATAGGATACATGTCTGACTCATTGCGATCCATGCAATAGCCGTAGCGTGTTTGAGCGCCTATGCCCTTGACAAATACATGCCAGATATCCCCTGTTTTGTTGAAACATGGATGTAGTTTAACCCTGTTTACAGGCTCTCTTTCCCCTGATGCAAAGATCACGAGTGTTACGGCAGTGGCGTGTTTTGAGAATACAGAAAAGTTGACCCCTTCCCTCTTTACCGTAGTGCCCATTGGCAGAGGACTGCCTCTGAATATCTCCAGGTTTCCTACTCGTTTTAAATAAAGCATTTATGTCTATCCTTTCCTTTATTCCTGGCTATTGTTGTCTATTCGCTCAGGGGCCGGTTGCGGCGTTCATCTACAATGCCTCTTAAATACATGTTGTATTCATTATACTCTATGAGGAATTGTACAGGGTCTTTCATCCGATACGTCCAGTTCTTATCGGTGCAGGTGCCCGGCACGTTTATTCTCTCTTCCTCTGCGCTGGCAGTTCTGAGGTTATAGTATAGAGACAGCAGATCGGGCAGCAATATTATAGTTATAAGTGAGTTAGCATTCAGGTTTCTCCTGATAATCCTAGCGACGACCTCTGTTGTCAAATACTCAGGCATATTTCCATTTAATCCGAGCAAGGAGAAGTAGTAATTCCTATCCCAGTTATGTTCCTCCCACCATCCCCTCAAGGTAGATGTGTCGTGCACTGAGGGTGAGGCCACAGAAAGGCGCGGATAGTTGGCCGGATCTATATATGGGGCATCTGGTTTTTTATATTCCCTGGCCCATCGTTCGATTCTCAGACCAAGTATCTTAAGTTCTGAAAGGACATCAGGTACGCACTCAGGTATTGCCCCAAGGTCCTCGGCGCAGACAAGCATATCTGTTGTCTCTGCCATCATCTTTAAGAGCCTCCGGCCATTGACCCGCCATACCTCTTCGTGTCTGGCCTTGTTTCGCTCAAAAATCTGGCTTAACTGTCTTCGTTCTTCTTCAAACAGGTTATTGAATGCCCTTGTCCTGTAGTAAAACCACGTAAGTTGATACTGATTCTTCCCCTTTGGGTTTGCAATCAGTAGTCTGTCCCAGTATAGCTCCAACAGCTTGTCCTTTATATATGATTCCTCATGTAGAGATAATATGTCATATTCACTGGATATGTTGGCAGAAAATATGATGTTGTCGGTGTCGCTGTTTACGAAATATTTATTAATGACGTGTTCGGAGGCATTACCAAAGAGGCTTCTGACATAGGATCTTGGATGGGTTGGTATCTGAAACCGCTTTATCTTTTCGTCATCAAAACCGGCATTGTTAAGTTCTTTGTTTGATATCCATGAGGCCGGTTCAAAGCTGCCTAAGACGCCGTTGCGTTCTAACTCCTGTATCTGCCATATGCGGAAGAAGCCTAGGACGTGATCTATGCGATAGGCGTGATAGAAGGTTGCTGCCTGTTTTAACCTTTGACGCCACCACTTATAGTCTTCCTTCTCCAGCACTGCCCAGTTGTAGCAAGGGAAGCCCCAGTTTTGTCCCCTGTCAGAAAACATGTCCGGCGGCGCCCCTGCCCTCATGCTCAGGTCAAAGTATTGGCGCTGTGCCCAAACGTCGGCACTGTCCTCGTTGATGAGTATTGGTATGTCGCCTTTGAGGCGCAGCCCCATGCCTTCAAGGGTTTTGGAGGTCTTTATCAACTGGTCTTCCAGTTCGTACTGTATCCAGGCATAGAACATTACATCATCAATGTTTTTGTTCCAGAAGAGGTCTATATCTTCATTTGTTGGGTTGTTGAGTTTATCCCAGTCCTTCCAGTGTCTTTGCTCATTGATGTCTTTCAAGACGCGGTAGACGGCGTACTGTTTTAACCAGGGCTTTGACTTAATCCATGAGAGGATGGCATGATTGGCATGTATCTTGTCTCTGTTTAACTTATATATCTTCTTAAGCATTGCGAACTTGAACTGACCGACTTCCTTGTAGTTTACGCCTGCAAGTGCATTCAACCTGACAGCGGCCTCTTTTATCTCCTGTTCAAACTCAGCTTTCCAGTTGAGGTGATCATCTGCCAACGCCTGTAGACGGATATAGATAGGGTGTAAGGCAAAGGCGCTTAGGGCATTATATGGGGAGGAGTCTCCGCCGGTATCGTTGATAGGCAGGATTTGTATCACATCAAAGTCGACTTTTTTACACCAGGTTCCAAACTGTACTAAGTCAAGGAATTCACCTATACCGCAGCCTTCTACAGTCCTGAGTGAAAAGACTGGTACTGCCACACCGGTTAGGTAGTGTGTTATTGCTCCAAATTTCATTTAGTTTTCCTCACTTTAAAGATTTCACTTTATACTTGATCAAGACTTGTATATTATAATAAAAGCAGGCTCATAATTGACAGTGATTAAGCTCACCCGGGCGCATAAGAAAGTCGTGTGGATTTTGTAATAGAATGGAGGGCTTTGCCTCTGCCGCAGGGGTTCGCAACCCCCTCCCTCAGACCCACCCAACAAGGGGACTAGTCCCCTTGACCCCATTATATATTTCTTGTCCCCAAGAATTTCTTATGCACCCCAACATCCCCTTTTGTTAAAGCATTATTGTCGTTCCTGGTAAAGCAAGAGTCTATAACGAACAGTTTGATAATCTGTTACACGCTAAAAAGTAATCTTTATGTACTCCTTTGTAGTAATAATATAATATTATTATGGTTATAACAAGGAGTAATATTTGTGGGTAGGGGGTTTCTTGCTGCCCTTTAGTCCAGCTCTGTTAATCGCTGGTTTTATTGAAGCCGCCGATGGGATTCGAACCCGCGACCTGCTGATTACAAATCAGCTGCTCTGCCAATTGAGCTACGGCGGCACCTTCCTTACATACCAATCTTACAACATTTCCACACTGTTAAATGTACTCTGATATATTAATATAAAATTGCTGGTTTTGTAAAGAAGTTTTTTTTGTATCTTCTTTATATTTCATGGTAACGATGCTTTTACGCTTTCTGGATTCCTGTTTACCCCTGTTCAAGCCAGGGGCAGGCTGTGGAATGACATATTTGGAAAACGGCCATTACTGTCATTCCCACGAAAGTGGGAATCTATAATCTTGAAATCATAAGCAATATAACGCTTTTTAAAGAGGATACGTTTTTTTCAACAATTAACCCACATAATAATCAGTCCTGAAAAGAGCGCCAGTTAAACTCTCTCTACACGCTGTATTACAGGTCATATAGTTAATAATATTGGCATTTACATCACCATAGCTCGCTTAAACGATATAAACTATCTAAAAAAGGCAATACCTTAATATATCTCCGAGTTAATAGTCTAATATTACCTAAACACAGTGAAATATATTCATTCAAAGGAAAATTTTACCTCTATGCCTTTATCAGTTAATCCACATGTCTTTGATGTTAACTACAACTGCCGAATACGTATCTTGCATATGCTCTATAATACAATCAATGCTTTCAGATACTGGTAATCCTATTATTAACATATTACCCTTAACCTGCATAACTGCTATATATCCTATAACGACTTCTTTTTCCATGCCATAGGTAATTGCATAAAACATGCCACGTTCAACGAGAGGCCTATAGCTTTATATTGGGCGCATAAGAAACTCATGGGGCGTCTTGTCATTGCCGTGCAAGACAGGGTAATCCACAAGCTAATAGATTCCTGCTTTCGCAGAGCCTGCCCCTAGCTTGAGCAGGGGAATGACATAATTTCCCACGACTTTTATATGAAAGTCTAAAAATATCCTACATAATCAAGGACTTTCATTGCTTGTTGTGTCCGTAAGGTCATGGTGATTCTTATGCACCATTTATCTTTGTTCCCTATCAATATAATCTAATACTGTTGTAAAATAAGTCTGATTGTCATTGCAGCGACGGTGAGCAATCTTTTTACAGCAGATTTAAGGAGTGCTAAGATGAAGGACTTAATAAGGTTTCTATCGGGCGTGGAGGTGTTCTCGGACTTAAGCGAAGAGTGGCTTAAACGACTGTGGCAGGCTTCTGAGATTGTTGAGTATAAGCCATCGCAGTATGTTATGAGGGCAGGCGAAATTGGCAGATATCTATGGATAGTTTATAATGGTAAATTAGAAGTCACTTGTTCTGAAGAGGATGACAGTTGTGTCATACTATACAATCTTTACAGGGGGGATGTATTTGGTGAAATTTCCGTAGTGACTGGCGAACCTGCTATTGCAGATATTGTTGCAGTACAGGAGGCCAGTGTCATTAAACTGCCAAGGGAGGTCTTTTCACTGGTAATGCTACAAAATCTATCAACACTCACAAAGTTTGCGAGCTTAATAACAGAGAGGTTCACCATCAGAGAACAAAACACCCAGTTCAGGCAAAGACAAAGGTCGCTGTTTGTGTATAACTCCGACCCCTATGATCTGAATTTCTCGTCAGTGAAAGAACCGCTAAAACTCCTTGTTATCAACTGCGGAAGCTCTTCTTTAAAATATTCGTTGTTTGACACATCCAGGTCTGAACCCATGTTTGAAGGCTTGGTTGAAAACATAGGTGCTGCCAACTCAATCCATAAAATCAAGGCGATAAATGGCAAGGTGCAGCGCCCCGATGTTGTTAAGGACATAGCAGCAGCCTTCTCGGCTATGGTAGATGCACTCACAGATACAGTAATCGGTGTTATTACTGATTTTAGCGAAATACAGGCAGTTGGTCATAGGGTAGTACATGGCGGGAACAGGTTTTCTGGCTCCGTGGTCATAACCAAAGAGGTAAAAGAGGCCATCATGGGTTGTGCAGCCCTGGCCCCCCTGCACAATCCCTACAACATGGCTGGTATACAGGAGATGGAAAGGCTCCTGCCCAATGCCGTATCTGTGGCCGTCTTTGATACAGCGTTTCATCAGACCATGCCGCAGAAGGCTTATAATTACGCCCTCCCTTATGAGTTGTCAAAGGAGAGGTACATACGACGATACGGTTTTCATGGAACAAACCATCACTTTGTTGCCATGATGGCTTCAGTCTACTTAAGACGTCCCGTCGATGGGCTAAAGATAATATCGTGCCACTTAGGAAACGGGGCGTCAATCTGCGCCATAGACCACGGACGGAGTCTCGATACCACAATGGGACTAACGCCGTTAGAAGGGCTTGTGATGGGGACAAGGTGCGGGGACATCGACCCAGGTCTTGTATTGTACCTACTGCAAAACGGTTTGGGCGTGGATAAGCTCGACAAGATACTGAACAAGGAAAGCGGTCTAAAGGGAGTTAGCGGGCTTAGTAATGACATGAGAGAGATACTTGCAGCCGCCGAGGTTGGTAATGTCAAGGCAGAGAGGGCACTAAGCTCGTTCTGTTACCGGGCGAAGAAGTATATTGGGTCATATATAGCGGCATTGGGAGGTCTAGATGTGCTGCTCTTTACAGGGGGAATTGGAGAGAACTCAGCCGAAATAAGGGCGAGGATATGTCAGGGACTTGATAATCTTGGCATTATCCTTGACGTTGAGGTCAACAGAAGCGCAAGGGTACAACGCGGCTGTATATCCGACATCTCCCAGGAAGGCTCAAGTGTCAAGATACTAGTCGTGGCAGCCGATGAGGAACGCATGATTGCCAGAGAGATCATCCATGCAGTGAATAGATCAAAGACTTCAGAAGATATTAAAGGGCACATCCAAAATGAGATCCCCATAACCATATCAACACACCACGTGCACTTAAGTGAGAGAGACTATAACACGCTTTTAGGAGCAGAAGGCCAAATCGGCCAGGCTGTCTGTCAGAGCGTAGACCTTATTGGTCCAAAGGGCAAGCTCGAGGCGGTAAGACTGGCCCGTGGTTTTAGAGATGAGACGCAGGTAGAGATATCAAGGACAGAGGAGTTCAGGCTGGGTGTTGACGCACCAATCAGGAACTCTGGTGATATCGAGGGGACGCCAGGTATTATACTTCGGTCAGATAGCAGGCAGTTGAAGTTAGATAAGGGTGTTATATGTGTCAGGAGGCATGTGCATATGAGTCCTGAGGACGCCATGCGTTTTGGTCTCCGAGACAGAGACGTGATAAGGGTGAGGGTAGCAGGTGATAGAGAGGTTGTTTTTGGTGACTGCCTTGTTATGGTAAGCCCTAAGTACAGGTTAGAGATGCACATAAATACAGATGAGGCAAACTCGGCTGAGATAACAGATAAGACCATTGGATACCTGGAAGGCATACAGTCACGATGCTATACATAGGACATGGCTTACCTTCATTGTGGACTTCCTGACGGATTTTCAGACAGACTTGGGTAGTCTCAAGCATCATTGACAAGCGCAGTATTATGTTATAATTAACTATGAGACAGACGATAGCGATCTTGTTAACGGTAGTGGTAGTTGTTCTGGCTGCCGAGAGTATCTCACAAGCCAGGGACGTACCCTTCACGCAGGAAGACAGGGATCGGATAGTGAGACTTGAGGGCAAACTCGAAGATGGCCTAAAAATCGCAAATCAGCGGATAGACGAAGGGCTAAAGGCCACAAACCAGCGGATAGACGATCTGAGAGTAGACATGAAAAACATGAAGTCCGAGATAATGACAGTGATGATATGGGGTTTTGGAGTACTCTTTAGCGGTATGTGGATTTTAATGGGGTTTGTATTATGGGATAGACGTACCGCCCTGGTCCCTGCCATCCGAAAAACCAAAGAAGTCTATGAACGCTCCGAATTGATTGTGGAAGTCCTTAAGGAATTGGCTGCAAAGAACCCTGACGTAAGAGAAGCCCTTAAACACAGAAATCTGCTGTAATTGCTTGTTTCCTGTCGATTCGCTTAACCTGACAATGTCAGATTAGAGCAAACAGAGAAGTTGTCTGAACTAGGATTACACGGATTAAACGATTAACAGGAAAGTAAAGATAAAGCCTTTTTCTCAATCCTGTCAATCCTTTAATCTGTTCAATCATGGTTCAGACATTATATTGCGAACATATGGAAAAGAACGTTGTTAGTTTAAACAAACTACAATCCACCATTATTGACTATCTGCTTGATGCCTATCCGCGAGGGGAGATGTATGCTGTGGGTGGCACGGTTAGGGACCTCCTTATGGGACGGGAGATTAAGGACGTAGACGTTGCGCTAAGGGGAGACCCAGTTGTCGTTGCGAAGGCATGTGCACGAGCAATCGGGGGCAGCTTCGTATGGCTGCATGAGAGGTTTCCCACAGCCAGGGTAATTAAGGGCGACTGCGTGTTTGATTTTACTGCGCTGCGGGGGGGAGATATCAAAACAGACCTCCTAAGCAGGGATTTTACGATCAACGCCCTGGCCATGCCCCTGGATAACCTCACCCGCTATGAGATAAACGCAACCGTGGATGTTACGTTAGGGTTAGACGATCTAAAGGGTGGTGTTATAAGAATGGTCTTAAGGGAAAACCTTGTAGATGACCCCTTGAGACTTTTACGTGCATATCGGTTTAGCTCTCAACTTGGATTTAAGATCGAGGCCGTCACCTTACGCACAATCGAAGAGTTAAAGTCGTTGATTCACAGGGCAGCCTCTGAGAGGATATGGAGCGAGTTAAAGGCGATCCTTGCCTCAGACAGCTCTACTGCTGCCCTTGAGTCGATGATACACAACAGCCTTTTATTTGAGCTAATCCCTGAGCTGTATGCCGCAAAAGGGGTAACGCAGAACCAATACCACAGCTTAGACGTATTGCAGCACTCGATGGCGGCATACAAGGCTGCCGAGGCGGTGCTCAGAAGCCTTGAAGACCTTCCTTATTCAGATGGGTTTAGACAATACCTCAGCACCCCCTCCGGCACTAAACCGATTCTAAAGCTGGCCATCCTGCTTCACGACGTGGGAAAACCCTCGACAAGGGCGGTCGATGCTGATGGACGAGTTACCTTTCATAGACACAGCGCTGTTGGCGCTGACCTGACCAGGGACATACTCCTACGGTTTAAGGCCTCTCAGCGGGAGGTGGAGCACGCTGGCAGGCTCGTATTCAATCACATGAGACTGAATCCTTCTATTTCGGAGGTGATGGCAAATCACTTTGATAAAAAGCGTGCGATGGTGAGGCTATTGAACAAGGTTGGGGCAGATGTATATGCCATGATAATCATTGCACTTGCAGATACCAAGGCAAAGGCGTTACCCTATACGGATGACGTTATGCAAACGGCACGACAGTTACTGAGATTTTACAACGAGGAGTACATGCCTCGTAGTCAGAGGCAGCGCTTTATTACTGGCCATGACCTGATTGAGGGCTTTGGTCTAAGGCCGTCGTCTGATTTTAAGCTAATCCTGGAACACGTAAATGAAATGGCGCTTGAGGGTGTAATTAACTCAAGGGAGGAGGCGCTCTCTGTCGTAAATGCCTACTTAGAGCATAGGGTAACGGCATAAACATGTATGACATTGCAAAGATAACGCTGACCTTTATCGCTATTGTCATTCTGCTGCGAAGGAAATGGAACGTCGGCTACGTACTATTGGGGGCATCGGCCCTTGTCTGTCTATTGTATCTTATGACGCCTGTCCATGTACTCAAGACCTTATACGGTTCTCTAACGTCAAAAGTGACCTTAGAGTTGACCGTGGCGTTGACGTTTATACGCATGTTTGAATTGATACTTAGAGAAAACGATGTATTAAAGAACATGTCTGAGACCATGAGGGGAGTTTTGAGAAACAAGCGTTTTGTGATAGTATCGATGCCCCTTTTGATAGGGATGTTGCCCTCGGTTGGGGGGGCGTATTTTTCATGCCCGATGGTGGAGGAATCCGCCAAGGGGCTTGACCTATCGCAGGAGGACAAGGCCTTTACCAACTATTGGTACAGACACCCCTGGGAGTTTATACTCCCCCTGTATCCGGGCATCGTGCTTGCCTCGCTGGTTACGAGCATCGGATTGAGGCAGTTTATTGCCCTCAATATGAGCTTTGCTGTCACTATGCTGTTGATAGGGCATATGTTTAGCATGAAGGGCGTTACGGGGACGTTTAAGGTTGAAGGAAGGTTTAATAAAAGGGCTCTTCTGAGTTTCCTGCCGTTGCTGGCGCTCATTGTTATGGTAATGGTGTTATAGGTGAGGTTATCCGTTGGATTGGTTGTTGTGGTATCGCTGCTGCTTGTTTATTATAGATACAATTTTGAATCGATCTTAAAGGTGTTTAAGTATGGTTTTTCTTTGGATCTCCTTGTGCTTATCCTTGGTGTAGTCTTGTTTAAGGAGACGCTTGAAGCATCTGGCGCTGTGGGTAATCTGAGTAGATTTTTTACGCAGTATCATATACCGCTGTTGTCAATTGTCATTATCTTGCCCTTTGTCGGCGGGCTTTTGACGGGGTTTACATTGGCCTTTGTCGGCAGCACCTTTCCCCTGTTTGTCAGTATGCCGGAGATGACCCCTTATGCCTTTTCGCTTGCCTTTGCTTGTGGTTTTATCGGGGTGCTTCTCTCCCCCGTACACGTGTGTCTGATACTTACGCGGGAGTTTTTTAAGGCAGACATGTGGGGGATATATAAAAAGACGATCCCTGCAACACTACTGATCTTTCTAGTGTCACTGGCGCAATACGTGATCCTTAATGCTTATAGATAATAACGTGCGCATATGAAATTAATGGGAAAAAAGATTTATTTTAAGGGGGTCAAGGGGACTGGTCCCCTTGCGGAGGGGTCTGAGGGGAGGCAGAGCCTCCCCTTTTTTGACAAGCTCACAAGTTTCTTACGCACCCGTAATTTCAATAAACTGTATATAGGGCTAAAGGGTATTTTTGTTGCCATAGTATTTTTATGTCTTTTCTCTGACACTGCAAGGACAGACAATGTCCCACCATCAAACGACACTAAATCAGCCTACGGAGATACCCTTATACAGGCAACTACGGCAGAGCCCAGCATCCTGATACCAATGCTTGCGGGAGACAGTATATCGCATGAGGTGGCGGGATTAATCTTTAACGGGCTTGTCAAGTATGCCCCTGATCTTTCTATAACAGGTGACCTTGCAGAGAGTTGGGATATAGATGGCCTGACGATTACGTTTCATCTCAGAAAAGGCGTTAGATGGACAGATGGTGTTGAGTTCACGGCAGAAGACGTTATGTATGGGTATAAGACCATAATTGATGAGAAAACTCCTACAGCCTATAAAGAAGACTTCTTGCAGGTAAAGAAGGCTGAGGTCATTGATAGATACACGTTCAGGGTGACCTATGACAAGCCCTTTGCCTCAGCCCTCATCAGTTGGGGTGCGCTGGCGGTGTTGCCCAAACACCTGCTTGATGGCAATGACATAACGAAAAGCCCCTTAACTAGAAACCCAGTAGGCGTGGGGCCGTATAAGCTCAAAAAATGGACATCTGGTCAGGAGGTGCTACTTGCATCCAATCACGATTACTTTGAGGGCAGGCCATATATTGACAACTACCTGTTCCGTGTAATCCCAGATCAGTCAACGATGTTTTTAGAGCTCAAGGCTGGCGGTATAGATTTCATGCCGCTTACGCCTGTACAATACAAGAGGCAAACAGATTCAGCGTATTTCAAAGAGAACTTTAATAAGTACCGTTACCCTGTATTTACATACACATATCTTGGATTTAACCTCAAGCACCCCCTCTTTAAAGACAAATTAGTGAGACAGGCGATAGCCCACGCCATAGACAAGGAGGAGATTGTAAGTATAGTCCTTTTGGGTCTTGGTCGCGAGGCAACCGGTCCCTATGTGCCAGATACGTGGCCCTACAATCCTAACGTCAAGCGCTATGAGTTCAACCCGCAAAAGGCCAGGGAGCTTCTCACGCAGGCAGGCTGGAAGGTCTCCCACGGCGACGGCGTGCTGTACAAAGATGGGAGACCCTTTGAGTTTACTATATTTACGAGCATGGGTAACAGTGCACGGCTTAAGACCTCTACCATTATTCAGTGGCGGCTTAAACAGGTTGGCATAAGGGTCAACATCCGTACGCTTGAATGGAGCACGTTTATAAACGAGTTTATCGACAAGAAGCGTTTTGAAGCCGTACTCTTAGGATGGGCAATCGGAATGGATGCAGATCAGTATGATATATGGCACTCGAGTAAGACAAGGGAAAAGGAGTTCAACTTCATAAGTTACAAAAACTACGATGTAGATCGCTTATTAGAAGAGGGCAGACGAACCTTTGATATAGAAAAACGCAAGAAGGCCTATTACAGACTGCAAGAGATGCTTGCCGATGATGTCCCCTACGTGTTCTTGTATGTGCCCGACGCCCTGCCGATAGTCCACAAGAGGTTCAAAGGGATAGCCCCCTCTCCCATCGGAATAGGCTACAACCTCAATAAGTGGTACGTACTAAAAAACCAACAAAAAAACAACCTCGACCCATAGATTACAGTAATTCTCATTGAAGAGTGGAGATATATCTTTGTGGGGTTCAATTGGCAAAGGGGTGACTGTATGGATTGAGAGCAAGAGAAAACTACGCAGCATTCTCCCTAAAAATATGT
>PEAB01000136.1 GCA_002753395.1 Nitrospirae bacterium MYbinv3 | reverse complement strand
CATGGGGGACAATAAAAATTAATGGGGTCAAGGGGACTGGTCCCCTTGTGGGTGGGTCTGAGGGAGGGCAAAGCCCTCCATTCTATTCAAAAATCCCCACGACTTTCTTATGCACCCCTTTTACATTCTGCTATAGCAATGCCTCAATCAAGTTATGGCGAGCTATATCTCCATAAGGATATCTACGAGATGGCTGGGGCTTATCTATTTCATATTGTAAAGAACCATCCTTTTATTGACGGTAACAAACGCACGGGTATTGTAGCTGCTATTGTATTTCTCTTGATAAACAACGTTGATCTCAATGCAGATGAAGAAGAGCTTGAAGCAATGGTTTGTTCAGTTGCTGAGGGTAAAGCAGACAAGGCAGTTGCGTCAGAATTCCTCCGCAGAAACAGTGACCACTATGTTTGGCCGGTTCGTTCTGGACATTAGATTATAACGCAAGACTCTTATCATTGCGGCCACCTCTGATTGCGTTATAGCAAGAACTTACGCTATAATAAAATATGCAGTTTGTAGATGTAAGGAGCGACATAGCGTTTAAGAAGATATTTGGCAATGAAGGCAAGAAGGAGATCCTCATATCTTTTTTAAATGCAGTATTAGGCCTCATCGGAGATAGGGAAATAGATGATGTAACGATATTAAATCCCTATCAGGCGCCAAAGATAGCGCTCCTGAAAGAGACCATACTGGATATCCGGGCGATAGACAAGCGTGGTGTAACATTTATCGTTGAGATACAGATTCAAAAAAAGTTTGGATTTGAAAAGCGTGTATTGTACTACACGAGTAAGGCCTATGCCGCCCAGTTAAAAGTAGGAGATGACTATCCTAAATTAAATCAGGTTATATTTATAGGCATAGTTGATTTTAACGTATTTGAGGGCAATGACTATCTAACGAGACATCTTATATTAAATGCAGCTACCCTTAGGCAGGAGCTAAAAGACCTGGAGTTCAACTTTATAGAGCTGCCCAAGTTTACCAAGAATGAGAATGAGTTAGAGAGCGTAATAGATAAGTGGATACATTTTATCAAAAACGCAGTTTCCCTTAAGATGATACCAGCGTGTGCAGACTTTGTTGAGATAAGGGAGGCCTACGATATAGCGAATAAGATGCTGTGGGATGAGCAAGAGCTTGAGGTCTACGATTATTGGCAGATGAGGTCTTATGATGAGATAGGGTCATTTATGGAGGGAGAGCACCAGGGCAAAATCAAAGGCAAAATCGAAGGACTAATAGAGGGCGAGCGCAAGGGGCTGATAAAAGGGATAGAAGGGATGCTTGAGGTCAAGTATGGCGACAAGGGGACTACCCTTATGGGAAGTGTCAAAAACCTTGTAACCATAGAGGCATTGGAGCGTTTTACGGAGTTGTTAAAGGCATCTGCCTCTGTAGAGGAGTTGAAGGGATTTTTTGAGTAGGTGAGTGTTGATTAAT
This sequence comes from Nitrospirae bacterium MYbinv3, assembly GCA_002753395.1. Classification (GTDB taxonomy): domain Bacteria; phylum Nitrospirota; class Thermodesulfovibrionia; order Thermodesulfovibrionales; family Magnetobacteriaceae; genus Magnetobacterium. Next base: position 4,437 of record PEAB01000136.1, on the reverse strand, counting down.
TATGGGCTATGATGTCTTTATAAGTTATGTCGAAGAAGATTTAATCTTTGCTAACGACCTTGTAAGTAGTTTGGCAAAGCGAAATATAAGTTGTTGGATTGACCATAGAGAGATTGATGAGAGTCTTGATTTAAATTGGCCTAAAGAAATATTTAACACAATAACAGGAACCCCTAAGCTATCAATGGTTGTTCTTCTATCTGCAAACACTTTACAATCAAGGCACGTTGAAAGAGAAATTGGGTTGGCAGATGAAAACAATGTTCTTATAATACCTGTGCGCATTGAAAATATTAAACTCACGGAATCATACGCCTATTACATGATGAACAAAAAATTGATAGATGCTTTTGAACATGATATTGATTTTGTTGCCGATAAAATATGTGTTACAGTGAAAAGGCGTAAAAATTTGGCTTCTGATTGTAAGAAATCTGCTCACCCACCTGTATCCCCAACTAAAACACATACCCCAACGCTATCCCCAAAACCAACGCTTAAAAGGTTTGTGGATAACGGCGACCAAACTATGACCGACACGTCAACCGGACTAATGTGGACAAAAGACGCTAATCTTGCAGGCCGCAAGGATTGGCAAGAGGCGTTAGACTATGTCGAATCGATGAATAAGGGTGCGGCTGAGAATTTTGGCTACACAGATTGGCGGCTGCCTGCTAAAGAGGAGCTTGAGAGCATTATTAAAGGCAGCGAGGATGCCCCGCATGTTTGGCTCAAACCAGAAGGCTTTGCCAATGTGCAGTCGTACTACTACTGGTCGTCTACTACCTACGCTAGCAATACGTCCGACGCGTGGATCGTCGGCATGGGCGTTGGCTACGTCTACGCCGACGGTAAGTCCTACTTCAACTATGTTTGGCCCGTTCGTTCTGGACATTGATAATTTGGTCATTTGATTATTTTGGGTACAGGGCAAAGCCCTGTCGATTTTTTTTAGGCAAACCGTAACTATTCTGACAATGTCACATTATAAGCAAACATAGGGATTGTCTGAACTAGGATTACACAGATTAGAGGATTTACAGGAGAAAGGTATAAGGTCTTCTTTAACATAAGTCCTGATAATCCCTTAATCCGTTAAATCGTGGTTCAGACATCTTTAATTGCAGAGACTGGAATGAGACATTGTCAAGCTATATTAAGGCGCTTATGTCACAAATTTTTTTATCCCCCAAAAAATACCCATTGTAAATCAGTGTGAAATTATTGTATAATGCCTCTTGATATTTATGATTGGATTAAGAATTTATTATTTCAAACGAAACGGGAGGTAATTCTATGGCAAAAAAGTATGTGTACTTTTTCGGAGCCGGTAAGGCAGACGGCGCCGGTGATATGAAGGATCTGTTGGGCGGTAAGGGAGCAGGATTGGCCGAGATGACTAATCTTGGTATCCCCGTCCCCCCAGGCTTTACTATCACAACGGAGACATGCGCTCCGTACTTTGCAAACAACAATCAATACCCAGAGGGCATGTGGGATCAGGCAATGGAATCACTCAGAAGGGTTGAGGGGATCATGAACCTGAAGTTCGGTGACCCACAGAGGCCGCTGCTGGTATCAGTGCGTTCCGGCGCTAAGTTCTCCATGCCAGGCATGATGGACACGGTACTCAACCTCGGTATCAATGACCAGACACTCAGCGGCGTTATCGCAATGAGCGGCAATGAGTGGTTCGCCTACGATGCCTACAGGCGGTTTATCACCATGTACGGCTCCATCTGTAAGAACGTCAATAGGAACAAGTTTGAGCATCAGCTAGAGCACAAAAAGACCAAGAGAGGGATCAAGCACGACACAGAATTCACCATTGACGAGCTGAAAGAGCTGGTTGCCGAGTTCAAGGAGACCTATAAGAAAGAGACCGGCACCGACTTCCCTCAGGACGTGTACGAACAGCTCAAGGGAGCCATCAACGCCGTCTTTGATTCATGGAACGGCGACAGGGCCATAACCTACAGAAAGATCAACCAGATATCACACGACCTGGGCACGGCAGTTAACGTCCAGACGATGGTGTTTGGAAACATGGGTAACACCTCCGGCACAGGCGTTGCATTTACAAGAAACCCCTCCACCGGTGAGAGGAAGTTCTTCGGTGAGTGCCTAATCAATGCACAGGGTGAGGACGTCGTTGCCGGTATCCGTACACCGATGCACGTTGACGAGCTGGCCAAGGACATGCCAGATGCCTATAACGACCTGCTCGCTATCTACCAGAGGTTGGAGGACCACTATAAAGATATGCTCGACCTGGAGTTTACGATCCAGGAGAAGAAGCTCTTCATGCTCCAGACAAGGGTTGGAAAGCGAACCGCAGCCGCAGCCCTAAAGATAGCTATGGACCTGGTAGCAGAGGGGAAGATTGACAAACAGACGGCCATTTTGAGGGTTGAGCCGCCTCAGTTAGACCAGTTTCTGCACCCGATGATTGACCCCAAGGCAAATCTCACCAAGCTGGCAAAGGGTCTTCCGGCATCCCCTGGGGCAGCCGTTGGTAAGGCCGTGTTTACGGCAAAAGACGCCGAGGAATGGGCAGGCAGAGGCGAAAAGGTCCTCCTTGTAAGACTTGAGACCTCCCCAGAGGACATCGGCGGAATGCACGCAGCCCAGGGAATTTTGACGGCACGTGGTGGTATGACCTCGCACGCAGCCGTTGTCGCAAGAGGTATGGGAAAGCCCTGCGTGGCAGGATGCGGAGACCTCAGCGTTGACGCCGATGGCAAGAAGTTCACCGCCAAGGGAACTACAGTCAAAGAGGGCGATTGGATCACAATTAACGGCTCCACCGGTGAGGTCATAGTTGGTGAGACCAAGCTGATAGAGCCTCAGATATCAGGCGACTTTGCCACCTTTATGACGTGGGTGGATGAGTTCAGAGAGATGGGTGTCAGGGCCAACGCAGACAGCCCGCATGACTCAGAGGTTGCCATAAAGTTCGGCGCCGAGGGCATCGGTCTCTGCAGGACAGAGCACATGTTCTTTGAGCCAGACAGGATAAAGGCCGTCAGGGAGATGATCCTCTCCGATGACGAGGCCGGAAGACGCAAGGCGCTTGCCAAGATACTTCCAATGCAGAAAGAGGACTTCAAGGGAATCTTCAAGGTAATGGCAGGAAAGCCTGTTACCGTCAGGCTGCTTGACCCGCCCCTTCACGAGTTCCTGCCTCACACCGATGAGGACATCAACGCCCTCGCAAAAGAGATGGGCGTATCAAGCGAAAAGCTCCATGCTAAAAACGCATCCCTGCACGAGTTCAACCCGATGCTCGGACACAGGGGCTGTCGTCTCGGCATCACCTATCCAGAGATATACGAGATCCAGGTAAGAGCCATCATGGAAGCCGCCGTGGAACTCAAAAAGGCCGGCGTAGATGCCAAGCCTGAGATCATGATCCCACTAGTAGCCCTGCGTGAAGAGCTCAGGATACTCAAAGACATGACCGTAAAGGTGGCCGATGAGATCGTCAAGGCTGGTGGCGTTGCGGTTGATTACACCGTCGGGACGATGATTGAGCTTCCAAGAGCCGCCCTAAACGCCGACAAGATCGCAGAGCTTGCGGACTTCTTCTCATTCGGTACAAACGACCTCACACAGACCACCTTTGGACTGAGCCGTGACGATGCCGGTATGTTCCTGCCGTTCTACGTTGACAAGAAGGTGCTGCCAGAGGACCCGTTTGTGAGCATCGATATTGAAGGCGTAGGTCAGCTCATAAAGATAGGTATCGACAAGGGACGGTCAGTCAAGCCGAAACTTAAGGTCGGTATCTGCGGAGAGCATGGCGGTGAGGCCAAATCGGTTGAGTTCTGCTTTAGCGCCGGTATGGACTACGTAAGCTGCTCACCATACAGAGTGCCACTAGCAAGATTGGCCGCTGCACAGGCCTCCTTAAAGAAAAAGACAGGTAAGACAGCCACTACTACTAAGTAATAAGACTGATCTCAGTCAAGATAGCATCAAAGGAGGGGGGACACTGTCCCCCCTTTTTATATCCTCGTGGTCAGATAGGCGTTGTGTCGATATAGAGGCAATAATTATAGTCAGTAGAGCCTCTTGCAAAACTCAAATCTATCAATTATCGTGCCCCCAAAATATTGTTTAATATCAGCTGCTTACAAAGTGAGCTTTTTGCTATACTTTACATAACATGTACATTTGCAAGAGGCTCAGTATATAGCGCGTTTCGATTGTACGCAATACAAAAAAAGAAGTGAGGGCTCTACCAACAAACGTAGAGGTTCGCTGCCCTCTCCCTTACCCCCCCCCACAAGGGTAATGCTGTTGACTTAAGCATTATTGATGTATAGCAAGTAACATCTTTAGCAGCCACGCCTGACATTTACGGGGTCAAGGGGACGAGTCCCCTTGTGGGAGGGTCTAGGGAGGGCAAAGCCCTCTCTATTTTTTTGCATCTTT
>PEAB01000018.1:35258-48121 GCA_002753395.1 Nitrospirae bacterium MYbinv3 | reverse complement strand
TGATATACTCTCTCTTAACATGATGCTCTCCTTATCGATTTAAGTTTGGGAAACTTATTTTATCATAAGGAGAGCTAAAACTTCTTTCGTTTAGGAGTTTTGCAAGAGGCTCAACATTAATATTTATTAAACAAGGAGGTCGATACATGTAAGGGACAACAGGATCTATGCGGTACAGGGTAGAATAAGGTGTTACATGATAAAACAAAACATTTCAAAAAAAGGAGGAATTTATGTTAAAAAAGACAGTAATTGTTTTTGCTATGGTAATGATGTTAGCAACAACAGCTGGAGCAGCACAGTGGAAAGGGTTGATAGGAGGGGCATATGGATATACCTCAAGCTCCGATATGGTGGCATTTGTCTTTAACGCCACGGTAAACCAGAAGATAGCAATCATAACTACCCCAACCTATAGCGCTCTAAATCCATATTGCGTTCTGTTCCCATTGACTAGTGCTTCAAGCGCTGTGTATGGTTATGGAAATGACGGATTTTCTATGATTGCTCCGGTATCGGATACCTATCTTGCAGCATGTATAGGTAGTAGTTCAAGTGGTAATGGAATATTTCTTTACGCATTTGACTTAGATAAGTATGGAACAGTAGCAAGATCAACCAAGAAAGAGCCAACAGACGAGGAGAAGGCAGCACTTAATCAGGTGCTTCAGGATCAGTTTATGAAGTTGCAGCAGGCCAAATAAGTGATACCGTCGCATCCCCCATGTGTTAGGTGTTATGGTTTAATACATGGGGGCACCAAATAATTTTCTCCCCCCCTTGACCTCTTGTACCGATTAGGTTATACTACTAACCATGAGTTGAAGGAGGGCCCATAGCTCAGTTGGTAGAGCTACCGGCTCATAACCGGTTGGTCCCAGGTTCGAGTCCTGGTGGGCCCATTTAAAATCGTCGGCTAAGATGCAAACTTACCGGATGTTGATGGTGAAAGAGGCAGGTGTAATGGCGCAGGAGTCAGAGGGGTATCTATGGGAATGCATAAGGTGGTTAGGAGGGGTATATGAAAGTATGGTTTAAGAGTGGACATGAGTGATTTGTGGGCGCAGATGATTGAGGAGGGCAAATGCTAGAGGAGCTAGGTCTCCTAAAGAGTATACAGAGTTTAGACACAGAAATAATCAAACTTAGGACCAAGACACAAGACTTACCCCGAGAGCTAAATATATATGACCAGTCCTATAAAGAGGCCAAGGTTAACCATGATAGCTTAAAAACAGAATTGGATGCAACAAAAAAGAAGAGAAGCGAGATTGAGCGTTTGGTTGCAGAGAAAAACGAAAGAATAAAAAAGCTCAAGGAAAAAACAACCGATATAAAGACCAACAAAGAGTATCAGTCGCGTTTAAAGGAGATTGAACAGGTCGAGAAGGAGAGACGTAAAGTAGAGGATGAGATACTCATTTTAATGGAGAAGAGTGAGGCTATTGAGAGGGACTTAAACACGGCCTCAAAGCTGTTGAAGATAGAGACAAGCAAGATTGAAGAAAAAAGCAGCGCTATAAAAAAAGAAGTTGGTATTATCGAAGATGGGCTAGGTTCGCTTATAAAAAAGAGAAATGGTCTTGCAAAAAATTTAGACAAAACTGTATATGCCAAGTACATGCACTTACTGCAGCGTAAGAACTCACTTGCCGTGGTCAAGGCAGAAAAAGAGGTGTGTCAGGGATGCTATATGAATATCCCGCCGCAGCTTTTTGTAGAGGTGATGAAAAACGACCGCATCTTGACCTGTCCTCAGTGTGGAAGGATCATGTACCACGACGTAGTTATAGACAACAATGATAGCGAGCTTGAAAAGAACGAACATACGCATAAATAGAAAATGAATTCGATAACCAACGCATTAGGTTGTGGAGTAGACCATGCGGTTGCCTTGCAATAGCCGTACAGGTTATAACAGGGAGGAAAGTCCGAGCTCCATAGGGCAGGACGGTTGCTAATGGCAACCGGGGGTGACCCCAGGGAAAGTGCCACAGAAAATACACCGCCCCACAAAGAACATCGTCGGGTAAGGGTGAAATAGTGAGGTAAGAGCTCACTGTCCCTTGTGGTGACACAAGAGACAGGTAAACCCCGTCCGGAGAAAGGTTGAATAGGTTTCACTTCTTGAGTGGCCCCCTCAATTCCATGAAGTTGGGAAGGTGAAACGGGTAGCAACCGCACAAGGCTGATAGCAATATAACAAGCCTTAGACGAATGACCGCACAACACAGAACTCGGCTTACGGTCTGCTCCACATAGAAAACTTAAAGATTCTCTTGATGAGAGTCCCATTTCAAGCACTCACCTCCCTATGAGTCTAGGGTGAGTATGTTGTGCTTCTTAGTTCATTAGCAGTTGATAGCTGTACCGATATTATGATATACCAAGATCAGCAATTCTCACTGAATTTGCATAATGGCTTTTTATAAGGATTTTACTGTGTATATGAAAAGTATTTTTCGCGGTGTTTTTATAGTATATTACTTATATATCAATACGTTACATTCATTATCAGTGATAATAGCTGATCACCAAAAAAACTGTTGAAAAAATCAGTCATATATGTTAAAGTATTACTGTCAATGGCGGCGTACCCAAGTGGCTAAGGGAGAGGTCTGCAAAACCTTTATGCGCCGGTTCGAATCCGGCCGCCGCCTCACCTAATAAACAGCACCGTAATCTATATGGAATATGCAGAGCCTACACCTTTTCTTTGTATGGTGCATGTGCACAAAGACGCTACTCCTTCTCCTCTACCGATAAAGCCCATACCTTCGTTGGTCTTGGCCTTTACGTTTATAAGGCTCCGGTCGATACCTGCTAAGGAAAGCGAGTCCTTGATTTGCTCTACATAAGGAGCCAGCTTTGGCCGCTCCATGATAACTATGCAATCGAGCCACACAATCTCAAAGCCTAAATGCCGAATCTTCCCGATGATGATCTTAAGCATGTTGATACTGCAAGCATCTTTCCACTTGGCGTCGGTATCTGGAAACATCCTTCCAATGTCCCCCAAGCCCGCCGCTCCGATGATGGCATCTATGATACTGTGACACAGAACGTCGGCATCGGAGTGCCCCTTAAGTCCCCTGTCAAATGCGATCTCTACACCGCCGAGGAGGAGCCGCCTGCCCTCAACAAACTGGTGTGAATCATAACCCAATCCCACTCTCATATCAACTGCTGGGTCAATATCCATTCTGCATAGGCCAGATCATCCCTTGTAGTTATCTTGATGTTGCCGTACTCGCCGGTAATGATCTTTATCCTGCCACCATAGCGCTCTACTACTGCGGTATCATCGGTAAAGGTCAGCCCCTCCTCAGCCGCCTTCTTGTATGCCTCAAGTATGGTGCCATAACTAAAGACCTGCGGTGTCTGTACGGCCATAAGTCTGTCCCTCTGAAGTGTTGCAACTACGTAACCATCAGCGACCTCCTTGACGGTATCTTTTATAGCCACGGCACAGACCAGCCCGTCGCAGTCCTGTAGAGAGCTAATAGAGTCTCTCAACAGGGCGTCGGTAAAGAGCGGGCGAGCGGCGTCGTGAACAACCACCACTGAGTCTTCATCCCGTATGAGCCTTAATGCGCTATAAACTGAGTCCTGACGCCTAAGACCCCCAGGGGCCGTTTGCTTGACCTTTGTTATCCCAAATCTATCTATGATATCAAGCCCGTCCTTTGCGTCATGTTCCTGAAAAACTGGTATGATCTCGTCAATATATCCAGAGGCCTGAAGTCTTTGCAAGGTTCTGGCAAGGATCGGTACCCCCAGCAGCGGGTAAAACACCTTATTGCGCTCTGAACCAAAACGAGCTCCCGAACCTGCTGCAGGGACTATTACTATTGTCTTTGCCGCTATCGTCTTAAGTACCTGCCCATATAATTATTTTTATGCAAGAAAAGGGAAAATAGAGAGGGCTTTGCCTATTAACGCAGGGGTTCGCAACCCCCTCCCTAGACCCACCCACAAGGGGACCAGTCCCCTTGACCCCGTAAATATACTTATTACTCGTTAATTTCTTATGCACCCTTTTAGTAGTCGCTGCTTGACTTTGAAAATATCATCCTTCCGGCTGTTGTCTGTAACACGCTCGTAACGACGACGTCGACGTTTTTTCCGATGAGTCTTTTGGCGTTTTCCACCACTACCATAGTCCCGTCATCGGTGTAGGCAACACCCTGGTTTGACTCCTTGCCTTCCTTGATAATAAAGACCTTCATCGTCTCACCAGGCAATACCACGGGCTTTAAGGCATTGGCTAACTCGTTGATGTTAAGCACGGGAACATCCTGAAGCTGTGCAACCTTGTTGAGGTTGAAGTCGTTTGTAATTATCTTGGCGTTCATGATCTTAGCTAAGGCCACGAGCTTTGAATCGACCTCCTTGATCTTCGGGAAGTCCTCGTCAACTATCTTTACGGTTATGCTTGACAGCTTCTGCATCCTGTGTAATACGTCCAGGCCCCTTCTGCCCCGACTTCGCTTCATAGAGTCGGAGGAGTCAGCTATATGTTGTAATTCCTGCAAAATAAACTGTGGGATCACAAATGTCCCCTCTAAAAAGCCGGTTTCGCACACATCAGCAATTCTACCGTCGATAATGGAGCTTGTATCGAGGAGTTTAAGGTTTTCCTCGATGTTTTGACCGCGAAACAACCTTATGAAGCTGGCAGAGGTCAGGCTCTCTCCCTTGTTAAGACCTATCAATAGCCCCGTGTACCCGAGCATAGTCTCAAAGGCAAAGGCTATGACGCCTATAAACCCGCCATCCTTTATCAGGATTTCAAACGGGTGTATGATGAGTCTGGCTAGAATAATACCCAAAAAAAGACCTATAATCCCTCCTACTACCCTGCCTAAACGTATCTTGCTTAAAAACATCTCTGCTGCACATATAATCAAGCCAAGCACGATACCTACTGCCATTCCCTCATAGATTAAACCATTCCGATTACCAAGTACATAGCCAATCAAGCCAAGTATTACTACTATCATAAATCTAAATAATACCACCATTGTCTATTGTCATCCCTTCCTATAAAATTAGCTCTGAAGACAACCTTGTCTCCCCAACAATTAAATTTGATATAACTACTGAGTTCCTCAGTATATTTATTATGAAACTTTTATTAGTTTTTTATTATAATAGTCAAAATGATTAATAGCAAGTGCAGTATTATAATTGTGGAGGATTTATATGTTTAAAAAGTATTTGTTGGCCCCAGGGCCAACACCAGTGCCGTCTGAGGCTCTATTGGCTATGGCAATGCCTATGATACACCACCGCGCCCCTGACTTCATACCTGTCCTGGATGCGGCTAAAAACGGTTTGAAACGTCTGTTTCAAACACAGAACGACGTGCTTATCCTCTGCAGCACTGGAACAGGTGGTATGGTTGCCTCAGTAAATAATTTTTTCAATAAAAACGACAAGGTTCTCGTTATCGACGGCGGGAAGTTCGGTGAGCGTTGGAGCAAGATTTGCAAAGCCTACGGTCTTGATGTCAAGGAGATAAAGGTCAACTGGGGTTACAGCATCAAACCTGAAAGCGTAGAGGAGCTCCTTAAAAAGGAAGGAAACATTAAGGGCGTATTCGTTCAGGCTACGGAGACATCAACTGGCGTAAACCACGACATCGAAGCGCTTGGAAAGATCGTCGCTAAGTATGACGATACCATCTTGATAGTGGACGCCATAAGCGCCTTAGTTGCCCACAACATCAGGACGGATGACTGGGGTATAGATATTATGGTCGGCGGGTCACAGAAAGGCCTTATGCTTCCGCCTGGGCTGTCGTTTGTGAGCGTGTCGGAGAAGGCGTGGAAAAAGGCCGAGACCTCAAAGCTAGAACATTTCTATTTCAATCTTAAGGCTGAGCGTAAGAAGCTCAAAGAGAATCAGACTAATTTTACATCAGCTGTTTCGCTTATCATAGGGCTTAACGAGGTAATTAAGATGTTGGAAAAGGAGGGGCTTGCAAATGTATTTGCCCGTCATGCCAGACTTGCCCATGCCACACGAGAGGGCGTTAAGGCCATCGGACTAAACATGTTTGCCAAAGAACTTCCAAGCAACTCGGTAACAGCCATAGAGGCGCCACAGGGTGTAGACGGTCAGAAGATCTACAAGGTACTCAGGGAAAACTACGGTGTCACCGCAGCAGGCGGCCAGGACCATGTAAAAGGGAAGATATTCAGAATAGCCCACTTAGGTTACGCCGACAGATTTGACGTAATAATTGCCATCTCTGCACTTGAGATGACCCTCAAGACGCTGGCCTATCCTGTGAACCTTGGTGCAGGGGTTGCAGCCTGTGAGCAAGTCTTATTGTAGTTTAAGATGCCTATAAAGCGTTTGCATATGAAAGTCAAGGGTTGCTTTGAAAGAGAAAGGGGGCGCTCTGACCCCCATTCAACCCCACCGCAAGGGGATTTGTCCCTCAAGACCGCCTTTATTTATTTCGATCCGTATTCTTTTAACCCAACATTTAATTTTGGAGGTATTTAGTACAAATGAGAGTTCTCATAAGCGACAACATCTCATCCGAAGGGGTTGAGATATTAAAACAAGCAGGGCTAGAGGTAGATGTCAAGGTAGGGATGCAAAAGGACGAGCTTAAAGAGTGTCTGCCCAATTACGAGGGTATAGTCATACGCAGTGCCACAAAGTTGACCGCAGATGTCATCGAGGCTGCAACGAAGCTCAAGGTGATAGGCAGGGCTGGCTCCGGTCTGGATAATGTGGACAAGACCGCTGCCACGAGAAAGGGCATTGTGGTGATGAACACCCCTGGGGGTAACACTATCACCACGGCAGAGCACACAATGTCAATGATGCTGTCCTTGGCTCGAAAGGTTCCGCAGGCTACCCAGTCTATGAAAGAGGGTGAGTGGGAAAAGAAGAAGTTCATGGGCGTTGAGCTTTATAACAAGACGCTAGGCATAGTCGGCATAGGCAATATCGGCTCGCAGGTGGCCAAAAAGGCGCAGGGTCTGGAGATGAACGTTATCGGTTATGACCCGTTTCTGCAAGAAGAGCTTGCCCTTCAGATGGGCATAAAGAAGGTCTCCGTAGAGGAGTTGTTCAAGAGTGCCGATTTCATTACCATACACACCCCCCTGACCGCAGAGACCAATAACCTGATAAACAAGACATCAATAGCCACGATGAAAGACGGCGTAAGGATAATTAACTGCGCAAGGGGCGGGATTATCAACGAACAAGACCTGTATGATGCAATCAAGAGCGGGAAGGTGGCTGGCGCTGCCATAGACGTGTTTGAAAAAGAGCCGCCAGTTGACTCTCCCCTGGTTAAATTAGACGAGGTAATATGTACCCCTCACCTTGGGGCATCTACGCTGGAGGCACAGGAAAACGTAGCCCTTGCCGTAGCCCAACAAGTGGCCGACTATCTGGTCAACGGTACCATACGTAATGCGGTAAACTTCCCATCCATCCCAGCAGATCAGGTAAGCACGCTTAAGCCCTACATAGACTTGGCGGAGAAGCTAGGCGGTTTTGCGTGTCAATTTATCGAGGATGAGGTAAAAGAGATAAACGTTGAATTGTGCGGAGAGGCCTCTGAGATCAACGACGCCCCCGTGACTGTGGCGGCATTAAAGGGGTTTCTGTCCCCAATACTTGAGGCCACCGTAAACTTTGTCAACGCCTCTGTCATAGCCAAGGAAAGAGGGATAGAGGTAAAAGTGACTAAGAGCAAAGAGGCCGGCGATTACTACACAATGCTCTCGCTTAAGATAAAGTCGGAGCGGGCGGAGTACGTTATATCCGGTACGTTGTTTAGTAAGAGGGATCCAAGGATCATCAAGGTCAATAACTTTTATATAGAGATAATACCAGACGGCATCATGTTGTTCATCAACAATAACGACAAGCCTGGCGTCATCGGCAATATTGGCAATATGTTGGGGCAAGCGGGCATAAACATCGCCAGGATGAACTTTGGCAGAGAGACCAAAGGGGGGCGAGCCGTATCGGTTGTTAGCGTGGACAGTGACTTGGGGGCAGATATGTTGAATCATATAAAGGGGCTTCCAAACATCTTAAGCGTTAAAAAGATCACAATCAATATTTAAGGTATAAAAAGGGGGCTGCACCTCTACATTACAAGGATGTGGCACCCCCTTAGTATATAAAGAGGAGGATTAATGGCAAACATCATAATTGTTGGCGCTCAATGGGGGGATGAGGGAAAAGGAAAGATAGTCGATTGCCTGACAGAGAAATCTGAAGTGGTGGCCAGATATCAGGGCGGTCATAACGCAGGTCACACGGTGGTGATAGGGAAGGATAAGTTTATACTGCATCTTCTGCCTTCAGGGGTACTGCACAAGGACAAGCTGTGTATCATAGGTAATGGGTTGGTCGTGGAGCTCTCAGCCCTTGTAGAAGAGATAGAGGCGCTTAAGGATCGTGGGGTAATGGTGGATAGAAACCTGAAGGTAAGTAAGGGTGCACACATCATAATGCCTTATCATGCAACGATAGATCAGCTCAGAGAGGCTGCCAAGGGGGATAAGAAGATTGGCACTACCGGTAGAGGCATTGGACCAGCCTATACAGATAAGGCCGCACGAACTGGTATAAGGGTGGTTGATCTCTTTTTTCCTGATGAGTTCAGTGAGAAAGTTAAAAACAATCTCGTCGAAAAAAACCTGATCATAGAAAAACTCTACAACGGCACCCCCTTTGGATTTGATGAGGTATATAACAAGGTTATGTCTTTCAGGGAAAAGATCGAACCATTTGTAGATGATACCGATGTCACAATCAACCGGTGTATAGAAGAGGGCAAGAGTATCCTTTTTGAGGGCGCTCAGGGAACTATGTTGGATATAGACCACGGTACCTATCACTGTGTGACGTCGTCAAGCGCCTGTGCTGGAGGCGCCATGACAGGCTTAGGTGTGGGGCCAAAGGTCATAGACGAGGTGCTTGGTGTTGTCAAGGCCTACACGACACGCGTGGGTGGCGGCCCATTCCCCACGGAGTTAAACGATAGCACCGGTGAGTTACTGCGTGAGACTGGAGGAGAGTACGGAGCCACGACAGGCAGACCGAGACGCTGCGGATGGCTCGATCTCGTCGTATTGAAGCACTCGGTGAGGATCAATGGTCTTACTGGCATAGTCATCACCAAACTCGACGTTCTTGATGGTTTGAAGAAGATAAACGTTTGTGTCGGCTACCAGTATGAGGGCAAGATACTGACGGAGTTCCCGAAGGCAATGACCGTCCTTGATGGGTGTCAGCCAGTCTATGAGGAGTTTGACGGCTGGGATGGAAGTACAGCAGGTGTTAGAGGCTTTGAAAAACTACCCAGTAATGCCAAGTCCTACTTAAAAATGATCGAGCAAAGACTAAACGTGCCAGTAGTAATCATATCTACGGGGCAGGACAGAGACGACACTATTTTCCTAAAGGATTTGAGATAGAAGATAAACCAACACAATAATTCAGATTAAATACCTATGAAGCTCACTCCGCTCTTTACTGAACATGTCTGTCATTGCGTGTCATTCCCCTGTTCAAGCCAGGGGCAGGCTCTGCGAAAGCAGGAATCTATCCACTCTTTATTGTTCGTAGGAATGGATTCCCGCTTACGCGGGAATGACAAATTGAATGGATATTGCAAATTGGGTTTGCATATAGGCAACGGAGTTAACTCAAGGTGAGCTTATTCAACCGGTGTTTAGATCTAGTGTTCCCGCAGCGGTGTCCTGTGTGTTTAAACTCATCCGACAGTTTCTTGACAGCACCTATATGCAGCGCCTGTTGGTCAAGCGTCAGGCCTGTAACAGGCAACCTCTGTAATGTGTGCTGTAGGCCAATTTTACTTAAGTCTGACGACACGCCCCCTGTGGTGTGTGAAGATTGTGATAGTTTAAAACCATCTTATGCGTCTGTGCTTGCATTTGGTCTCTACGACGGGGTATTAAGAGAAGCCATCATCAAATATAAGTTTTCTTCTTTAAAAAGACTTTCAAGACCACTGAGCGATTTACTCTGCTCTATGCCAATACCACATGCCGACCTAATGGTTTCAGTGCCTTTGACAAAAAATAGGCTCATAGAAAGAGGGTTCAATCAGACCCTCCTTTTAGCTCATCATCTATCCAGAGAGTATAGGATAAATCTCTTGGACGACTGCCTAGTAAAGGTCCGTGATACAGGTCATCAGGTTAAACTATCGCGGCAACAGCGGCTCAGTGCGTTACATAATGCCTTTGAGGTTAAAAGTGACGTAAAGGGTAAACGGTTGTTGCTAATTGATGATGTTTTGACTACCGGCGCAACCATAAACGAGTGCGCCAAGATGTTGCTAAGGGCTGGCGCTACAGAGGTGTTTGGGATTGTCTTGGCAAGGACGGTGTAGTTAGAATGGAGTGGCGCATAAGAACTTATGGGAGCAAAGTATACTTTAACGGGGTCAATGGGACTGATCCCCTTGTGAGTGGGTCTAGGGAGGGCAAAGCCCTCCCTATTCATTTTCACAGCCTTAAGTCAACAGCATTAGGTCTGAGGGGAGGCAGAGCCTCCCCTTCTTTGAAAAAAACACGACTTTCTTATGCGCCCGAATGGAGATGCAGGTTGCAATATAACAAGAACATATGCTAAATTTAACAAACGCATATATATGCGTAATGCGATATTAAGGAGGCAGCAGGATGAAGAGGTACTGGAGTAAAGCGTTTGTTTTAGCAGTATTGATGTCTATGGTGTTTATTTTTAATATGGAGTACGCAGGTGCAGCTCAGATCAATGCTTCATTTGCAGAGCTTATACAACCAGCAGCAAGTGGTCACATCTGGACACCATGTACATTAGATCAAAATGGTTTTTGTAAGTTCTCTGGAACCAGATTAGTGAGATACGGTACTGATTCCAGGTTTAATTATTGGACATATGGTACTTTTAATGATAGCGTATTATGTGATCGTTCGAGTTTTGTTGACCCAGTTTATCCCCCAAATCCAAACGATATTGTTAATCATGGTGACCCTATTCCTCATATGAGTAAAAGGTGTGAATACGATGCGTCAGACCTCAACCCCCAGTGGCAGTACTGTGCTAATGAGGGAGGGGGATGTACTTTCTCTGGAACCAGGTTAGTTATATATGGTTCTAACGGCAAATGGACCTATGCCACATTAACAGGAGGGGTAAATTGTAACAATTCAGTGTTTGGTGATCCAGCCATAGGGGATAGTTCAAAGACATGCTGGTATTATAACGCCCAAGAAGAGGCTGATACTAATTGGAACTACTGTGCAGCAGAAAATAGCACCTGTAGATTCTCTGGAGATAAAATCGTGATGTATGGAGCTGCAGTACATAATCTGTGGGCTATAGATGTATTTAGAGATGGTGTGGAGTGTACTAATTACAACTTTGGTGACCCTGATTATGGTACTAGTAAGGCATGTTATTATGCTTCAAGCTCTATCTCATGGAGATACTGTGCAGGTGAAAATGAGTTTTGCGGGTTTTTTGGAAGCAGATTGGTTAAATATGGATCATATTACTACTGGCATTCTGGTACCTATCAGAACGGTGTGTTGTGCTCCAACTCCGTGTTTGGTGATCCAGTGTTTGGCACCCCTAAGACATGTTATTTTGCTGATCACATACAATAGAAAAGAAACTCATCTAATGGTAATAGTTTACCCATATGTATTAAGAAGGGGGGCTTTGCCCTCCCTCAGACCCACCCACAAGGGGACCAGTCCCCTTGACCCCATTATATCGCATATTTATACACAATGTTTCAATAGTATACTGAACTATTACATCTAACGGTAAAAAGGTGGAGAGCAACTCCCCCTTTTTATTCAAACCATATTTCGTATATCCTCAATGCTCTATCATAATCCGGACTCTTTGTGAATATGAACTTATATCTCTTGAAGTTTTTATCGTTAGCGAATGAAAACTTTCTATTTTCAAACGGAGACCATTTCCTTACATCAACTTGTTTGTCTAAACTCATCCATTGATTGTGTTCGTCTAAGGCCATGAACTCCCACGATATTGGCATCCGTGATGCATTCTCTCCACTGGCCATAAAGTATTTATCTATCAACCTCGGTTCATAAAATGAGATGTCTACATCAATAGGTTTTTCAATAAAGCTCTCCCAAAAATCATCGCTTTTGGTGGAACCGTCAAATGCACGTTTGATAGTGTGTTTACCCGTTTCACTCCTATTAACCCTGATTGCCTCAATTTGGCATGTCTTTAGAGATTCCGTATGTTTGGTTATGCCGGTGTTTAACAATCCATTCATATCTATAAGGAGCATATCCTTTGTAGCACAAAAATCATCTCCGTACTCTGATACTGTTGCTATTATAACCCCTTTTGATGTTTCGTCATTGCAAAGAGACGGCTCCTTCGAGGGACAATACTCCACCCTGTTGAAGTGTTTTCCAACGTCGATTAAGGCAGCGCTCAATATATATTTTATATCTCCAGTAAACGATGTTGCTTTACAATTAAACTCATCTCCCAAGGTCTTGATGCCATTAAACCCCACTCCACTATCAATAGACTTAACAACGTGAATACGTGATATTGCTTTGTCTATTGACGGAGTCATAGCATTTTTTATAAATGTCAATTCCATGTTTGTATTTTGTGTGTTTTGCTTTGCGATAACGGACGAAGTTATACCGCTATATAATGAAAGAAGTAAGATAAGAGAGATATTAAGAAGCATTTTTTTCTTATGACTCCCCATAAGCAAATCTAAATATGATTTAAGCAGCCAGTATATTAGTAATAATACAAGAGACATTTCAACAAACAAGAATCTTCTTAAAATAATATTTGTT
>PEAB01000018.1:0-35248 GCA_002753395.1 Nitrospirae bacterium MYbinv3 | reverse complement strand
CAATATCCATGGAAATAAGATGAAGAATGACAGTAAAGCTGCATAAAGAATGACGATACAAGGATTAAACCGTTTCTTCTTAATGAATAGAATAAATAAACCTGTTAATAAGATACCCACTGTAGCAAACACAATGCGACCATACACATTAGAAAGATAAACGTTCCATAAATTAAATACAATAGGTATTAAGTCTTTATACAATAGCGATATCTTCCGCAGTAGATGTTTAGTCGACATTTCTATTAGATAATTTGGATCGTTAGATAAGTATTTGCTTGAAATAAATAACTTAGTCGTTATATAGTAGACAAAACCTGTAAAGCCAAAAAAGCATATATCCCTGGTAACTAAAAGGATAAGAGAACGTATCCTTGACTTCTCTGAACCCATACTAACAGCTATAAAGCTGACTATAAAGAAGAAAAAAGCATGTGCTTGGTATATAAACATTGTTATTAGTAAGATAGAAAAGGCCAATATACCTCTCCCTGCCCATACCAAAGCAGTTTTCCTGTCAGAGGGCCTACCCAGCCAGCTTTGATCCAGTAAGATATAGCTTATTATTGCCAATAATGTGGCTATAGGTTGGGCAGGCCAAGCTAAATATACCATATATTGCGGCCCTGGCAGGATGAAGATCGACAGACTTAAAAAAAACGCAACAGTGGGTAACACGCTACAACAAATTAACAGTACAGTCAAGATAGCAGCCCCACATGAATATAACAAGACAACAGCTAACCTCAACTTTTGTAAATCATTAATAGATTTTATGTGCTTAAAAAGAAAGCACTCTATGAGCGAAGAAACGGGACGTCCCAGCATAAGCGACTGGCTTAATTCGCTATAGTTTGAGCAATTACTTTTGTAAGCTGGTTCAGTAGAGTTACCAATTAACACAGAATTATCATGGAAAACGGTTGGTATAAGAATATAAGACGAAAAGACCAACGACATAAGTATGGCAGCCAACAACCAATATCCTACAAATGTCCACGGACTTTGTTGAAAGATAGAAGATTTCTTATAAGCTGTTTCCTGGTGCACAGCAGAACACCTTTCTTTGATCATAATTACCTTTTGTTGACAGACCTAATCTTCTATCGTCATTGCTGTAGAAACAGGATTTGTATTTATCCCTTTACAAGAACAATCGGCATCTTCTTTATATTTCATGGTAACTATGCTTTTAAACTTTCTGGATTCCTGCTTTCGCAGGTATGACATATTTGAAAAACGGCTATTGCTGTCATTCCCATGAAAGTAGGGATCCATGTCTTGAAACCATAAAATAAATTACCATGCTTTTTTTAAAGAGGATACACAAACGGATATTTAAGATTCACACCGCATATTAATCTAAACGCATGGTGTCTATATAAAAGGATACCATGTTTTTAAGTTCTTCGCTTATATCAATAAACTCTATGCCTAACAGATGGTTTCCATCCTTAATCTGAGAGTTTTTTACTACGCATTCAATATTCTCAAAAGTTTTTTCGAGCAGTCTGAAGGAGATAAAGTAGTTCTTGTCCAGTACATAGAGATTGCTGTCTACTCCTGAAGTTCTCACCAGACAACCGTGTTCGCTTATGTTGATAATAGCAGCATCAGAGGTCTTGATGGTCACCATGTCGAGGAGTTTTGCAGGTATGTTTGTTTGCAGTCTGTCACGTTTCCTTCTTGTTATCTTAGGTTTCTTAAAGACACCGTAGCCCCATAGTTGATGGCTGTTTACCTCAATTGGAGGCTTATGATGAGAAAGTATTGCGCTTACAGCGAACTCGTCAAAACTGGTATCACGGCGCAGTGGCGTCAACGGTGGAAAGCCGTTACCTTTTATCACTGTATGGACGATAGGGGCATTTGTTTTCTCTCCACGCTGTGTCACCACAGCAATCTCATTATTCTTGAGTCTTACAAACGAGCCTGGTGGGTACATCCCCAGGTTTTTTATAAAGACCATTGCTAAATCCATATCAATCCGCTGACCTTTATTGAGGAAGATCTCCTTCATAGCCATGGTTGGCGACAGTGGGGGGCGATAGTCACGGCCGGTTACACGTGCACAGTACAGGTCTGCCAAGTAAACGATTCGTGCCCCTTGAGACACCTCTTCTCCTTTAAGATTGTATGGATAACCGCTGCCATCTAAAGTCTCATGGTGCTGAAGCACGGCTTTCAACCATAACTGGTCATTAATCTTGTTTTTCTTCAACAACTCCATACCTTGAACAGGGTGGCTTTGAATGTTTCTCCTCTGCTTATCCGTTAGAGGGTCTTTTTGGTAATGTAACATCTCCTGTAACTCTATCATAGCAATATTCATAGTAATGGCAGCAGAAAGCAAGGATAGGCGATCCGTTACAGACCAACCGAGCTTCTTAGCTATAACCTCACACACGATAGCCGTATGTAGCGGATGTTTGATTGTGTACCTGGCATCCTGTCTCAGAAGTAAAGTGCCCAACGCCAGGTCTTCATCTAAAGAGCATACATGCACTATTATGTTCGATAAAAAAAGGAGTTTCGTCCGGATGTCTCTTTCTGTGCCTAATTGCCTGAACAAGTTCTCAAGCCTCTGATAGACTATATCGATCTCCTCAAAAGGTGAGTCCTCCTCAATAATAATATCGACGTCATGCTCTGTGATCTGGGCCAGTTTTTCCTCTTTCTCTTGTTCTTCGGTTGCAACAAGCCCTCGCAATGTTTTCAGTACATCCTCTTCGGTTACTATATATCCCCTACGCAGCATCAAGTGACCTGTTTCGTCATGTATGGATGCTGCCAAAGGCTGCCCTACTTGTATGTCACCGACTCTGACACGTCGCATCTTCATGTTAGCTTTACCCCGTTTTTTTATTAGATATCTATGAGTTCTTCGTAAAAACCATTACGTCCTTCATATATAACAGATAACTTATCAAAAAAGTATAAAATAAATCAAGTATGAATAAAATACTGGTGCAGATCTATTTTAACTAAAGGTTGAAAAAACATCATAACCGTCAATGCTTTGACACTACTGAACGTGTCTGTTTCTCAGTGGATATAGTAAATTGGGTTTAAATAGTATGTAGCGTAATTAAATTAACAATGTCAATTTCATATGACTGCAATAAAAAATGTCTGAACCATGATTTAACGGATTAAGGGATTAGCAGGATTAATTAAACTTATTCCGTATCCTCTAAAAAAAACATGGTAATTTTATTTTATGGTTTCAATACATGGATTCCCACTTTCGTGGGAATGACAGTTATAGCCGTTTTCCAAATATGTCATTCCTGCGAAAGCAGGAATCCAGAGAGCTTAAAAGCATAGTTAGCATGAAATATAAAGAAGATACCTTATTCCTGTAAATCCTTTAATCTGTGTAATCCTAGTTCAGACAATCCCTTGTGTGGTACTTTTGTCACGTCAAGATTACTTAATAGTGCCTCTATCATATTTCTGTTTATTTATGGCATATTATTTGATATAATAATTATATAAAAGAGTAACTTTAAGTTTTAGGAGGATTTGGGTTAAATGGCTGAAGAGCGCGATGATAGTTATAACAATGAGGCACCGGAGCAGGCTAAGAAAAAATCAAAGTTAAGTGCAAAGCTGATTATTATAATTGTCGGTGTAGTGTTGGTTTTGGCGGGTGCAGGGTTTCTTGTATATACAAAGTTCATGGGTAGTAAAGAAGGCGGAGGTCATGAGGGCGCCGGCCATGCAGAAAAGAAGAAAAAGGAGGAAGGGCCACCTGCCCTTGTAGGGCTAGATCCTTTTGTAGTGAACCTTGTTGATGCTGGAAGGTATATGAAGTTGACTGTGCAGGTGGAACTTGCCTCCAAGCTAGATGAACCGAGCATTAAAGACAGGATGCCGCAGTTGAGGGATGCTATAATCCTTTTATTAAGCAGTAAGTCATATGAAGCTATATCGGGTTCTGACGGGAAGCTGCAGCTGAAGGAGGAGATGTTGGCTAGATTGAATGAGGCCATTGGAAAGGATACTATTAAACACGTTTATTTTATGGACTTTGTGGTGCAATGAATAAGATCCTATCACAAGATGAGATCGATGCCCTATTAAAGGGCGTACAGGCCGGTGCTATTGAGACTGATGGCGGCGGGGGCGAGGAGATTTCCGCAAAGATATACGATCTGACAAGCCAGGAACGTATCATTCGAGGCAGGATGCCAGGGCTTGAGATTGCTAACGAGCGGTTTGCAAGGTTTTTTAGAAACTCTATCTCGGCTATTATCATGAAGTTTGTCGATGTAAACATCCACGGCGTAGAAATGATGAAGTTTAGCGAGTTTATGAAGACGCTGCCTTTGCCATCAAGTATAAACATATTTAAGATGGAGCCACTTAAAGGGTATTCACTGTTTGTCATAAGCGCTCCTGCGGTATTTGCCTTTGTGGAGTATTTCTTCGGGGCAACTACGGCACGTAATACAAAATCTGAGGGTAGGTACTTTACGCCAATAGAGCAGAGGATCATCAAAAAGGTGGTCAGCATGGTGCTAAAGGACCTTGCCCTTGCCTGGAGAGGTCTGGCTAACGTTCAACCTGAGCACGTAGGTTCTGAGATGAACCCTCAGTTTGTCACAATTGTTACGCCTACCGAGGTTATTATTAAGATAGAGGTACATATAGAGGTAGAGGACTTTACCGGTAAGATGTATTTCTGTATACCCTACTCCATAATAGAGCCTGTGAAGGAGAAGCTCTACTCCGGCATACAGGCCGAGAAACTGGAAACCGACCAGAGGTGGGTGAACCGTCTCAAAGACATACTGATGGAGTCGCATGTAGCGGTCAGCGTCGAGTTGGCCTGCACAGATCTGACAGTGGAAGACCTTTTGACGCTGAAAGAGGGGGATGTTATAAACCTAGGTAAGTCGTTGACGGATGAGCTGGTGTTTAAGATTGAGGGAATTGCAAAGTTCAAGTGTACTGCTGGTGTGCGAAAAGGAAACCAGGCTGTAAAGATCACAAATGTCATCACATAGATAAACTAAGGAGGCTGTTTAATGGAACCGTTTAAGGCGGATTTTCAGGAGTTTGAAGTTGCCGAGGGGCATGAAGGGCTGAGGGATATAAAGTTTCTCCTTGACATCCCACTTACTGTTACAGTTGAGATAGGCAGGACAAAGATGTTGATTAATGACCTGTTACAGTTGGGGCAAGGCTCTGTTGTAGAATTAGACAAGCTTGCCGGTGAGCCGATGGAGATGCTCATTAACAATAAGGTCATTGCAAGGGGCGAGGTTGTAGTTGTAAACGAAAAGTTTGGCATAAGGCTTACAGATATCGTTAGCCCTAACGACAGGTTAAAGCAGCTTAAATGACAGATGTCCTGCTTCAGATGCTATTTGCCCTTGGGGCTGTTGTCTTTCTTATATATGGAATAGCCTTCGTCCTAAAAAAAAGGCAAAAGAAGGCAGGTTTAATCAATCTCTTGGAGTATATGTCTTTTGGTCCTAAAAAAGGCATAGCGGCCGTTAAAGTTGGTACCAAGGTCTTAATCATAGGTATTACACCTACTGATGTCAGACTCCTTACGACTTTAAATGATAAGGCCCTTGCTCAGGTGGAGGGCACAGGATCGTTTGTTAAAGAGTACGCCCAAATACAGGGAGCGGCAAAAGAATAATAGATTTCACACCCTTGAGTGTTCATCGGGGAGTTGAGAAAGGAAGACCTGAAAATGCCAATTGTGAATAATAATAATGAATAATAACGTATTTAATATAGACCATCCGTTGATATCGATGTTTGTGCTTATCAGCTTCCTGTCGGTCTTGCCATCGATGTTAGTGATGTTTACGTCTTTTACCAGGGTGGTAATCGTGCTGTCTTTTCTTAGGCAGGCCATGGGCGGGCAACAGATACCACCAAACGTTGTTGTAATAGGGCTTTCGATATTCATTACGCTGTTTGTAATGACGCCAACATTGGATGTGGTGGCAAAGGAGTCGTTTACCCCTTTAATGGATAAAAAGATAACCATCGGGGAGGCCCTTAGGCGTGCTGAGCAGCCCGTTAAATCCTTTATGTTAAAACAGACAAGGGAGAAGGACGTAGCATTGTTTTTGAGACTGGCAAAGGTGGATGCACCTGAAAAGCCAATGGACCTGCCTATCAAGATCGTTGTGCCGGCCTTTGCAATCAGCGAGCTTAAGACGGCCTTTGAGATGGGCTTTTTGTTGTATCTACCTTTTATTATAATAGACATGGTGGTTGCCAGCGTGATGTTGTCTATGGGTATGATGATGGTGCCCCCTGTTATGATCTCTCTACCCTTTAAGCTCCTGCTGTTTGTGCTTGTTGACGGGTGGAACCTTGTTGTGGGCACACTGGTGCGGAGTTTCCAATGACGGTAGAGATAGTAAGGGATCTCTCAGGCGAGGTGTTTAAGACGCTAATGATGGTAGCAGGCCCCATGCTCTTAGTAAGCATGGTTGTTGGGTTACTAGTGAGTTTCTTTCAGGCCATCACACAGATCCAGGAGTTTACGTTAACCTTTGTTCCAAAGATACTTGCCGTCTTTGCCTGTATCTTTATCCTGATGCCGTGGCTTGCACGTACGATGATACATTTCACAGTCACCCTCATAGAGAAACTACCGCAGTACGCTAAATGATTGTATCATAAGATGAATAACAAGATGGACATAGTAGGGATGATCAATTCTGGACTTGTTTCAAAGCAGATAGTGAGTTTCTTGCTGGTACTGTTAAGAACAAGTATATTTATGTCGATAATACCGCTGTTTAGCAGCAAGAACTCGCCAGCCCAGTTTAAACTAGCCATAGCAGTGGCTCTGGCCTTTGTGCTGACGCCTATAGTACAGTTTGAGATCACGCCAGAGAGTTTTTTCACATTGATTGTGCGTGAGATTATCCTTTCAATGCTCCTAGGCAGCGCTGTGAGATTTATCTTTGTCGCTGTAAACATGGCCGGCCAGATGATGAGTAACGGCATGGCCCTGTCTATCGCTACCAGCTTTGACCCTGAGTTTGGTCAATCCGCTGAGATATCCAGATTGCTTGGGATACTAGTGACGCTTCTGTTTTTTGCTGTCAATGCCCACCACGATCTGATATACATATTTGCCAAGAGCTTTGAGATCCTGCCGCCAGGACAGTTAAATATCAACAACTTGATGATAAACGCTATCTTTGGAGGCTTTAAGGTGTTTGTCCTTGCCATCAAGATAGGGGCTCCGGTGATGATTGTGATGGTGGTGTTGAACTTCCTCCTTGGTTTTCTGTACAAGGCCTCACCTCAGATAAACATATTCTTTGTGAGCTTTCCACTGTTTATCATGGTCGGCCTTATGGTTATGATGTTGTCTATACCAACCTTTTATAATGTAATGATTAACGCCATTGAGGACATGAAATATGAGATGCACAACGTACTGAAGCTTGGCAAGGTAAAATGATTAAGCTCGCTTCTTATGGTCGCAGTAGATAATGGCTGAACAAGATGAAAGATCGGAACAAGCCACGCCGCGGCGGCGGCAGAGGGCGAGAGAGAAGGGGCAGATTGCCAAGAGCCGGGAGGTCACAGCCCTTGCTGGGATGGCCGGTGTGTTGTTAGTGATACACTTCGGAGGTCAATACGTCTTTACTGAGATGTCGGACGTTACCATTAAGTTTCTCGGCTTACAGTATGGCATGGATCCGTTTTTGGCCACGAGGATGGCCCTGATAAAGACCTTTACCATACTTTTACCATTTTTTATTGCCGTTATGACCCTTGCAGTGGCCTCCGATGTTGCACAAGTGGGTTTCTTTTTAAAGCCCCTCGAGTTAAGCCTCTCTAAGCTCAATCCATTAGAAGGCCTGCAGAGGCTTTTTTCTTTTAACGGACTTATTGATTTCTTCAAGGCACTGTTAAAATTTGTTGCCGGCGGATTTATCTTCTATCTGGTAATTAAGAGGGATATATATAAGCTGCCCTACATAATGGGATTGGAGCTGAAACAGATAGCCTCAATCTCCGTGGTGTTTTTAAAGAACGCCATGTGGTATGGCTTCTTCTATCTGTTTATAGTGGCCTCCATAAGCTATGTATTTGAGAAGTGGAGGTTTGAGAAGTCCATTAGGATGAGTAAGGAAGAGATAAAGGAAGAGTTCAAGGAAACGGAGGGTGATCCAAAGGTAAAGTCCAGGATAAGGAGCATCCAAAGAGAGCAGGCAAGGAAACGTATGATGGCCGAGGTGCCAAAGGCCACCGTCATCATAACAAACCCCACTCACCTTGCAGTTGCCCTTAGATACAGGGAAACGGAGATGTCAGCCCCAAAGGTGATTGCAAAGGGGAGCGGTTATGTCGCTGAAAAAATAAGGGAGATAGCCAAGGGCAATGGGATACCGGTAATTGAGGATAAACCGCTTGCCAGAACCCTCTTTAAACTTGAGGTAAATACCTTTATACCCCCTGAACTATACAAAGCGGTTGCCAGGATACTGGCTTACATATTCAAACTTAAAGGGTTTGCATGAAATTAAGGGGAGGGTACACACTATGAACTTCTTGTTAAAGTTGTTAAGAGAAAGGGCTGAGATTATAGTATCTGTCACTATAGTGGCTATACTAGGTGTGATGCTGTTGCCATTGCCTCCGATCTTGCTTGACATGC
This sequence comes from Nitrospirae bacterium MYbinv3, assembly GCA_002753395.1. Taxonomy (GTDB): domain Bacteria; phylum Nitrospirota; class Thermodesulfovibrionia; order Thermodesulfovibrionales; family Magnetobacteriaceae; genus Magnetobacterium. Next base: position 26,595 of record PEAB01000018.1, on the reverse strand, counting down.
TGCTTTCTATCTCAATAGCGATTGCAGTGGTAATAATCATCACCAGCGTATATGTGCAAAAACCGCTTGATTTTTCCATATTTCCCACACTGTTATTGATAACCACACTGTACAGACTGGCTTTGAATATAGCCACAACAAGGCTTGTTTTGTTAAAGGGACACGAGGGTATAGATTCGGCAGGTACGGTTATTATGTCGTTTGGAAACTTTGTTGTTGGCGGCAACTATGCCGTGGGTCTTATAATATTTATGATACTCGTGGTTGTAAACTTCGTAGTTATAACAAAGGGTTCAGGTAGAATTGCCGAGGTCGCTGCAAGGTTTACTCTTGATGCTATGCCCGGTAAACAGATGGCAATCGATGCCGATCTTAATGCTGGTTTAATAAACGAAAAGGACGCCAGACGCAGGCGTGAAACCATAGCCCAGGAGGCTGACTTCTATGGAGCTATGGATGGAGCAAGCAAATTTGTCAGAGGAGACGCGATCGCTGGTGTCGTTATAACGGTTATAAATATTGTAGGCGGCTTGATAATTGGAATCCTGCAAAGGGGAATGCCAATCGTTGAGGCATTAAAGACTTATACGATCTTGACCGTTGGTGACGGACTGGTGACACAGATACCGGCGCTCTTGATATCCACTGCTGCTGGTATTGTGGTCAGCCGTGCAGGTAAGGAATCTGACATGGGTAAGGATATAGCCGAGCAGATATTGATTAATCCTAAGGCATTATTTACTACCGCTGGTATACTTTTTGTGTTTGCCTTAGTTCCTGGTCTGCCACACCTGCCATTTATCCTCATTGCGGCAGCGGCGGCTGGGTTTGCCTACTTGGTTAGCTCAACTGCGAAAAAGGAGGCAGGGGCCGTGCCACCAACAGAAACTGTATCTGAGGAACCGAGAATAGAAACCTTCCTTGAGTTCGACCCGCTTACGCTTGAGATTGGCTATGGGCTAATCCCACTAGTTGAGGAGACCAAGGGTGAACTTCTATCAAAGATAAAGGCGATGCGCAGACAACTGGCCAAAGAGATAGGTTTTATAATCCCCCCCGTGCACATACGCGACAACCTGCAGCTTAGACCTCATGAGTACAGCTTTATGATCAGAGGGATAGAGATAGCACGCAACGAGGTCATGATGGGGTACTGGCTGGCAGTGGCTGCCGACGAGTCGGAGAAGATAGAGGGCATACCAGCCAGGGAACCTGCGTTTGGACTGCCAGCCTATTGGATAGATGAGCAAAACATACAGAAGGCTCAGGTGGAAGGTTACATGGTGGTTGATACACCAACGGTCATTGCCACCCACCTTACTGAGCTTGTAAGAAAGTCTAGCTGGGAGCTTCTCAGTAGAACAGAGGTGCAAAACATATTGGATAACGTCTCCAAGACTTATACGAAGCTTGTAGATGAGCTAATCCCTGCACATATTACGCTGGGCGGGGTGCAGCGTATCCTTCAGGGCCTACTTAGGGAACGGGTACCTATTAATGATATAATAACCATACTTGAGACAGTGCTTGACTATGCCCCCACGATAAAGGATACGGAGATGCTTACAGAACTTGTGCGGCAGGCATTGTCAAGGCACATAACCAAGCAGTACTCAACACAGGAAGGCAACGTACCGGTATTTACACTGGATCCGAGGTTTGAATCTATGCTGTCGCGCAGCGTACAGACGGGAGAGGCAATAAACCCGGAGATAATTAATAAGATAGTTAAGGGGATAGAAAACCTGATAAACAGCGATAGTTTTAAAGGTGTTCAACCGGTAATTCTCTGTTCTTCTCATGTGAGGAGATTTTTAAGGAAACTTGTGGAGAAATTTATACCATCAGTGGTAGTGCTGTCTAATGCAGAGATTTCTTCTACGGCAAGATTATACTCATTAGGAGTGGTTAAGTATGAAGATTAAAAAATATCAGGCTAGAACCTTTGCAGAAGCGCTTGTGTTAGTAAAAAAGGAACTCAGCGAAGACGCAATCATCCTCTCAACCGAGGAAAAAGGCGGCGATAACCCTTTTGTCGAAGTAACTGCAGCCGTTGACTACGATATCAATAAAATAAGACCGATGAGTGACAAGAGAGAGACACAGAAAGACAATCTCAGAAAAGACAGCAGTTTTATGGCCAAGACAAAGTCCCAAGAGAAACCGGCAGAAAGACCGGCAGGAAGGCCTGAGGCCACACCTAAGATTTCAACCATTGACCGGTACGAATCCTCTAAGGATGAACCCCCTGCAAAGCCGCAGACGCCTGAACCTCCTTCGGCAGAGCCCAAACCGAGGGTAATGGATGCCACCACTGCCGACTTTAAGTTCCTGGTCAAAAGGCTAACCGAGGACATAAAGGGTGAGATAGAGGGGCTCAGAGATACCATAGAGGATATGAAAAACATAGGATATGAGATGGCCCTTCCACCAAAAAAGAGAATGTTGTTATACTTTCTGAGAGAGAGGTCAATTAAGGAAGAATATGCTATACTTCTATGTGAGAAGGCAAAGGACGTAAACGAGGTACTACCACTGTTGATAAATAACTTAAAGGTGAAAAAACGAGGCAGCGATATGAAGGCCATAATGCTTTTAGGCCCTACCGGCGTAGGTAAAACAACTACCGTAGCTAAACTTGCTGCCAACTCGATAAAGGAAGGCAAAAAGGCGGCAATCATAAACCTGGACACGTACAGGATAGGAGCCGTTGAACAGGTCAGGATATATGCCAGGATATTAGGTATCCCACTGTCGGTAGCCACAAATACAAAGGAACTGAAAAGCAGCCTCATGCGTTATGCAGAGACCAAGGACGTGATCTACATAGATACAACTGGCAGGAGTCCAAAGGATGAGGAATATATAGACTGTCTAAACGAGATATGTCAGACCGAGGTACCAATCGAGCTGCACCTGATAATGAGCGCCAACAGTGATGACGAGTTCTTGACAGAGGCATATAAGTACTACAGAAGGCTCCCGATAAACTACCTAGGCTTTACAAAGGTGGATGAGGCCGTGCGGTTTGGCTCCCTGTATAACCTCCTGATGACGTACCAGAAACCTATAGCTTATCTGACTACAGGTCAAAAGGTACCAGACGATATTGAGTTTGCTACGGTGGATTTACTGGCTAACCTGATCTTAAAAAAAGGAGTATTGTAAATGGCAATTATAGGACATCATCAGATCAGGACGATTGCTGTGGCCAGCGGGAAGGGCGGCGTTGGTAAGACCAATGTTGTGGCTAATCTGGCTATCGCTCTACAAAAAGAGGGCAAGAAAGTCCTTATACTCGATGCCGATCTAGGGTTGAGCAACATAGATGTATTGCTGCACCTGGCACCAAAGTATAACATACAGAATGTACTGGATGGTGATATGACGCTCAAGGATATAGTGGTGGAAGGACCTCATGGCATAAAGATACTGCCGGCTACTTCTGGGGTGCAGGAGATGACCTCGTTAGATGAGTTTCAGAGGTTAAGGTTTCTTGAGGAGTTTGAGTCCTTCGAGGAAGAGATAGACGTGCTGCTAATAGATACGGCAGCAGGGATATCAGAGAATGTTGCCTTTTTCTGCATAGCAGCACAAGAAATAATCATAGTGACATCGCCAGATCCTACTTCTATCGCTGATGCATACGCCTTGATTAAAGTGCTCTACACAAGATATCAAGAAAAAAATCTTAGCTTGCTTGTCAACTCTGCGAGAGATGCTGATGAGGCTAAAGACGTTTTCAAAAGACTGCTTACTGCAACTGAGAAGTTTTTGCATATAGGGCTGGATTATTTAGGTTTTATTCCCTTAGATAGTGCAGTTACAAAAGCCGTGAGGGCACAGAGGGCATTTGTCGAGGCATTTCCAGACAGCAAGGCATCTAAGAAGATTGCCGAACTGGCTGTAAAAATATTAGGCAGGGAAAGGATTAGGGTAAAGGGCTCTCTGCAGTTCTTTATTGGTAATCTCCTTAACTCACAATCTGATACGGCAAAAAAATGTTAAAGAACCCAAAAGTTTATAAATCGAAGCTGAATAAGGGTGAGACCCCCTCCGCCATCAATAACGATCAAAGGGAAGAGATAATAAAAGATTTTCTTCCTTTTATAAAGTATACTGCCTTTAGGCTGCTAAACCGGATACCGCCGCAGCTTACAGTAGACGACCTGATTAGCGTTGGCATAATAGGACTCTTAGACGCCATAGGAAATTACGACCCAAGTATATCAAAGCTCAAGACATTTGCCGAGTTCAGGATAAAGGGGGCGATGCTTGACGAGCTTCGAGCCTTTGATACAGCACCGAGATCACTAAAGGAAAAGGTATGTGAACTCAAGAGTGTGTTCGTAAGCATTGAAAAAAAGCTAGGCAGGGCCCCTGATGGCGAGGAGGTAGCCAAAGAGCTTAATATCACCCTGGATGAGTACTATAAGATATTAAAGGATGCTGACAGCGTAATTACCCTAAGGTTTGAGGACTTCAGCGGCAGACTCACCGGCGGTGAAGAGATCAACATGGCTGATAACATACCGGATACAACCAGTAAGGACCCTCTTACCTTGCTAATGGAGGCATCTCAAAAAAACACGCTTGCACGTTTGATCGACGAGCTGCCGTATAAGGAGAAGATGGTTCTATCTCTCTACTATTGGGACGAACTTACGATGAAGGAGATAGGTAAAGTGCTCAGTTTGTCAGAAGGCAGGGTATGTCAGTTACATAGTCAGGCTATATTGAGAATGAAGTCAAAGCTAACAGATAATAATCCCCTTAATAAGGCGGACTAAAAATTCACTTTATTTTACTATAGAATATCCTTATAATATACAGTGGTGTTTAAAATATAATTATATGTTGCAGACAAAAAAACTCTATTCACTAATCAAGAAGCTCAGTGGGGCTGACGTTTCTGACCGGCGTGCTGCGGCCACGATGCTCTCTGAGGGTGATGAACGGGCAATTTACCCATTGATCAAAGCACTCTTTGATTCAAATGCGGCAGTGCAGGATGCTGCCATGCAGTCGCTAATAGCGATTGGTGGTGAGATGGTGGCCTATATGACTATACCCGTGTTGAGAAAGGGACCGGCGCAGAGAAATGCTGCCTTGGTGATCCTCAAAGAGCTTGGTAATGTGACCGTCCCATTACTTTACGACCTGCTAAATGATAAGGATGATGATATAAGGAAGTTTGCACTTGACCTCATGGGTGATATAAAGACCGGTGTGGTAATTGATAAGATATTTCCGCTGCTTAAGGATCCAAATCCAAACGTTCGAGCCGCTGCTTGCCGTTCTCTTGGTTTGTTAAACGAGAGCAGCGAGCGTATTGTGGAACACCTTGAGACTGCACTGCATGATGAGGAGTGGGTGACCTTTGCAGCCCTTGAGGCCCTCGGTAAGATGAAAGGGAAAGAGGCCGTCGGAGCGATATTTAGATTGTGTACAGGCGGTTCAAGTGTGATAAGATATGCAGCCCTTGAGACGCTTGGTAAGATACCGTCGAAGGAATCCAAAGAGGCATTGATATATTGCATCAAGAACTCCGATGACTTTACTAGAGGTGTTGCAGTCAAGAGCCTGGTCAGCCTCGGTATCGAACCGGATATGGTTTATATCTCCGATGAGCTGATCAAGATGTTAAACAACGCCGATTGGGAGGAAAAAACGGCAGCTATAGAGGGGTTGAGGATTTTAAAGGAGAAGAGGGCCATTGAAATGCTCATAGAGTTGGCAGGCTCTATGGATACCTCCTATCCCGAAGATGAGGAGCGTTATCGTATCATAATCGACTCTATCACAGAGATTTCAGACTGCGAGAGTTTGGTAGGTATGCTCAGGCAGAGGAGCGAACTTCGATTCAGGTCTAAGGCCCTGCTTGTGGAGATGTTGGGTAAACTCAAGTGTACAGAAGCCATTGAGGAGCTTATAAGTCTATTGAGAGGCTCATTCAGAGATAAAAGGAGGGGTGCGGCCAAGGCACTGGTGAGCATCGCAGATGAACGCTGTGTTGACGCATTGATTGAGGCTTTAAACGATGACGACTGTCATATGAAGCTGCAGGTAGTCTATGCACTGCATAAGATAGGAAACGTTAGGGCCTATGGGTCTATCGTAAGGATGCTTAAAGATGAAAAGTGCGATGACGTCATAGAAGAGACCGTGCAGGCTCTGCTATACCTAGATAGTGAGAGTTTCTTAAAGGACATTGGTAGTTATTCTGTTGTAACAAAGAAGTATATAGCTAAGTACTGCAATGATGTTCAGCTCATACTTAAGCTTACTCGTGACAAAAACGAGAATGTTAAGGTTACAGCAGTGCAGCGGCTTTCATCGTTTAAATCCAAGGGTGTTGAGAAGAGGCTTGAAGAGGTTCTGAAGGACCCTAATCCACAGCTGCGAAAGGTGGCTGTCATGGGATTTAACCAGGCAGGTACTTTCTCAGAGGCTCTGTTGAGCGCTATGCATGATATGGACATGTGGGTAAGGTTCTATGCCGTAAAGGCAGTTGCAAACTCTAAAGGAGAAGAGTACCTTAGGGAATTGATAGCCGCATTAAACGATACAGAGGCGTTGGTAACGCTTGGAGCGATTGATGCCCTTGCCAAAATAGGTGGAGTTGAGATATATAATGCCCTGCTGCCTTTGAGAGATCATCCAGATGACTCCGTTAGACTGAAAGCAGAGGAAGCCATACAATCCTTATGATGGTACTTAAGGATGAGACCTTTAAGAACTTGAGGGATTTTATTTATGACACCACAGGGATATATATCCCTGATACAAAAAAATATTTTATTGAAAACAGGCTATCTAAACGGCTTGAGGAAAAAAAGATCGGCAGCTACGAGGATTATTTCTATCTCTTGAGATACAATGCAGACAAAAATGAGCTAAAAATCCTGTATGATAAGATAACAACTAATGAAACGTTTTTTTTTAGGGAAACCAAACAGCTGGAAGTGTTAGTAGAACACGTGTTACCTAAAATGAAGGAAGACAAAAGAGCTCAGACCATGAAGATATGGTCTGCAGCATGTTCAACTGGTGAAGAACCCTATACAATAGCAATGATGCTTTTGGAAAACCCTAAGACAAGTTCTATAAGGTTTGAGGTACACGCCTCGGATCTAAGCGATGTGGTGATTGAAAGGGCACTTAAGGCTGAATATGCTCAGTATGCCATCAGAAATATACCAGAGGCGTACATGAAAAAATATTTTAAACAAAGCACCGCATCAAATTATCAGCTCAATAACGAGGTCAGGACAAAGGTTAAGTTTGTGCAATTAAACCTCCTCGATGATAAAAAAATGAGGGGGTTTCGTGATATGGATGTAATATTATGCAGAAACGTGCTTATTTACTTCGATAAGAAAGCCAAAATAAAGGTCATAAGCAACCTGTACGAATCTCTACGAGCTGGCGGATACCTCTTTATAGGTATGGCCGAGAGTCTACATGACGTAACACGTGTCTTTAGGCCTAATGTAATTGACAAGACGGTAGTATATCAAAAGGTTTAGTATTAAAGGCGAGGGATAGAAAGTATGAGAATAATGGTAGTCGACGATGATAAGACAACAAGGAAGATCTTGGGGCTTTATCTAACAAGCAGTGGGTATGAACCAATATATGCAGAAAATGGGTTAGATGCAATAGAGAAATTGGCCTACAACGAGGTTGCCCTCATACTTACAGACTTAAACATGCCTTACATGGATGGTCTTGAACTGACAAGGACACTCAGGGCCGACCCCTCTTTTAAACGTATACCGATAATATTGATCACCACAGAAAACGATGATATTGATAGGGAACTGGCATTTGAGGCCGGCGCAAATGGTTATATGGTTAAGCCCGTAACTGCAGAGGCAGTTACTAGAAATATAAAAGATATATTAAAGCATTAACTACAAAACGGAGGTCTTCTGTAATGTACGATAAGAACATGAAAATACTGGTGGTTGACGATTTTTCCACTATGAGAAGGATAGTGAAAAACATTCTAAAGCAACTAGGCTTTGAAAAGATTGAAGAGGCCGAGGACGGTGAACAGGCCTTTAACAAACTCAAAACTGGCGGCTTTGACTTTCTTGTCACCGATTGGAACATGCCTAATGTCTCAGGCCTAGAGCTACTAAAGAAGGTAAGAGGCGATGCAAAGCTAAAGTCTATGCCTGTGCTTATGGTTACCGCCGAGGCGGAAAAAGAACAGGTCGTTGAGGCTGTAAAGGCTGGCGTAAACAACTACGTTATTAAACCCTTCACTGCTGAGGTACTAAAAGAGAAGATCGATAAGATATTTGAAAAACTACAAAAGAAGTAAAAACTAGTGCAATTTTAGTAATCAGGAGTAATGATTTTGAGATTCAGGAGAATTAGATGAGCCAGTACATAGGGTTTACCCTGGGAAAGGAAGAATACGTTATATCTATCCTTGTGGTTCAGGAGATTATGAAACCTGCACAGACAACAAAGCTTCCTCATACCCCACAGCATGTGCTTGGCATTATTAACCTTAGAGGAAAAACCATATCGGTCATTGACTTAAAAAGAAAACTCGGTCTTGACAGCGACTGTTCAGAGTTAGGCGGCAAGGTCATAGTAACCAACATAGGCAGAGTGACTTTTGGCGTTAAAGTGGACACCATCACCGGCGTCATGGAGATTGATGACAATACCATTACAAGAGATATAGAACTCGTATGTAATAGGAATAACGATGAGTGTCTCAGAGGTGTCGCAAACCTTGGTGAAAACAGGATGGTGATCATCATCGACCTGTCAAAGATATTAAACAAGGACGACATGGAGATGTTGAGCGCCGGATCTAACAGGGAAACAGAGATTGACTATACAGTTAAATCTCCTGCTATGATGCCGTTAGAAGATATGCCAGAAAAGGGACCGATTGAAAAGGGCAACGGTAAGATAAGTGAACGGCTCGACGCTGTCGAACAAAACGAGACTGCAGAACATGACGACGATGTCACAGGTCAACAGCAGGTCTCAGAGGCAGTAGACAACACCTCAGCGCAAAAAACCGCACCCAAGAGTGGTGACGACTTTGTACAGGAAGTACAAGAGGCCTTTGAAAAGTCAGTAGGAGAAAAGGGATTCGAGCAAGGGCTTGTACACAAAATAATGGATGAGGTCAAAGGGCTTATAGACGCCTTTGCCAATGGGGATATCGAAAAGGCTGAGAAGGTCATCATGTCGCTTTCAAACTACGGTGAGAGAGACTTGTTCTCAGAGGTTGGTAAGATGACCCGCAAACTCCACGACTCCTTTAATATATTTAAACAGTTGATAGACCCCCGTCTTGCTGACATAGCTCAGGATGATATGCCCGAGGTTACGGACAAATTAGAATGGGTGATTACAAAGACCGATGAGGCGGCAGGCAAGACAATCGGTATAGCCGAGAGAAACCAGTCAAAGCTGGAGGAGTTGATGACCAAACTGGATTTCGTCGAGGAAAAACTCAACGAACTCGACTGCACCCACTCGGAGGAAAAGGTCTCTCTCAGTTTTGTCAAGACAGAGCTGTCCGAGATCAGTAATGATTTTATTGAGATCATGCTGGCACAGGAGTTTCAGGATCTCACGGGACAGATACTCAAGAAGGTCATCAGGCTTGTAAGAGAGCTTGAAGAGCAGCTATTGCGGCTGGTTGTGTATTTTGGCACACCTGAGGGTAAAAAGGCTGAGGTGAAGAAGCCGGAGGAACTTGCTGGTCCTCAGATAAAGGCTGGTGAGGGAATCATGTCCCAGCAAGGGGACGTCGATGCACTACTTGCAGAGTTTGGATTTTAATCAACATGTCGTCTTTATTATGAGGCATAAAGCACTATGTTATTAAATATAGGCCAAAGATGAAAAGGTCTAGAATAAAAGACCTAAAAGGAGGCTGCCATGGCTGATGAGATGGATGAGATAATAAACGACTTTCTTATAGAAACGACAGAGCTTATTGAAGAACTTAACCACAAGTTTGTTGAATTGGAAGCTGATAGGGAAAACCAGGATCTCGTTAACGATATATTTCGTTCTATACATACAATAAAAGGAGCTTCAGGGTTTCTCGGATTCAATCAAATGGTGCAGCTTACTCATATCACTGAATCTGTTCTGAAAAAGATAAAAGACGGCATTATCTTGCTGGCCCCACAGATAATGGACGTGATATTAGAATCAGTGGACATGGTAAAGATACTCCTCGAACATATAAAGCAAAAAGACGGTGTTGAAGAGGATTTAAGCGACCTCTTGAAAAAACTGCAAGACGTTTACGATGGCGTTGGTGTTTCGACTGATAAAGACAGCCATGAACAAAAGACGTCTGCAAAAGCTGAGGCAGCGGCCAAAGACTATATGGATACGGAACGCCTTGGTGAAGAGCCTGGTCAGAGCGAGGAAGATACAGATCCGGAACAGCGGCCACCAAAACACGTAGGCGAGCTTCTTATAGAGGAAGGCAAGGTATCCGAGGATGATGTAGAAGAGGCACTTACCATACAGTCAATGATAAAGGAGTCTGTAGATACTGGGGATGTGCCAAAGGTTGGAGAGATACTAACAGCCACGGACAAGACCTCTAAAGAAGACGTCAAAAAGGCGCTGGCCAAACAGAGCGGACCGGCTGACAAGGAAAAGGGGCAGCAGGTAGAACAGACGATCAGGGTGGACGTAGAGAGACTTGATAACGTGTTAAACCTAGTTGGCGAGCTGGTGCTTGCCCGTAACAGACTAATGAAGATTGTGGCTAATCTTGAGATCAAGTACACCGACTCGGCAGACGTATCGCATCTGGCGGAGCTGACAGCCTTTATCAACCTCATAACGACTGATCTACAGCTTGCGGTTATGAAAACAAGGATGCAGCCAGTCAAAAAGGTCTTTAACAAGTTTCCAAGGATGGTTAGAGATCTGGCCAGGACGATGAAAAAAGAGGTCGAACTGCGTCTCGTTGGTGAGGAGACAGAGCTTGATAAATCTATCATCGAGGAGGTTGGCGACCCTCTGGTGCATTTGATCAGAAACGCAGCCGATCATGGCATCGAACTGCCTGATGTTAGAGAGGCAGCAGGTAAACCTAGACATGGAACGGTCATACTGTCAGCCTATCAAGAGGGCAATAATATTGTCTTGTCCATAGAAGATGACGGTAAAGGAATCGACGTTGATAAGTTGAAAGAAAAGATATTAGAGAAGGAGCTTGCTACTCGTGATGAGTTAGAAAAGCTGTCTAATAAGGAGATACTGGACTATATATTTTTACCAGGTTTTTCAACTGCTAAACTGGTAACAGACGTCTCAGGACGCGGCGTAGGAATGGACGTTGTAAAAACCAATATATCTAAGCTCAACGGATCAATCACCATCGAGACAGAGGTTGGTCAGGGTGCTAGATTTTTGCTTCGCTTACCCCTTACACTTGCAATCATTCAGGCTCTAATGGTTGGCGTAGGTGATGAGGTATTTGCAGTACCCCTGTCATCAGTTGTTGAGACAGTGCGTCTTGACAAGTCAGAGATAAAGACCATAAGAGGTCATGAGACAGTCATTCTAAGAAACGAGGTCGTACCAGTATACAGGCTTGCTACTAAGTTCTTCATAGATTCACCATCGTCCAATGGAGCTGATAAGATATATATGGTAGTCATCGTAATTAATGAAAAGAAGTTTGGTATGATGGTGGACAGACTCTATGGTCAGGAAGAGGTAGTTATAAAATCGATCGAGGGCTTTGCCAACAGCTCAGAGGGTATAGCAGGAGCCACAATAACTGGAGACGGTAAGGTTGTTTTGATTATCGATCCAACAGTACTGTTTAGCGCAGCCTTACACGTACACAAATAACGGTTATTATTATATGGAGAGTAAGAGCAGGTATATTAAGGTTTTGATTGTGGATGACTCAGCGTTTATGAGAAACGCTCTTAAGAGTATGATAGCGTCCGATCTTGAGATACAGGTTGTGGGAGTTGCCCGCGACGGAGTGGAGGCGATAGAGAAGGTTCAGGCTCTAAAGCCAGACATTATGACGTTGGATGTTGAGATGCCTAAAATGAACGGTCTTGAGACTCTAAAGATATTAATGGAAAAATTCCCCTTGCCAGTCATAATGGTCAGTTCGTTAACCACTGAAGGGGCCAAGGTCACCCTCGATGCTCTGGATATGGGGGCCGTAGACTTTATTCCTAAAAATCTCTCGGAGTTGTCCGTTAATATAGTAAACATCAAACTTATGCTCATAGAGAAAATAAAACAGATTGGTATAAAAGGATTTAAAGCGCCAAAAAAGAAGACCAGGACGTCGACACCTATCATAACTATGCCAAGGGACGTACAATTTAACTCCTCAAAACGCATGAACATAATAGCCATAGGTACCTCAACAGGAGGCCCCAAGGCCTTACAGTCGATAGTGCCAATATTACCAAAAAACATAACCGTCCCTGTCGTGATCTCTCAACACATGCCACAAAACTTCACCGGTCCATTTGCCGAGCGGTTAAACCAACTCAGTCATCTTCAGGTTAAAGAGGCCAAGGACGGTGAGAAACTCCAAAGCGGTGTTGTCTATATTGCCCCTGGGCTAGGCCATATGAGCATTGTAAAAAAGGGAATAGAAAAGTACATAAGCATTTCACAAAACAACGAGTATATATATAAACCATCCGTGGACGTTATGATGTTATCAATTGCCCAGTTGTATCCGGGCAGTTGTCTGGGGGTTATCCTTACCGGTATGGGCAATGATGGACTCAAGGGTATGAAGGCGATTAAAGAAGGTGGTGGGAGGACAATCGCTCAGGATGAGGAAAGCTGCGTTGTCTATGGAATGCCGAAGGCCGTGGTAGACGCCGGTATTGCAGACAAGATTGTATCTCTAAGCGAGGTGGCAGGAGAGATTGTTAACTCTATATAATGCGTTATATCTGAAAGGACTGTAGATTATGGTTATCTAATCTGCTAAATCATAGTTCAAACACAAGGGATTAATTTAATAAACTAGCGTAAACGTAATAAGGGAGAAATTATGGATACTTTTACTGTTACAGATGACGTCTTACAATTAGTTACATTTACATTAGGCAGCGAGGAATATGCTGTGGATATACTTAAGGTACAGGAGATTAACAGGATGACAGTTATCACCATGGTGCCTAACTCGCCGCCCTATGTCGAAGGTGTGATAAACCTGCGCGGTAAGGTAATCCCAGTAGTAAACCTTAGAAAGAAATTCGGTATTATGGAAAAGGAAAACGATGAAGACTCAAGGATAATGATTGTAGATATCAAAGGCATTACAATGGGTATGGTCGTAGATTCCGTCTCCGAGGTTCTAAGGGTTCCATCAAATATAGTAGAGCCAACTCCACCTATGGCAACGGATATATCCACTGAATTTATAAGCGGCATTGCAAAGCTGGCCGATCGCCTGATTATACTCCTCGATATAGATAAACTCATCGAGGGCGCTGGAGATCTCACAGTGTTTTAATGACAAAGCATTCCTCACGATTGTCTTTAAAAGTGTCTAATTTCTTACCAATTGTCAAATAGTTGACATCGGTGAATTTATCGTTTTGACCTTCCAAACGGCTGCATTTATAGAAGGAGTATGTCATCTGCTGGTTTAGCGCAGATGGCCTTCTTTCAAACAATACAGTAGAATCCTATTAATAGCCTGTTTACAGGCTGCTACATCTATAGACCCACCTCAAGACTATGAACTTAAACGTAGATAGAGCTCCGTCTTATGATTTAGCCTTTTTGAATGGCAAGATACTTGCATGTAACATATGAATTGTAAGTGTTTGGTATCTTTTTAAGATACTTAAGCAAAATAAATAATAAACTGGATATTCAAAAAGGCATTCTGAGATGATAGGTCTATTTAGTAAGAAAAGCGAACCGGTTGGAGAGAGAACTATGAAAAAGCTCTTTGATTCAAAAAGCAAGGGTAAGGCAATAGAGAAAGAGGAAACAAAAGACGATGTTGCCATACTTGAGCATACCGCTAATGCCATCTTCAAGAAGCTCGAAAAGCAAATAGAGATACTTGAGGCAATAGAGGCCTCAGTAGATGCCAAATTAGCTACCTTTGAGAGATTGTTACACATGGCCGATTCTATCAATCATCCAACAGGGGCAGTAAACAGACAACACGAGGTTATGGCACTAACACAGAGGGGCCTTACAGTAGACGAGGTTGCAGACGTTTTAGGTATGCAAAGAGGTGAGGTTGAGTTAATCCTTAACCTTAATAAGTAACTTGTTTATCCGTTCAAAGGACTCCATAACATCAGGAGATAGATAAGATTAGGAAAGGAGTTGTAAATGTATAAGGGTATTTATATAGCTGCATCCGGTTCAATGATGAAGCAGCGGCAGATGGAGACGGTATCCAACAACCTTGCAAACGCAGCCACATATGGGTATAAAGAAGATGGCGTTACCTTTAGAGATTATTTGATGACTGAGTTTAGTGAAAGGGGCGCTGAGGATCAAGAAGGAGCAGCTCTCGGTACAGCGGGTAAGTCAAGTGATGGCAGGATTATGACTTACGTATCTGATGTATATACCGACCACAGCGGCGGTGGGATGATCAACACCAATAATCCATTGGATGTTGCAATAGATGGCTCTGGCTATTTTGCCCTCGAAGGAGACAAGTATACTAGGGCTGGTAACTTCACCTTAAACTCAGAAGGCTTTATCACTAACGCGAAGGGTGTAAAGGTCCTTGGCAGCGGAGGTCCCATACAGGTACCTGAGGGCAAGTTAGAGATAAGCTCATCAGGCGATGTTGCAGTTAATGGCATAGTGATAGACAGGCTCAGGGTAGTGGAGTTCGCAGATAAGACGAAACTGCGAAAGGAAGGCGAAAGCAACTATGTAACGACAGAACCGGTCATTGAATCGGCGTCGAGCCTGAAACAAGGGTACTTAGAGTCGTCAAATGTCAATGTTATACAGGAAATGGTGAACATGATCAATTTGCACAGGGAGTATGAGTCAAATCAAAAGATCATACAGGTCTTTGACGAGGCCTCTGGAAAGATTGCAAACGAAATGGCAAGGGTCTAACGCTTAACCTTTGTTGATTAAGAGAAAAGACCAAATTTTGATGGAATTTTAACGTTAAGGAGGTATAGATAGATGTTAAGGTCGCTATTTATAGCAGCAACCGGGATGAACGCTCAAAAATTGAGCATAGACGTGGTCTCGAACAATCTGGCCAATGTCTCAACATATGGTTATAAGCAGGGGAGGGCAGAGTTTCAAGACCTCATGTATCAGGCGATGAAATCCCCTGGAGGTCCAACTGCAGAGGGGCTTAAGTCTCCAACCGGTGAGCAAATTGGTCTTGGCGTACGGCCAGTATCAGTTGGGAAGATATTTAAACAGGGCGATTTTATAAACACAAACAATGAATTAGATGTGGCTATAGAAGGGGATGGCTTTTTTCAGATTACCATGCCTGACGGCACAATAGCCTATTCACGCGCAGGGGCGTTTAAGCTCGATAGCGATGGGAAGATCGTGAATGACGACGGCTATCCCTTAGAGCCAGAACTCACCGTACCACAGGACACAACAGCTATAACTATTGGTTCGGATGGATTGGTTACGGCCCAACAGAACAATCAGACAACCCTCACACAGCTTGGACAGATAGAGTTGGCAAGGTTTGTGAATCCGGCTGGTCTTAAAGCTATCGGTAAGAACCTCTATCAAGAGAGTGAGGCATCTGGCACACCTACTGTCTCAACCCCTGGACTACAAGGTTTCGGCAGTCTAGCACAGGGATTCTTAGAAACCAGTAACGTGAGCGTTGTAGATGAGATGGTTAATATGATCGTCAGCCAGCGGGCATACGAAATCAACTCCAAGGCCGTGCAGACCTCTGATGAGATGCTTCAGTTGGCTAACAGCATGAAGCGGTAAATGAGTATGCAGGGTCAAAAGGAAGGGATACTTTAATGATAGCCTTTGTTCTAACGACGCTGTTGACTGCTTGGACTCCTCAGGGTGTTGTCAGGGACTATATCAAGGAGAACTATCCCTGGTCAGAGGTAGAAGTTCAGCCGTTGAGCGAATTTAAGGCCGAAGGAACAGGAGTTGCTGCAATCCAACCTGACAGGATAGTTTTGGTAAGCGGCAAGCTGCCTGGAAGAGCAACTTTTCAGTTGAAATTCCCATCGGGTCAGACAATTGACTATGCCGTCAACGTTGAGGCATTCGATTGGGTAGTAAGTGCCAGGCGGCCTTTAAAAAAGGGTGAGATCATAGGTGAAGGAGACGTCTACAGGATGCAGGTAAACGTTAAGACGATTCCAATTGGCGCAATAACTGAAGAAAGCAACTGTATAGGACGGACAGTGAACCGTTCAATACCGGTAAATCGTACCATTACAGAGAACGCCATAGAGACCGTCTATACTATAAAGAAAGGACAGGAAGTGACGCTGTTTTATGAAAGCGGCAACGTGCGGATAACGGCAAAAGGCATAGCCAGAGACCACGGAAACGTAGGCGAGGCAATAAAGGTTGAAAACCCTTCGTCAAAAAAGATTGTCGTTGGCACGGTTATTGATAGTCATACGGTTAGAGTGGAGAGATAAAATGAAAAAGACAAAAGAGATAATATCGTCAACATGTTTGTTGTCAACAGGTCTGATAATAGCCCTGACAAGCGGTTGTGCTTCTCCTGCATCTAAGCTGCCATCAGCGCCGCAGCCTTACGTTTATGCCCCTGCGGTTGTAAGTGATCCAGTTGCAAAGGGGTCGCTCTGGAGTGATTCGCCAAGCCTTTACGAGGACAGACGTGCCAGAAGGGTAAATGATCTGGTAACGATTAAAATAGTTGAAACTATTAAGGCAAACACTAAAGAAGAGACCACAGCCGATAAGGAATCCAACTATAATGCTGCGTTGTCTAACTTCTTCGACGTCACTAGCGCCGCAGCAGGGCTTAATAAAGGTGTGGCAACAAGACCGCAGCTTTCTACGACCAACAAGGACAAGTTCAGCGGTAAGGGTGAGGTGAAACAGGAAGGGAGTTTCCTTGGCTCAATCACTGCCAGGGTTATAGATGTACAGCCCAATGGCAATCTTGTCATTGATTCTAGAAAAGAGATAACCATTAACTACGAAAAACAGATACTTGCCCTCCAGGGCATCATAAGACCAGATGATGTGGATGCCTCAAACTCCGTGCAGAGTCAAAAGATCGCAGACGTACGGTTGTATCTGGTAGGAGATGGTTTCTTACAAGAACTCCAGAGTCCCGGATGGCTTGGCAGGCTTTTTGGACAGGTAAGACCATTTTAATGGTTATGCTGATATCGCAGTCAGGTGAGAATATGATACGCACTCAAGGTTTGAAAAAAGTAGAGGCTGAAAAAGCAGGTAGGATAGGACGGCACGGTATGGTTAAATTTATTATGGTTATATCTATAATGATGGCTATGCTGACGTCTCTGCCGCTTCCCCTGTACGCTGAACGTTTGAAGGACATGGCAAGTATCAAGGGCGTAAGGGATAACCAGCTGGTAGGATACGGGCTAGTCGTAGGGCTAACCGGTACAGGAGATAAGAAGGGAGCTATGCTCTTAAGTCTAGCAAATTTGTTATACAAGATGGGCATAACGATAGATCAAAAGGACATAGTATCGAAAAACGTTGCCGCCGTAGTAGTAACGGCAAAGCTGCCGCCATTTCCAAAGGTTGGTAGAAAGATAGACGCTGTTGTCTCGGCAATAGGAGATTGCAAGTCTCTTCAAGGTGGTGTATTGCTCCAAACCCCTCTTAAGGGACCGGATGGTAAGGTCTATGCCCTTGCACAGGGTGGAGTATCAATAGGTGGGTTTGCGGCAGGAGGCGGTGGAGCCAAGGTACAGAAGAACTTCCCAACGGTTGGCAACGTCCCGGAAGGGGCGACAATAGAGAAGGAATTTGGTTATGACCTTGCAAATGCAGAGGATTTTACTATAATCCTTAACAAGACCGATTTTACAACGGCCTCAAACGTTAAAAATGCAGTCAATAAGCATCTAAAAGGTGAATACGCAAAGACACTTGACCCATCATCGGTAAGGGTGTCGGTGCCTACACAATACAAGGGTGACGTAGTCGGGTTAGTCAATAGTATAGAGGTCATTGACGTAGATATCGACGTGGCGGCAAAGATAATCATAAACGAGCGCACTGGGACTGTTGTTATAGGTGAAAACGTTAAATTGATGCCCGTGGCTATAGCTCATGGAGACTTGACGATAGAGATAAAGGAGGCCACACCCAGTGATGTAGCCTTACAGGCCCTCGGAGGTCAATCAGTGCAGCCCGGCGTTCAGGTAACAGAAAAGACAAAGGCGGCATTAACAAAGATATCTGGCTCAAATCTTGGAGATATCATAACGGGGTTGAATAAGCTGGGTGTTTCACCCAGGGATCTTATGGCTATCATGCAGTCAATAAAAGCGGCTGGCGCCCTGTCGGCTGACTTAGAGATAATGTAGGGGATATTATTATGAAGACGGTTAACGGACTATCAGCAAACCCTTTAACAGCCTTACAGAACATAAAAGGCAAGAAAGACCCAGAGGCTATAAAAGAGGTAGCCAAGGAAATGGAGGCACTATTTGCAGAGCAGATGGTTAAGGCGATGAGGTCTGCCAGCGGTCCCATAATGGGTAAAGGGTTAGGAGCTGAGATGTACGTAAGCCTTTTTGATACAGAGTTATCCAGGATAATGGCACAGCGTGGTCTTGGTTTACAGGATACCTTCATAGAGCAGCTAACAAGGTTGAATGAGGAAAGCGGCAGTTCAAAACAGAAGTTGGCAAAAGGCGGTGGTGGAGCTGTTTCTCAAGAAGAAAATGACTTAAAGAAATCCTCCGTAAATGCCGATAGGAAACCATAGTAAAAAGTTTCCTATTAGGAGGTATACGATGAAGATATATGGAAATAAACCGCCGGAAAGCAAAGAACCGGTAAGCCAGACAAAGAAAGTAGATAAGACTAGTGCCTATACCAATAGTGCAAACGTAAGCAGCACGGAGAAGGTGATAACCTCTGACAAGGTCAACCTCTCTCCGAGAGCAAGAGACTTTGAAGAGTTAAAAAAAGCAATAGATCAGCTTCCTGAAGTGAGGGAGGACAAAATCAAGGTACTTAAGGAGTCCATTGAAAATGGCACATACAGTATTGACTCAAAGGCAATCGCGGCCAAGATGTTACAAGAGATCACATGAAAACTACTGATGCTTTAAAGAAGATCCTTAACGAACAGGTGCTAGGTTACAAGGCGCTGTTTGAGCTTTTACAAGTAGAGCGACAGTCTCTGGTTGATTTTAACGAACAGAGCGTGGAAAAGCTCTCTAAAGAGAAAGACACCCTAGTGTTAAAACTCAGACTGCTAGAGGACGAAAGGGTCAGACTCATGAGGAAATATTCTTTAGAAGCATCAAAAGAAACAAAGGTTAGGCAGAGTGCAGACATAAGCCTTAAAGACCTGGCAGAGTTAACTGGTGATAGTGCTTTCCTTGATATTCGTTCAAAGCTGAGATCGCTGCTTCAAAGTATTGAAGAACTAAACGACTACAATAAGATTTTAATAGAGCGTTCGATAAATTACTTAAAGAATAACCTTAACTTTCTCAGGACATTAGGGATTAACCCAAACATTCAGAGAAAGGGGTTTTTCATTACGAAGGAGGCTTAAATGTCTGTAGCAGCTTTGTTTGACATAGCAAGATCGGCAGTGACAACGTCAAGAACTGCCTTAGAGGTCACTGGTAACAATATAGCAAACGTAAACTCTCCAAATTACAGCAGGCAGGATGCAATCTTAGAGATAGCATCTCCCATAATGACAAGTCATGGAGAACTTGGCAGAGGCGTAAATATCGCCGATATCAAGAGACGATATGATAAGTTTATCGAGGCTCAGTTGATGTATGAAAAGTCAAATTTAGGAAAAACCTCGGTAATGGAGGATACGTACTCAAAGATAGAAGACGCCCTAAACGAGCAAACTGGGGTTGGGCTTGGCACAATAATTGCCGACATATTTAATGCCTGGCAAGAGGTCTCCACAAACCCTGGTGCATCGGCACAAAGAAACCTCTTATTAACAAAGGCAACCGAACTTATTGATAAGTCTACAGAGGTCGAAAAGAGACTTACAGATCTGGCAAGTTCTATAAACAAAGAGATACCAACTACAGTTGATAAGATCAATGCACTAGCAGATACAATTGCGGCCTTAAACGGTCAGATATCAGAGTCTGAGGCTGGTACCACACATGAGGCAAACAACCTGCGCGACCAAAGGACAGGAGCACTTAAGGAGCTCTCGGAGCTTGTCAAGTTTGATAGTTTCGAGGATGAATCCGGACGGGTCAACGTCATAGTAGGTCAGAGAAACCTCGTAAGTGGCATCATCGTCCATCCCATGCAGAGCAATAAAACAGTAGACGACAAGTTCAACGTTCTAGTGGGCGGTATAGACGTTACCGACAAGGTAACTGGAGGCAGGTTAGGTGGATTGCTTGAGATAAAAAACTCCAGCCAGAGCGGACTACCCTTTGCCATCTCAAATCTAAGAAGGATTGTCGGTTCCATCACAAACGAGGTTAATATAGTTCAATCTACAGGTTTTGGACTGAATTCCAGCCAGTCCGATTTCACTATAACAAATAATACACCTCAGGCCACTACATCTGGGGCAATATCTTCAATTAATATATCCAATTTTGCTAATTTCATACCTGGCGACTATCAGCTTAAGTTCTCATCATCAAGTACCTTTGATTTATATAAAAACGGACAACTCGTAAGCAGCGGTAATAGCTACACAGGCTCGCCTCTTAACATAAACGGTATGGACGTCAATTTTTCAAGTGCACCGGTAGCCAACGATACTTTTTATTTTTCAGCCCACGGACAGAATCTGTTTAACTCTCTTTCACCTACCGTTCTAAACGTCAACAGCAGTACGGTAACCGACGTCTCTGCAATTATCTATGACAGGAGCTCGCTTACCTACAAGGAATACGAGATAAGGTTTACTGGCGCTACTACTTACGACCTTTATGACGTAAAGGACAAGACCACTGTAAGCGGAACCCTCACCACAGCCAATACATTGAATGTAGATGGCATGGAGGTAACCTTTGGTGGAAGCCCACAGTCAGGTAACGTCTTTAAGCTCTCTCCAATAGAGCTGGCAATAAAAAATAGCGGTGTTGCCATTACCGATACGGATAAGGTTGCGGCTGCATCTGGCTCACCAGGACTACCTGGAGATAACAGAAATGCCCTAAAGGCTGTAGACCTTGCTCATAGTCAACATGCATCTACGTCATCTCTTAAGGGCAGTACCTATAGCGATTTCTACTCTACCTTTGTAGTTACAGCAGGTGGCTTCAGTAAGACGGCCAAGGACAATAACACGTTTGAGTCAAACATGTACAACGAACTTACGCAGCGGCGTAACTCGGTATCGGCCGTGTCGTTAGATGAAGAGGCTATGAATATAATACGCTATCAGAAGGGATTTGAGGCTGCTGCAAGGCTTGTAAGCGTAACGGATGAGATGCTAAAGGTGTTGGTGAACCTATGAGAGTATCAACTTTTATGATATATGATCGCACCAAGCAAAGCTTTCAGGGTAATTTTGCTAAGTTGTACGATATACAGCAGAAGATGGCGTCCGGGCTTAAAATAAATAAGCCCTCTGACGATACCATAGGGATGCAGAAGGTGCTCGATTATAAACTCACACTCAATTATAATGAACAGTACAGAAAAAACATAGATGATGCACGCTCCTTCTTAGAGGCTACAGACTCCGTTATGGAGGCTGTAACAGAGGACCTCCAACGTATCCATGAACTGATGATAGATGCTTCAAATGGCTCAAGAAACGCTGTGGATAGGCAGGACATAGCACAAGAAATAGATATTATTAAATCATCGCTGTACGATCTATCAAACAGTAAGTTCAGGGATAGATATCTGTTCTCCGGCTTTAAAACTACACAGTCCAGTTATGCTTCTAACGCAGGCGGAATGTACACCTATCAAGGGGATGCGCAGAAGATCAACGTAGATATAAGCCTGACCGGTAAAGTAACAGAGAATATAACAGGAACCGAGGCCTTTGCATTCACATTGTCAGGTGTACAGTCTATGAGATTGGACACCGGTAATTTTGTCCACTTTATCTCAACTCCAAGCAGTGCGTTGGTCTCCATGGTCTTTAGCACGGCAAGCAGTCCAGCGGTTGCCGGATATGATCAGGTCAACTTTACAAACTATATTGACATGGTAAAAGAGGTTGAAATCGCCTTAAATACAAATAATATCGAAAGACTACAGGCGCTGCAAAAGTGTGTCGCCTATGCCGTAGACAAAACAACAACGGTACGATCAACAGTTGGAGCAAGGTTGAACTACATACAATCAACACGACTTGGTAACGAGGATACCTCCCAGGGTGTTGATCAGGTAAGATCCAACGTTGAGGACGCAGATATGGCCGAGGTAATGAGTGATATGTCAAAGGCAGAGGTAGCTCTTCAGGCTTTAAGGCAAACCTCGTCTCAGATCCTATCACAATCTCTGCTTGATTTTATAAAGTAGGTGGTTGCTGTGTTAAAAGGGGTGCATAAGAATTTCATGGGTTTTAGAAATATAAAAAGGAGACTCTGCCTACTGACGCAGGGGGTAGCGACCCCTCCCTCAGCCCCCTCTGCAAGGGGACCAGTCCCCTTGACCCAGTTATACATTATTATTTGTTACCCATGAATTTCTTATGCACCCTGTTAAAAGGCAGCAATGCTCACTGAATTTGCAGAATGGCTTTTTATAAGGATTTTACTGTGTATATGAAAAATAATTTTCGCGGTGTTTTTATAGTATATTGCTTATATATCAATAAATTACATTCATTATCAGTGAGAATCGCTGGCTAAAAGGGCTTTTAATTATTTAAGTTGTTGTTTTATAATATCTATAGATTAATGACGGAGGGTCAAAGAGTTTTTGTAAATGACATGGTTCGATAAAAAGAAATGTGCTTTAAAAGGAGGGCAAGATGCTCGTGTTGACAAGGAAGTCAGAAGAGGCAATAAAGTTAGGTGACCTTATTACTATTACCATTGTTGAAATAAAGGGCAATAAGGTCAGGCTTGGCATAGATGCACCAAACGGTGTAAGGATATACAGGAAGGAATTGTATGAGAGGATAAAGACAGAGAACTTATTATCTGCCGGGTTAACAACAAATGACTTTGATAAGATAAAAAATGTGTTACAGTAATAGTATATTATTTGAGACAACGCGGTTTGGACCTTTAGTCGTAGAGGCAAATAAAGTCATACACTTTCCAGAAGGTCTTTTAGGTTTTACAGACCTTAAAAGGTTTATCTTGCTCGACCATAAAGATACTCCGCTTAAGTGGCTGCAGGCTATAGATGACCCTGATATAGCATTTATAGTAACAGATCCAACAATCGTTGCCCAGGATTTTACTCTTGCCATAGATTCCGCTACTAGGAAGTATCTAGAGTTAAATGAAGAGGCCGATCTAATCGTTTTAGTTATCATAAGGGTAAACGCAGGACAGGTAATTGCAAACTTAAGGGGTCCTCTTCTTTTTAATGCCGCCTTGATGAGAGGCGTACAGGTTGTACTGGATAAGATATAGTGTTGCTAATTAGAAGGTATGAGACCTCTTGGATTATTGTTTGATCCGTTAGTCTTTGCCTTAAAAGGTAGACAATGATACAAAACTACGGTATTACCAAGTCAGATAGTCTCGTTACCGTATTACGTACTGAGAACAAGCAGGTAACGCTGCTCTCTGGAGATGTGCTGACTGCAGACGTATTAGACGTAATTGAGTCTGGCATGGTGATGTTGCGTATAACCCCGCCTGTTGGAAGAGGGGCAAGCGCTCAAGGTGGTGTAGTTACTGCAAAGACCAACGTACCGTTAAATGAGGGTGATAAGGTTGTCCTTGAGGTGATTGGCGGTGATAAAGAGGTCAAGTTTAAGTTCCTAGGCCTGGATAAAGGTAAAGGAACGGACATTGAGTCACCTTTAGATTCCTTCAGACAAAAGCTCTATGGCCTGCTGTCAGGACTTGCAGGCGATAAACTCAGCAGCGAGGAGTTACAGGCATTGAGGGCAAATTTTAACTCCATTCCAACGAGTATTAAGAACAACTATCCAGAGTTTGCACTTCTATCTAAATTCATGCCTGATATAGAGCAAATAGATGCCAGTCTGTTAAAGTCTGCGCTTGAAGCTGGAGGTGTGCTTTTTGAAACCAAGCTAAAGGCCACTGCCCTGCAAGAGATGAAGCAGGCCCCTGACGTAGTAATCCTAAAGGAAACCTTGCATGGGGTTATTAACGTGGCAACACTAGGTCTTGAAGAACTTAAAAGTCTTAAGTTTGATATAAGAGGGGCATTGAATACTATTATCCTCAAGGCTGAGGAAGGCTTGTATGCCATGCAGGAATTTAAGGCAGATGTTGACTTAAGACAGGTGCTTAATGCCACATTACAGAAGGTGCAGGATGCCCTCCAACTGCCAGTTGACGACAAGCTCAGGGAATCGCTGACCTTTATCAAGCAGAAGTTAATTGACGTGGTGCAGTCCTATGATTCATCTAAGCAGGAACACATAAGGTCATCGATCAACTTTGCCGATGATCAGAAGGCTTTACTGCTGAAACTCCAAGACCTGCTAACGGAGGACAGGGTCTCTGATATATTGAAATACTCCAGCGGTAAACAGCAGGACGTACCCGGCATGGTAGAGAGACTTATCAAGAACATAGAGTATTTTCAGCTCACCTCCCGAGCTAATGATATGGTTTATTCGTTTTTACCTTTCTCCTGGAACGA
Source organism: Nitrospirae bacterium MYbinv3 (assembly GCA_002753395.1). Lineage (GTDB taxonomy): Bacteria > Nitrospirota > Thermodesulfovibrionia > Thermodesulfovibrionales > Magnetobacteriaceae > Magnetobacterium. The sequence goes on along the minus strand of PEAB01000018.1, from coordinate 1,653 downwards.
GCTCAAAGATGGTGAAATGCTTTTTAAGAAAAACAAGTATTCCTCTAAAAAGACGGTTACCTGCGACATCAATTTAAATCTCAAACGTCTTGGTAAGCTGTCGATATCGGCGACCATCTCAGACAAGATGTTCTTTGTATCCTTCTATGCCGAAAGGCCAGAGACTAAAGACCTTATTGTTGCCCGTAGAGGTGACCTTGAAAGGCGTTTTACTGATGCCGGTCTGTCTCTAAGGATTGTTAACATGGGACTGAAGGAAAACATTGACTTTGCTGACGCCCACAATGACAAGAGCCTAAACCTTATAGTATAGTCCGTGAACGACAAACCACGTAAGGCAGCAGCATTAAAGTATAATTTAGGCACACCCGGCGCTCCCAAGATAGTGGCCAAGGGTTCAGGTACCGTTGCTGATAAGATCATCGAGATGGCTCGCTCTAGCGGCATTCCTATCACAGAGGACAGGCAGCTTATCGATATACTCTCGGCACTTGACCTGTATCAGGAAATCCCATACGAACTGTACAAAGCGGTAGCAGAACTCCTTGCCTTCGTCTACTCAATAAGCAAAAAACCATAGATATACGTAGAAGAAGAGAGGAGGGAGAAAGGAAGGTATCCTCTTGTGGAGAAAATTAGATGATTAGTTTAATATAGTTGTACAGAAGAAGCAAGGAGGTAACTATGTCAATCACAATTAAGGCAATATTTGCTCATGGTGTTTTTGAACCCTTAGATGATATTGAACTGCAAGAAGGTATAGAGGTAAATATTACTATTGAGAATATTGAAGACTCTCATGCATATTTCTGGACTAAAGAGTGGCAAGAAAGAGAGCAGGAGGTTGATGAAGCGCTGGAAAATGGTGAGTATGTCGAATTTAGTAATGCGGAGGAAGCCTCTAAATGGCTAAGGAGTCCAGAATCTGAAAAATGGCTAAAAAACTTAAATTCTCAAAGTATTTTATAATAGATTACTCTAAACTCCCAACAGAAATACAGGATAAGGTCGATAAGCAACTCCATTACTTGACGGAGAATCCTGCCCATCCATCGTTGAATCTACATTTACTTCAAAGAGCTACTGGAACATGGGAAGGATATGTTGACCATCAATATAGATTTACTTATCAAATAGAAGGTGAGTTTTATGTTCTTAGAAGGGTTGGTAAACATGATGTGATAAAAAAGCCATAGAGCTGCTACCCAAGCACATCGCTATCTTGACAACATAGCACTTAGTTCCCATGAATTTCCTATGCCCTCCCATTAACCTTGGCTCGTCAACGATTGACAAAGCTCATACATCTTGTTCATGATGTCTCTCAGATAACGACACTTGCTGTACGCAATCTCTGGATCAAGCTTTGTGAAAAGGGTTACTCCATCCTTAACCTTCTTGTAACCATCCCTCATCTTTTTTTCATAAAGGTTATCTAGTAATTTGGCAGATGGTGTATCGAAATTGACAGATTCTGGATCTTTTATCTTTTTTTTCGGGATGGCTTCTCGTACCTGTCTGGGAAATATGTTCGGGTCGCTTAAAACCGATATATGAAGCAGCCAAAACAATAAAAAGACATTGGTCAGGAGTAACAAGATGGTATGAAAGTAGAATCAATAATGGAATATTAGAGGGACTTAATAGTTTAGT
>PEAB01000135.1 GCA_002753395.1 Nitrospirae bacterium MYbinv3 | reverse complement strand
AACCATATACAGGTTCATTATCTTTATTTGTTTGCTCATAACTTATTATAAGACATAGAGTCATTGCAAAAAAACTGTCATAGACGGTGAGGGTAGGTTTTTGGGCCTTAATTCATTAAGATTTTCATGGTAAAGAAGATACGTAATAGTTCACCTTTATGTATTAAGAATGGAGAGCTTTGCCTACTGACGCAGGGAGGTCGCAACCCCCTCCCTCAGATCCGCCCTCAAGGGGAGGGTGAGGTACCCCGGCCACAAAGAAGCCCCCTTGCCCCCATTATATCGCATATTTATACACAATGCGATTACCCTGCATACAGCCTCCTGAATCCGTAGATGTGGGGCGTTGGTTGCTTAGTATATTACCTTTATGCACATACTGCTATTGAAAACCGGTATTCAAAACCTGCTCAAAGTCTTTAATAAGATCATGGTCAAGATGGCCTTCAGGTTTATAGAGCATTTTCATGGCTTCAGCGGATGTATAAGTCTTTCTATAAACATTCTTGGTGGTAAGGGCGGCATACGCCTCAACAATGGCATGCATTCTTGCATGGATGCTTATATTATTTCCCTTTAACCCCCTTGGATAACCGCTCCCGTCCATTTTCTCGTGATGACTCCAGCATATGTTCCTCACTATATCTGGGACATCACTCAGCGCATTTACTATATCCATCGTATAGCTTACATGCGTCTTGATATCCTTATACTCATCGGGGTCAAGTTTACTGGGCTTAAACAAAAGGTCGTTTGAGATCAAAGCAGTACCTAGGTCGTGCATTAATCCACCGAGCGCCATTTGCTTACATTCCCTACTATCAAACCCCTTATGTCCGGCAAACAAGTACAAATAAACGGAGGTTAGGAGTGAGTGTAAAAACATCGTATTATTATAGCCTTCCACAGTGCTGACAATATCCTGTACCTTGTATTTAATCGAATGTTCCAGAACCTCGACGGCGTTTACTATGTCTTCGTAGGGCAAAACAGCCCCCTGTTTTATTGACTCCACTGCCCTTTCAATGGTTACTTTTATAAGGCGCAGGGTATTTTCATGCTCCGGTAGAAGCCTCCTCCATTGCTCCTCTTTCTCAGTATTGTCCCACCCGACCAACTTTGCAAGCAAGGTGCCAATCTTAAGAGGTTTTAAAACATAGTCGTTTGCCCCCGTTTTTATCGCGTTGATCACGTCCTCCCTGTTCGCTCTGGCTGTGACCACAATTGCAATGATGTGCTTTAAGTCCTTATAGGAGCGTATCTCCTTAATCGTATCGCTGCCAACCTCGATATCCAATATTAATATATTCGGGACATGTATAATCGCCTTATTAACAGCGCCCTTACTGCTTGTAGCATAATACGTCTCATAACCTAACTTTTTTAAATGTAGGCTAATAAGGTCTCTTGTTAAATCGTCCTTATCTACTATAAGTACCCTTTTTGCCATATGCTTATTGTACAACAGAAACAAGTAAGCAATCAAGTGGGCGAATTACCACGGGCGCATAAGAAGTACGAGGGGTTTTGGAATAGAATGGAGGGCTTTGCCTCTGCCGCAGGGGTTCGCAACCCCCTCCCTCAGACACACTCACAAGGGGAGGGGTGAGGCACCCCGGCCACAAAGAAGTTCCCTTGACCACATTAAAGTATGTTTTTGTTCTCATAAGTTTTATATGAAAGTCTAAAAACATCCTACATAATCAAGGGTTTTCATTGTTTGTTGTGCCCGTCAGGGCATGAGGGTTCTTATGCGCCCCCTCTCTCCTCTCTCTGTTGAAACAGGTCTTGCGCAAATGTTATATTATATTGTGAACTTTAAAGCTTTTTTAAGCAGATTCTATTCTGAGAAATACATCTTTCCTAAAAAAATCTGGATTTTATATATTGCTTTGTGGTCAATAATTGTTGCCATATCATTGATATGGAACCTTTCCTCCTTGAATAAATACGTGTTTGACATGGCTGAGGCTAGCGGAAAATCTATGTTTAGCTTAATACAACTCACACGATTGTGGAACGCTCAGCATTCTGGGGTATATACAGAAATCACCGCTAAGAATCAGCCCAACCCTTACCTCGATATCCCGGATAGAGATGTTGCCACAACAAGTGGAAAGATGCTCACAAAGATAAATCCAGCATACATGACGCGTCAGATATCTGAGATTGCAAAAAAAAGCAAAGGCATACATTTTCATATAACAAGCCTTAGACCCATAAGACCTCAAAACAAGCCTGATCAGTGGGAAGACAGGGCATTGAGGGCGTTTGAAAACGGTAAGGACAAGGCCTTTGACCTCTTAGACGATACAGGCTCAGGTAAGGTCTTTCGTTACATGGAGCCTCTAAGGGTACAACAGCCATGCCTTACATGTCACCAAAAGCAGGGATATAAGATAGACGATATTCGAGGCGGTATCAGTATTACAATACCGGCAAAACCTATCTTTGAGCTTATAAAGCCACAGAGCAACAACACTATCATACTACACATATGTATCTTGTTGCTTGGTGCAGCGTCTATCTTGCTAGTTCTACATAACATAAGGCTGAGAATCCTGATTCTGAAAGATATAAACGAGAGACAGGAGGCAGTGATCGAGCAGCGTACCAGTGAGCTAATAGCTGCCAATAATCAACTGAAAGATGAGATTGACAAACAAAGGCGTACAGAGACAATACTGAGAGAATCTGAGGTGAGACTGAGCGCCATAACGCAGTCAGCCCTAGAGGCAATTATTACGATTGACAACAATGGAAAGATCATATCCTGTAACAACTCAACATCAAACTTATTTGATTACAGTGTTGATGAGTTGGTGGGCAAAAATGTAGTAACGTTGATGCCTTCTAGATACAAAGAAAGACACAACGCTGCGTTAAAGAGGTTTAAGTCAACGGGAGTATATAACATTATTGGCAAGAAGGTCGAGCTCTACGGGCAAAAAAAGGACGGCAGTGAGTTCCCCATAGAAATATCTCTGTCAAAGTGGGAGGCAGGCGAGGCATATTATTTCACTGGCATAATAAGCGACATCAGCGAGCGTAAGATGACAGAGGAATTAAAACTGCTTAACGAGGTGAGACTCGAGACCCTGGTAACTCTGAGCCAGATGACGGAGTCTACAACCCAGGAGATACTGGACTTCGTCCTTGAGGAAAGCATTAAGCTCTCTTCTAGCAAGGTTGGCTTCTTAGGGTTTGTAAACGAGGGCGAAACCGAATTTACAACAATGGCCTGGTCTAATTCTGTAAGACAAGAGTGCATGCAAAAGGAGCTGCCAGAGGATTTTTTAGCAAGGCACACTGGCCTGCTTAATCATATAATGCAAAAGCGTCAGACGATTATGGTCAATGACTTCGGTAACTTTGAATTCAAGAAGAACATAAACCTTCAGTGGCACGTAGAGCTTACCAGATTGATGATTATACCTGTTTACGATAGCAATAAGGTTGTTGCCATCATTGCAGTAGGGAATAAAAAGGTTGAATATAACATAACCGACTTGCGGCAGCTTACCCTGCTTATGAATGGTATGTGGCAGCACATAGAGCGCAAAAGGGCTGTGGAGAAACTAAATGAGCTAAACAGGAGTCTGGAGCGCAGAGTAGAAGAAGAGATAAAAAACAGGAGACAAAAAGAGCAGATGCTTATCCAACAGTCTAAGATGGCTGCAATGGGTGAGATGTTAGGTGCCATAGCCCACCAGTGGCGGCAACCCCTTAACGTCATAGGTCTTATGATCCAGGACATAGCTGACGCCTACGAGTTTGGAGAGCTTGATAAAACATATATAGATGATACAATACAAAAATCAATGGAACAAGTCATGTATATGTCTAACACTATTGATGATTTTAGAAACTTCTTCATACCATCGAAGAACAAGGTCATATTCAACGTCAAGGATAACATCGAAGAAGTCCTTGCACTTATTGACAAACAATTAAGGAACAACAACATAGCTATAATCTTAAACAATGACATGGTTGTTACACAAAAACAAGACTTAGACGTACTCGGATATCCTAACGAGTTCAAACAGGTTGTCATAAATATTATAAATAATTCAAAGGACGCCATCATAGAGCATAAGAGGAATATAAAGAGCAGTGAGACCTATACTGGCCGGATAGCCATAAAGGTTATCAGGCAGAAAGACTCCCTTATTATAGCTATAAGCGATAACGGGGGGGGCATTAAAGAAGAAGTCCTTGACAGGATATTTGAACCTTATTTTACAACAAAAGAGGTAAACAAGGGGACAGGAATCGGCCTGTATATGGCAAAGACAATCATAGAGGACAGCATGGAGGGGAGGCTCTCAGTTACTAATATTGAAGATGGTGCGATGTTTACAATTAGATTAAGACAAGATCATAAGAAATGTCTGAACCACGATTTAACGGATTAAGGGATTACCATGATTAATTAGAATATTTTTCCTGTAAATCCTATAATCTGTGTAATCCTAGTTCAGACAATCCCTATGTCAAATTACTATATACCAAGATAAGTCAGGTTTGCAAAAATCTTGTCATTCCCGCGTAAGCGGGAATCCACTCCGTAATCCCGTCAAGACGTATAGATTCCTGCTTTCGCAGGAATGACATTTTCATGTTATTGGATGTCAAGGTCAAAATCTTTTTGCAAACTCCATTTAGTTTAGTATAGAATTTGATCAATAACGTTCAAAGTCGCTGTCTCTTACATCTTCGCGCTCTTCAGCACTTAGATGGATGTTAGCGCCGGTGGGGGGTCTATTGGTAGGGCTTACGCCTGGTTTGAACTGCTGTCTTTTAGTCTCTCCACGCTTTTCGTTACCTATGAGTTTTGTGTCAGACGCCCTGCGTTTCTGTTTTCGCAATGGTGATTCTGCTCTCCGGCTGTCTCCGTCATCTTTGGAGAGTCTGAAGAAGCTAATAGTGTTCTGCATGTGCTCAGCCTGAGCCGATAACTCATCCGATGAGGTAGACATCTGCTCCGCAGCTGCTGCATTCTGCTGTATTACCTGGTCTAACTGCTGTATTGCCTTGTTGATCTGAGTGGTGCCAGAATTTTGCTCAGAGCTTGCGGCACTTATCTCCTGTACCAGTTCAGCCGTCTTTTGTATATCAGGCACTAGGGCCTTTAACAACTCGCCCGACCTCTCCGAGACCTCAACGCTTGAAGAGACAAGGGTGTTTATCTCGCCTGCTGCTGTCTGGCTCCGGCCCGCAAGTTCACGCACCTCAGAGGCCACAACGGCAAACCCTTTACCGTGTTCACCGGCACGGGCTGCCTCTATGGCCGCATTCAAGGCCAACAGGTTTGTCTGCCTGGCGATCTCTTCAATTATGGTTATCTTCTCTGCAATCTCTTTCATGGCCTTTACTGTCTGTACCATGACCTCGCCGCTTTCCTTGGCGCTGTGAGCCGACTTGGCGGCGATCTTTTCCGTGTGCAACGCGTTGTCTGCGTTACTTCTTATGCTGGAAGCCATCTCCTCCATAGAAGAAGAGACCTCCTCTGCTGCTGAGGCCTGTTCGCTAGCCCCTTGGGAAAGCTCTTGTGAGGCGCTGTTTAACTGCATACTACCATCAGCAACCTCATTTGCGGTCAACTGGATGTTTGACACCACGTCTCTGAGCTGTTCTATCATCCGTGCCAACCCCTGCATCAACTTGTCTTTCTCCGAACGCTCTTTGGCATCAACATCAAGGTTGCCTCTTGAGAGTTCCTCGGATATTGATGTTATCATTACTTCAGCATCTATAAGCATATTTAGGTTGTTTTTAATGTCGTTGAACTCACCCTTGTATTGTTCCCTTATCTTTTCGGGGATATCTCCCTTGCTTATAAGTTCTATGTACTTAGCGGCAGAGTTTAATGGTCCAATAACAGCATCAAGGGTATTGTTTATCCCTATGAGCCTCTTGCAAAAAGAAAATAGAAGAACTTTAAAAACATCTACTTTACTACTTTCAAAAGGTCTATTGTGTATTTATTAACGCAAAAAATACTCAACTTTCTCT
>PEAB01000017.1 GCA_002753395.1 Nitrospirae bacterium MYbinv3 | reverse complement strand
TATTGTTTCTTGACTTAAACCTTTAATAAATCTCATGATAAAAATCCACTCCTCATAGTCGTCTGTAAACTTCATCACATATTATATTTCATATAAAAACTTTTGTCCAGGTACTTAACTACGAGGAAACAGAAGAGGGCAAAATCGATATATTAATTGAAAAATGTAACGTTGATTTTGTAGCGTCAGCTATAAGTTATGGTAAGCCCTTTAGTGTTGATGATGCTCCCACCCCAGATCTCCTCTCCTCGTTGGAGAATAGGAAAATTGGAGGTCTAGGGGTATATTTTATGAAACAATTAATGGATCAGGTATCTTATGTATATAAAGATGGCGTTGGAACTTTAACCATGACCAAGTATAGCAAAAATCGTGTTTAACTTTTTAAAGTAAATAACATTAAATGGGTGGTTTATGAGATTTGATGCAAAAGAAGACCAGAAGGCAATGCTGAATTTTGAGATGAGAAAGGAACAGAATGCATTTATTGTTGCACTAAGTGGCAACTTGGATAGTCTAACTACTAATGAATTTACCAGGTTAATAGAAACGAAGCTATCGGAGGGTGAAGACTTTATTATAGTTAACCTCGATAAACTTGATCATCTAAGCAGTGCAGGACTAAGGGGCATTCTCCTGATCCTCAAGAAAATAACTGCTGATGGAAAGAAGATATATTTTGTTTCCACTGATGAGGATGTAAACAGGATATTTAAAACAGCTGGATTCTACAATAGTCTTATTAATATCTATGAGTCAGAGGATGCAGTGCTTAACTTACCACATTAGGAGTTAATCGACTACAACACCCACAGGAATAAAAGTTTATACAATCCCTTGACAATATTTAGTTACGCTATTACTATATAGTGTTGGAAGAGATGAAGAGACAGATCGCTATTGGTGATATACATGGCTGCTATTCCCTTATGGTAGACCTGATTGAAGGTGTAATACGGTTTGACCCCAACACCGATCAACTCATCTTCATAGGTGACTACATAGACAGAGGCGAAAATAACATGCAAGTAGTGACCTACGTGGACGATCTGAAAAAAAAACACCCAGATAATATCATCCTCTTGATGGGCAATCATGAGCTACTTGCCTATAATGCATTTAAAACCAGATACAGCAGTCACGTTCAGTTGTGGTTTATAAACGGCGGCATTAACACAATAAACAGTTATGAAAACTACGAGGCTGCGCAAAAACAACTTATGCCCTTTGTTGAATCGCTTCTGTACTATTACGAGACACCCACGCATATTTTTGTCCACGGAGGCATCCCTTTGGGTGAGACACTTAAGAGCGCCCAGCCAAGGGCACTGTTGTGGGACAGGAATTACGACCATTATAGGGGTAAACCCATCATTGTAGGGCACACGCCGCACAAGGAGGTCACTAAGTACAAAAACTCTGTCGTCATTGATACAGGCGCAGTGTATGTAGGTAAGCTCTCAGCGTATGACCCCATCAACGATGTTGTTTACGATATTGTAGACCTTGACAATACTAGGTCAATAAAGTAAAATCGGTCTGCTGACTATTTATGCAGTTTTCAGTACTATGCAGTGATGGTAACGCCAGGCTTGGAAGATTAGAGACCGATAGGTGGAGTCTGCAGACTCCGTTATTTATGCCTGTGGCAACTCAGGGTACGGTCAAGGCCATGACCCCGCTGGAGTTAAAGGAGGTTGGGGCTGAGATCATCCTCTGCAACACGTACCACCTGTATTTGAGGCCAGGGCATACTGTGGTTGAGGCAGCAGGCGGGCTACGCGGGTTCACCTCATGGGATGGTCCCATACTGACAGACAGCGGCGGGTTTCAGGTCTATAGTCTTTCCCCCCTGCGGAGGATCAAAGATACCGGCGTACTGTTTAAATCACACATAGACGGTTCAATGCACTTTTTGGGACCCAAGGAGGCTATGCAGATACAGCGTGCCCTGGGGGCAGATATCATAATGGCCTTTGACGAGTGTCCACCTTACCCAGCTACATATGAATACGTCCTGAACTCGCTGCAGTTGACCACCCGGTGGGCAAGACAATGCAAAGAGGAACACGTCGGGCAGCAACTGCTCTTTGGAATCGTACAGGGAGGTATGTACAAAGACCTCAGGCTACTTAGCGCCTCAGAGCTAAAGGCGCTTGACTTTGATGGCTATGCCCTTGGAGGTGTCAGCGTAGGCGAGCCAAAAGACATGATGTACGATATTGTCAGCTCTATGGCCACGGAGCTGCCACAGGACAAACCGCGTTATCTTATGGGGGTTGGTTTTCCAGAGGACATCCTTCATGCCGTGGAGGCCGGTTTTGACATGTTTGACTGTGTTATCCCAACCAGGTTAGCCAGGCACGGGACACTTTTAACGAGCCTTGGCAGGTTGAGCATCAAGGGGCAGCGGTACAAGAGTGACTATGCTCCCCTCGATCCAGGATGCAATTGCTACACGTGCAGGAACTTCTCCAGGGCTTACCTCAATCATCTTTTTCGTGCAAAGGAGATCTTAGCCGTACACCTTAACACAATCCACAACCTCTATTTCTACTTCGAGTTCGTTAGGAAGATGAGGCTTGCTATCTCACAAAAGCGTTTCAATGACTTCAAAAACGAGTGGTTGTGTGCAGTGGAATGAGGTAGCTGGAATGACAGCAAATGACGCATTTAGCCCCTCTATGCCTGACCCTGACCTGGGCAGAAACCCAGAAAGTGCAAAACTATAGACGTAAGAAAAAGCTATATGTTTAGCGATGGGTTGATGACAGAGATTATTGGATTTTTTCCTTTGGCCGCTTTCTTATCTGAGAGAGGAGTCGTGTTGACTCAATCCGATTTATTCAAGGGGCGCAGTTGCATAAATCGGATTTATTGTCATAGCCTTACGGTTTGTGGTGATTAGAGGTCGGCGATAGCATAAAGTTTAATGCGCATTTCAGACTGCTTTCTTAAATCTCATGGCCTTCAGCCTCTTTTTCCTTGCATCTCTCTGTTTCCTTTTTTTCTTTACAGAGGGCTTTTCGTAGAAGCTTCTATTTTTAATATCTCTAAATAGACCTTCTTTTTGAAGCTGGCGTTTTAAGGTTTTAAGGGCTTTTTCAACATCGTTTTCATATACTTTTATATACAAAACTGCTTATCTCCATTTTCTAGGCTCCCTGTTACCACCGCCGCCTCCATAACCACCGCCTTTCTTCCCCTCAAAACCGCCACGCCTGTCCTTCTGCTGTGGTTTTGCCTCGGCAACTGACAATGTCCTATCCATAAAGCTGCTGCCATTGAGTGCAGCTATAGCTTTTTTGGCGTCCTCCTCGTTTGCCATCTCTACAAAACCGAATCCCTTTGGTTGTCCCGTCTGCGCATCAGTAATTATCTTAACCAGCTCTACCTCTCCTATCTTCGTGAAAAGGTCTTTCAGGTCGTCTTCTGTTGCCCTGAAGGAAATGTTGCCTACATAAATGTTTTTCCCCATCGTTGTTAAACTCCTTATTAAATTGGTTTCTGTAAAAAGACCTCATCACTTAAATAGGTATGAAATCCCACAAGCCTACATCTTACATTTAGTGTACAATAAAACTATCCAAAATGTATATAACAATATTTAGAGATTTATTTAGGCAAATTTTTCCACCTGCTTAATTAAATCCACGTTTGTGGTTGATGTCAAAATAGGGGCAGTTTAACACGTGCTGCAGGAAGTTTTGTGGCAGCTTCCACAATCGCTTGTCCCCTTGACCTGCTTATCTACGCCGCTTACGCCAAATATGGACATCTTTTTTTTCATCTCCGGTGACCCGCAGTTGGGACAGCGCGGCTGTTTATTACCGTAGACCAATAACTCTACCTCTTTGTTACAGCTATTACACGTATACTCAAATATAGGCATACCTGTTCACCCCCCTCCATGAATATTGTGTGATCATGCTTTGTAAACATATGGGAGTGTATCAGTCAATTGAGCTTCATAGCCTCCCTTATAAGCTGCATTGATTCCTCGGTTACATGTGCTGCCCTTGCGTTTCCCTCCCGCACGACATCTGTAAGGACACTGGATTTAATCAGTTCCTTGCGTTTTGCCCATATAGATTCAAGAAGGGTCAGCACGTGTTTAATGAGGATCTTTTTACAGTCGATACAACCGATTTTAGCAGTACGACAGCCATCAGCTACATACTCCTGTTCTTCCTTTGTAGAAAATACCTTATGTAGTTGGAATACTGGAGATAACTCAGGGTCTCCCTTGTCCGTACGCCGCTTTCTTGCCGGGTCAGTCATCATCGTCCTGATCTTGGTCTCTACCTCCTCCGGTGTATCGGAGAGGTAGATGCAGTTATTATAGCTCTTGGACATCTTTCTGCCATCAAGACCGACCACCTTGGGAAACTCCGTAAGAAGCGCCTGAGGCTCTACCATTACCTCTGTACTGTAGAGGAAATTAAAGCGACGTGCGATCTCTCTTGTAATCTCTAAATGCGGTTCTTGGTCTATCCCCACTGGGACATACTTTGCCCTGTAGGCCAGAATGTCTGCCGACTGAAGAACGGGGTATCCAAGGAAACCGAACGTGTCCAGATCCTTGTCCTTTATCTCAAACTGCTTTTCCTTGTACGTGGGCACACGCTGTAACCATCCTAAAGGCGTTATCATACTTAGTAGCAAGCACAGTTCTGCATGTTGCGGTACCTTTGATTGTATGAATATGGTGCATTTATCTGGACTCAAACCAGCCGATAGAAAGTTCAGGACAAGTTCGTTTGAGTATTGCTTTATAAGTGCAGGTTCTGCGTAGTTACTCGTTAAGGCATGCCAATCCGCCACAAAATAATAGCACTCGTACTGTTGTTGCAGTTTTACCCAGTTTTGAAGCGCACCTACCAGGTTTCCAATATGCAATAACCCACTTGGCTGCATACCGCTCAATACACGGTTATTAAACCTTAAACCTGGCTCGTCAACTTGCCCCCCTGTCTGAATCGATTGAATTTCACCGATTTGCATCAGATCTCCTTATTAAAAAATTTTCCCCAAAGGCATAAGGATAATGCCTATTAAAAACTGTACGACTCTCTGAATAGGCGTTATTATATAGTGCGCCAGACCAAATGCCCACAAGGCAAGCACTATAAATATCCCATAAGGCTCGATCTTGCTATACTGATATGCCTGTCTGTATGGCAGCATACTGACGACAATCCTGCCGCCATCAAGCGGGGGGATAGGGATCAAGTTAAAGGCCGCCAGAAATACGTTAAACGATATGCTGTAACGCAGCATCTGCTCAACCGGTACCAATATCTTTGTAATCCAGGGTTGAGTAGGATAGGAGGCGGGGTAAAGTCTGAAAATTACAGCTAAAAACACTATACTCAACGTTGCTATTACGATGTTAGCCCCAGGTCCGGCAACAGCGACAAGCGCAGCGTCTACCCTTGGATTTTTAAGGTTAGCAAAATTAACTGGCACCGGCTTTGCCGATCCAAACATAAACGAACCTCTTGACAGTATAAACAGCATTATGGGCATTATAATGGTGCCCACCAAGTCTATGTGTGCTATAGGGTTTAACGTTAGTCTCCCCATTTCTTTGGCCGTGGGGTCGCCGCGTTTGTTTGCAACCCATCCATGAGCAACCTCGTGAAAGGTTATCGCTACGAGGATGGGCAGGGCAGCCACCGAAAGGCTTCTCAATATCTCTACTATATCCATTTCGTATCCCTTATAGTTAAGATGACACCGGCCTTAGCCTCGGCTTGACCGTACCTGCCAATCCAGATTAGCGTGAAACACTGACGTGTCTTGCCCGACTCAAAATCCCTACTTTGCTACTTTCTTGGATAGCGGAGATAACAACTGATCCAATACCGTTCTTGCTGCAACAATAGGATCGATGATTGCGCTGTCCATGTCATTTTCTATATCTCTCTTATTTGACAGGAAGGTTATCCTATCCTGCATCCTGTCTCGCAGGTAAGTGAGGTAGGTATCGTCCTGAGATGGTCTGTACTTGCTCTCAAAGTCTGTGCCAAAGAGTTCGTTCCCGTTCTTAGGGATCAACAGCCCCTGAAACGCCGTCCAGTCCTCCCACACTATGGTGTTACGCACAAGCTCTGTTACGATGGATAGGGAGATTTCTTTTGGTATGTCTATGAGATTATCAGGGAGTCCAAAGGCGTGTGTGTTCAAGACATAACACTCGGTGCCCCCCTGAAACAGCTTGTAGAACTGTTGGCAGTCCCACAGGAGAGGATGCACCCTAAAGGGGTTGGCAAATGGCTCTATTACGAGTTTTTCTAGCTCCTTTGGGTCTACGTTTTCTACCCCCTTGGCCCTAAGCGTGCTTAGGGATGCCCCCATAGCAACTGCAAGCCACAGGTTATTTATCTTACTGACGGGGGGTAGAGAGGTGTCTTTCTGCAGCCATATGACCTTACCCGGCCTCTCACAGTGATCCATATGGTTGAACATGTCGCGAGTCTTTATGCACCTTCCGTTTCTATTACGGATATCGCCACAGACCAGCTTGAGTTTGTCTCCAGCAACCATGGTTATGCCAACGTTCTGTGCCGAGTAGAAGTATTTGATTATTGGGTCATCAAACACTACAGCATCGGTCTTATCAAAGAGGTTTGGTTCGATCGCTATGGATAAATCATTGTCAAGGTCTATCAAGAAGGCGTCGTCGTGTATGACCGTGACCTTCTCACCAGGACTGAGGGCGCTTTCGTGTTTATCACTGTTGGTTATGGAAGACTTCCCTGAACCGGACAGTCCAAATACTGCAATGGGCGGATTCTTCCCAATCTTTTTTATTCCCCCGTGACAGGCCACCATGTTCTGTCTAACGCCAATGCTCCAGGCCAGCGTCAGGGTCCCCTTCTTACGCTCCCCAAAATATCTCAGACCGAGGATTGCTATACAGTTTTGCATCTCATCGACAATGATCAACCCATCGGGAAACCCTGGGTGCGACCAATCCTGATCGGCAAGCACTATAATGTCCAGCTCGTCCAACGCCCTCGAACTTGCGTAATTGTCTGACCAGGGTTTCATCCACGGGGTAAAGTTCATTGCCCAATCCAGCATGTTCTTTGCGTCGGTGACGGGGCTTATCAGGTGTGCCTTAACCATAAAGTCGCTATGCAGCCCTGCAATGCCTTCCATCCAGAAGGCCGGTTTCTTATTAAACTGATACACTGCTTCACGCAGTATAGTAAGGTAGCTGTCTCTATCCTTGCCCATCTGACGTACCAGGCGTCTTGCCCTGGCAGTACGCCCCACAATAGTTCCGTCGTTGGACACCAGTACCTTTGCATCTGCAGGAAGACCATAGGTCTCTGGTTTGTACATAGGCTCAGATGTTACTATTACCTCGGGCTGCTTTATTGCGTGTTCGTACAACTCCGCCATGTTGGTCTTACGCACAGAGTTTGCGTACATCGCACTTTCTATGATGGCCCTCCACTGTGAGCCAGGCACCTTGTTTAAACTTGACATACTTAGAATTACTCCTTTCTATTTGTTATATATTATCAATCATTTCCCAGATACCGCATGGACACACCCCGGCACAGAAGCCGCATCCTATACAGTTCTTTTCGTCGACCACGTACTCATAAACGCCGTCAATCTCCCGCCTGCTGATGGCAGTCTGATGGCAGACTACCTCACACATGTGACAGTCCCTGCACACGGCACAAGACATGCAACGATTTGCCTCACCCTTAAACGTAAAGGTCTCCTCCTTACACTGCTCGTAGTAGGCAGCCTTTATCTTTGCATAAGGGATGGAGGGCTTGATGGCAGGTCTATAGTATGACCGGCCTGAAAGCAGTGCGTTGACCGCCTCTGCCGCCCTTAGACCATGCCCTATGGCATGGGTAACCAGTCCAAGCCGCGTAGCATCGCCGATTGCATAGACCTTCGGATCGCTTGTGAAGCCGGCCTCATCAGACTCTATCCAACCGTTTATATCTACGTGCACGCTAGATGGCAGGAAGTCCGTTATCGGAGTGTCGCCAATGCTCACAATCACGACATCGGCGCTAAGTGAAGAACCATCATTAAAGTAAACGTTTCCACTGCCCTTGTCGTAACTCTTAGTAAACTTAGGCCACAACACCTTTGTACCTAAAGACGTAGCTATCTCAAGCTCTTTACCAAAGGCGGCTGGCCTTTGCACATCCACGGCCGTAACCTCCTTGGCGCCACAGGCATATGCCTGAGCAGCAACGTCCATACCCACGTTTCCGGCCCCTATGATCACCACCCGCTTGTCTCTAAAGTCGGGGCGGCAGGACATGTTTATCTCTTTTAGGAAATCATAGGCGTCTGTGGTATCCTCCATTCCAGGTATGTTTAACTTACGCGGTTTATGTGCCCCACAGGCCACGATAACAGCATCGTACGCGTCATATATCTCCTTAAACTTACCGGCGTCCACCTTTGTGTCTAACACCGTGTTGACGCCGATCGACTTAAACCTCGCCAACTCGTGGTCGAGCACCTCCTGGGGCAGCCTCTCTTTGGGGATACACAGCTCTACCTTGCCGCCCAGCTTGCCCTCGGCCTCGTAGATATCTACGTCATGCCCTTTGAGTGCCAACTGCCAGGCTGCCGAAAGCCCGCCTGGTCCTCCCCCTATGATGGCCGCTCTCCTGCCTGTCTTTGGTGCAGCAGCTGGCGCCTTTACATCGAAACCGACCCTGCCAAGTCCCTTGATGTTAAGCGGCCTGTCAAGGTGTTTTCTCGAACAGGCGTCCATGCAGGGATTTGGACAGATCTCCCCACATACCGTTGCAGGCAGCGGGGAGTACTTTAATATAAGCTCAACGGCCTCGTGCAGCCTGTCTGACCTTATGAGGGCTGCGCGTTTTTGAGTTGGTATACCGCTGGGGCAGTATGCCTGACACGGGGGGGCATACTTTTCGTTATTCCACAGGGGTTTCATCCGCCTGTCAGCGCCGCTGGTAACGTAGGGCAGGACTGTAAGGGGATGAGTCAGATAGGGGGCAAATATGCCGCCCTGGCCAACGCCCTTCTCCCAGACATCCTTACGAAAGTCGGCGATTGTCATCTTAAAAGGTCTCTTCTTAGAGCGTTCGGCGGCGGTATATGGCAGGAGTTTTCTCCAGTCCTGTATCGAGGCGGTTAGCTCGTTGTAGTAGTCGAGCCTATCGATTGTCTCAAGAAACGGCCTTATGTGTTCCACAAGCCATTGCCAGTCCTGATCCGTAAGCTCAAGGAGTCTCACATCGGACTCGCTGTAGCCTTCTATAGGGCCGCGAAAGTAGACCACCCCTCCAACCATACCAACACATGGCCGATAGCCGAGGATACTCTTTTTGTTGCGGGGATTAACGCCGCACACTACGGCAATACCTCCAGCCTTGAATTCGGCGAAGGTGTCGCCCACGTCTCTAAAGTACCAGGACTCAGGCGGAGCAAACTTGGGGTTGTGCTTTGTCATGGTATCGCACCGGGCACCACCGCTGCCCTGCACGTAGAGCCTTCCCTGGGCTGAGGCATTGTGTGCGCCATTTGTGACATCACCCAGGACGGTTATGACCGCCCCACAGTTAAGCCATCCAACATCGTCTGAGACGCTGCCGTTGACCACAATCTCCGTGCCGAACATGCCCATGCTGCCAAGCCTTTGGCCGGCCTGTCCCTTTACCCTGAATCTGACGGTCTCGCCCCTGGGCCATATGCGCCCGCCTATAGCGTGCTGTCCATCGGATATCACCTCGATGTCACGCGCCCCGCGACTAACTGCCTCCTGTATCTGTCTCTCAAGCTCCCTAGATGAGACCCTCTGTGAATCCTTATTACCGTATATTACTACTTTATCCATGTACCTAATTCCCTATATTGTCATTGTTCAGCCAAGGGAAAACAGAAGAAGGGGGCGGCTCCGCCCCCCCTTAGCCCCCCGCAAGGGGACCAGTCCCCTTGACCCCGTATTCCTCAATCCTGATATTGTAAACATTTATGTCCTATTACTTGTCAATGGCTTTTATAATAGTTAAGCCTCATACTATAATAAATCGATATTATATTGTCAAATTAATTTTAATGTCCAATTTACTTTGCACTAAAAACATTTAATTATGCTTCGTATAACGTCAGCAAATATACTCATCGTAATCTCGTTTCTTCTCGTTGAATACTGACTTTATAGTGTGTGGCTCGTCTTGGCTAACCTTAACCAGATATGATATCAGATCATCTATGTCAAGTAGGTAAAGATGTTTATGCCGCTCTCTATCAGAGCAAAAATATATGCCCGATAGCCCACCTGTCTCTTCAAAAAGTAAAACAAATACGTAACTATGAATAAGCTGGTTGCAAATAAACAAGGCTTCCTTCTTGCTATGCACTGATTTAGTTAAATCATAATGCTTGTCAATTTTATGCCAGTTTAGTTTTGTAACATTTGTCCCAATAAAATCATATACCTTAACATCAAACTGGGATGTTGTGGTGTTGTCAGATATCTTTGCAGCCTCAAAAAGTTTCCTTAGACTGTAAGCGGCAAAAAACATTTCCATTTCTACTTTTGCAAGCGAAGGTTCTGGCCATTTTTTTTGCTGTTTCCGTTTTTCCAAGCGGGAAGCAATTCTAAACAATTCACGTTTCCAAGGCCAAGATTCCCAGATCATGTTAAATCATCCCAAAACTTTACTTTATTTAATATCTCTATAAGCTCCAAATATCTCAGAATAATACCTCTTTATTTTTTCAGTAATGTTTCCAGTATTTCGTATAATAAAGGTATATGAAATTCTACAATACCCCAGACTGTCTCATCTTCAACAATATCGTAACTATGTACGACAATATTACGAAAATTCACTATTTTTTGAAAGTCCTTTATCTCAGAAGCAATTCCTGGTGATTCTCTGTGTAACCTGTTCAGTGCCTCGCCTATGATTATCAGTTGTCGTTCAACTCCTGAGCGTAACAGTTTGTCTGCAGTATAATCTAAGTATTTTTTGCCTTTAACGAATTGCATAACCGTTTCGCAGGCTTCAAGCGCATCATAAACGTATTTTTCTGGGTCATGCGGCATAGATCAGTTTTCTGCTTTCATTGGCACGTCGTATAAAATAAGGATTCCTCATTGCCTTGATCTCTACGAGGTCAACGCGCATATTAAGTATCTTTTCAAGTTCTTCATGCAAACCGAAATAACTAGTACAATGTTCCACGGGGGATGAAGAAGTGAACTCTACAAGAAAATCAACGTCTCCAATTATTGAATCTCAGACGCCATCTAGTGCCGCCGAACCAAAAACCTCCAAACGCTTTACGTAATATTTAACGCAACACTGTAGTATGGCTTCTATCTTACTCTTTACCAGATGAACCATAGATATTTCACCTTCTGAATAACATCGTCTACAGACATAGGCCAGCTCATGCCATTTTCAGTGGTGTATAAACAATTCATAGGGACAAGAATGTGCTATGATGGGGTCAAGGGGGCTGGCCCCCTTGCAGTGGAGGTCAAGGAGGGGGCGGAGCCGCCCTCCTTGTTCTTTTCTTCTCTTTATCTCAGCAGGCATAGCTTATCTCCAGCCTTTGGGCAACGGCGGGGTCGTCGGCGCTTATGGCGTCTGACATGCCAATTGGCAGCTCTGTGCTCCTACCCATTGGGGCAAAGATCTTTTTAAGTTCAACGTCCAGCGCCTTATACACCTCCACCACCCTCTCGGCCACCTTGTCGGGGTCGAGCCTGCGGTAGAGCTTAGGATCCTGTGTCGTTATCCCTCTCGGACAACGCCCAATGTTACAGACGTTGCAGCGGTTGTTCTCATCGCCGAGACAGCCGGCAGCCGCCTGCATGATGTACTTCCCTATCGACACAGCCGAGGCGCCCAACATAATCAATGCTGCTGCATTGGCCGCTAGGTTACCACGCTTACCGACACCACCTGCTGCAATCAGGGGCAGCTCGTTCTGTTTGCCCTGCTTAACCAGGTCAAGATAGCACTCCCTGAGATTAGAGGCGATGGGGTGCCCCATCTTGTCCATCGAGACGTTGTAGGCGGCCCCGGTGCCCCCATCCTCACCGTCTATGGACAGGGCTGCTGCAAATGGGTTTCTAACAAGGTTGTTCAGAACCGCCTTTGCCGTCCTGCTACCGGATATCTTTGGATACACCGGCACCCTGAAGCCCCATGCAAGATACATCGACTGGATCATCTTTGCTACGGCCTCTTCAATAGAATACTTGGTCTGATGTGTGGGGGGCGAGGGCAGGTCTACGCCCTGGGGCACACCCCTAATCTCTGAGATGAGCTTTAGCACCTTGTGGGCCATCAACAGGCCGCCATCGCCGGGCTTTGCACCTTGACCGTATTTGATCTCTATAGCGCAGGGGTCTTCCACCATGTCGGGGATAGCCCTGATTATCTCATCCCATCCAAAATAGCCAGAGGCTATCTGAAGGATGAAGTACTTAATAAACCTTGATTTCAAGAGCCGCAGCGGCATTCCTCCCTCACCGGAGCACATCACCACTGGCATCCCTTCTACCTCGTTGAGATACGTTATCCCCATAGCCAACCCCTCCCACATTGTGGGTGACAGGGCTCCGACAGACATGCTCCCTATCATCACAGGATATATCTCTCTGACCGGCGGGACAAACGTTGTGTTTTTCGTATCCAACATCACATCGTCGCCTTGAACGGTTACGGGCAGTTCCTCTGGCGGCAGTATCCTGCCAAGGTAGGTGCGGATGCGGAACTCGTGTCGTCCGGCGTCGAGGGCCGGGTCGGTGAGCATGGATATCCTCGTAAACTTGAGCCTGTCGAGGGTGGAGATGGATGGGTCGTTTCTGCGCCCGCCTCTTGTATAGGGGGTTCCACCGGTGTTCTTGTAGAAGATGAACTTGTGATTTGGGTTTAGTTCCGGCTCTATGGCGTCGTTTGGGCACACCAGGCTGCATGTGGCGCATCCGGTGCAGTAGTTGTTTATATTGGATGATTGTTTTACTACGGTAACGACGCGTCTTTCGGTACTAGGCGTGGGTATAGGGCCTATCGATTGAACAACCCTGTGGGCCGCAACCGTTGGATAGATGGCAAACATCGGGCAGACGGCGGTACACCGGCCACACCGCTTGCACCTGTCATCCCGCCACTTTATAATGTAAGGAAACTCCTTTAGCGTTAATTCATGATTGTTGTCCAACCTTGAAGCTGGTTCCATACCTTAACCTCCTGAGCGCCCGGTGAAACAATTACCATGTCGTATTTCATCGGAAATATATCTGTTTCGCATATCCGTTGTGGGATACTCTTGTTCAGTCCACATTCCTCGGACATCAGCGCCACTTTGCCCTTGACACCGCCCACAACGCCGGGTCTGAGCTTCTTTGCATCCTGCACCATAAAGCATGACCCCTCTGGCGTGAAGCCTATCACGCAGTTTGGCCCATCTATGCACAGGAACCTCAGCGACATCTTTAGCAGCCTGACGGCGTCTTTGTCAGGTCTGGTCTCAATCTCGGAGGCCTTTAGGGGGGTTATGACGTCCTTGTAATATTTGAGAGGGTATTTCAGGGTCTTACAGACGTAGTGCAGTATGTGTGTAAAGACCTCGCTGTCGCTGTTGTAGCCTATGTAGCCGGGGAATCCACGGCTTTTGAGGTACTCGCGGATTGGTATAAATGCGGTGTTTTCGCCGTTGGTCATAGAGCCGTAGCCTTGGATGAAGAAGGGGTGGCAGGCATAGAGATTTATGGCGTAATTGGTGTTTTGTCTACCCTGTGCAAACACTATCTTTGCCTTAATGTTAGCGGTGTCGAGATTAAAGAACTCACACAGTTGCAGCGGATCCCCAACCTCCTTAAGGGTAATGACGTCGGGGTAGAAGGAGAAGACGATGATCGATTCGTCCTCTTCGCCCATCATGCGCAATGCCAAGCGTGTCCGAAGGAGGAGTTCTTCCTTGACCTCCGTGGGGCTGTCTGCGACATGGGGAGGGTAGTCGTATGCCCTTGCAAAGTAGTGTTCCCTCGCCTTGACGCCCTTTAGGTGTTTGAGTGTAGGCGACCACGTGTGGATGAGCCTAAAGCCCTCACCGGTCATGTAGTCGTCGAGGGTCTTGAGTCCTCTCTTTGAGCATATCCCCGATAGGATGGGGTATTGTTTGAGTTGCTGGAAATCGCCGCCGAGGTCTTTTAAGATAAGCCCCATACCCGATCCATCATGTCCCTCTTTCATGGTCTCGAGGGCCAGGATGTTTTCGATGGGCGATATGTAGTCATTTGATGTTATTGCGCTTAATCTACACATATGTATTCCTCATCATATATTACTTCCTTAGTACAAGTATATAACTATATAGGCATTGATAAGGTTTTGTCAAATAGTGGCAGGGAAAAAGGTGCATAAGAAAAACATCGTGTTTTTTGGAAATAGAAGTTGCGCCATGCCCCTCAGCCCTAATGCTGTTGACTTAAGCATTAACATGTATGCACATGGCGACATTTTAAGCAGCCACGCCTGACATTTACAGGGTCAAGGGAACAAGTTCCCTTGTGGGAGGGTCTAAGGGAGGGCAAAGCCCTCCCTTTTTTCAACTTCACAACCTTAAGTCAACAGCATTACCCCTCAGATCCCTCTGCAAGGGGACCAGTCCCCTTGTGGGCTGGTCTGAGGAGGAGGTTGCGACCCACTGCGGCAACATGCAGAGCCTCCCCTTCTTAATACATACGGTTGAACGATTACTGCTGTGGTTATATCTCTATTGTGAAGATTGCACCGCTTACACCATCCTTAACGTAATTATCAACGTAAAGGTGACCGCCCATGTTTTTTTCAATAATGATCCTTGACATGTACAAACCAATCCCTGTGCCATGCTCTTCACCTTTGGTTGTAAAATATGGTTCAAATATACGCTCTTTGACGTGTTCAGGGATGCCGCCTCCGTTGTCTTTGATCTCTATTTTCACAATACCATCATGCTTATTTATGCTTATTGATATTATACCGCCATGAATATCGTTGTTTATCCTGTTTTCTAAGATAGCATCCTTTGAATTATTAATCATGTTGAGTATAACCTGCATGAATTCGTTATGGTATCCGGTAACGGTAATATCTTCTTCGCTTTCAGTCTCAACTTTAATACTCTTGCTATTTAGCATGGCCTTAACCATAACGATGACCTCTTTAATTGCCTTGACAATGTTAAACGTGGTTTTTTCTTTTGAAGGTTTAAAGAAGTTCCTGAAATCATCAATGGTTTGAGACATAAAATTAATCTGCGTAATAGAGTCTTTTATAAGATTGTCGATGTAGTTCTTGTCCAGCTCTCCATATTCATATGCGTCTTCTACGTCCTGGATTATCAAGCCAAGGGCGTTGAGGGGTTGGCGCCACTGGTGGGCAATGGACCCGATCATCTCCCCCATGGTGGCCATCTTGGATTGTTGTACCAACATCTGCTGCTGTTGGAAAATTTTCCTGATCCCACTTTCTACCTTTTGCTCCAGAGATTTGTGCAGCTCCTTAAGCTCAGTTATATCCCTCTGAATCGCAACAAAACCCTCGATTTTTCCTTGATCTCCAAAAACCGGAGCAACGGTAAGCTGCACCTCATACAATGTCCTATCCTTTCGTTTGTTCGTAATCTCACCAGACCATACCTCACCACTTAGGATTGTGTCCCAAAGCTCTTTGTAAAGGCTATTACTGTGAAGACCGCTTTTTAAAACTTTGGGGTTCTTGCCGATTGCCTCAGATATCGTATATCCGGTCAGCTTTGTAAACGAGGGATTTACGTATTCGATAACACCGGAGATGTCCGTTATGATAACAGATTCCCCTGCTGATTCAACACTCCGAATGAGACGCCGCATCTGTTCCTGCTCGGCCCTGTGCACAGTGGTATCCTTAATTGTCATAACGTAGCCGGCTAAGACCGTCTGGTTGTCCCATATACCACTGACCCTAGCCTCTATATAGTGTACACCGTCTTCTTTTTTTAGTTGAAACTCAAAAGAGTGGGACTCCGTATTTTGGAGTCTTTTCAGGATTGAATCAAAACGCAACGGACTTACTCTTGCCATCACGTGCATCTGCATGACGGTTTTCCCTAACACCACATCCCTGCCAAAACCCAATAGCTTTTCGGCCTCCTGATTATAATACTTAATGTGTAAGTTGACGTCAGTAGCAATTATGCCCATGTCTGTAGAGGAATTTAATATGTTGTCAAGATAAACAGACGTCTCCTTGCTTAAGTGTTCTGCCTGCTGTCGATGTCTTATCTGAGCCAGCATGGGTCTAAAGACCAACACGTACAGAACAGGGCTTACAATAACTACCAACAGGAAGCTGTCAACAAAGCCCCCTAACATGTCAGGTAAAGACGGTATAATGTAATGTATAAAAAGCATAATTAAGGTTTCTGTAGCAAATATTACAACAATCATAATTGCCACCAACTTGACAGCCGACTGTTTGTCATGTTCCATGTCATGCTGCAAGGTTTCTGTTGCCTTGGCCCTCAGGTTGATGATGATGATCGTGAGTATGTAGCTAAAAGCCAGTATAAAAAGAATAATGAAGTATCGGCTGATAAGTTTGTCTAGGGCCATTTTTCTGGATGTAACGTCATAATAGATCTCAAATGCTCCGATTACCTTAGAGTTTCTAAAAACCGGTACGTATGTCTCAATAACGTCAGAACTGTATTTCTGTTTTTCTAAGGATTTGACGCCTTGCTGCACAAATTTCGTAAAGACCTGTCCACGAATGACAACATTTTTAAAGTATTCTTTCGTGTTTATCATGCCAACGTCCGCAGGGTCAGTAGAGAACAAGACCTGACCGTCTATTGCAAACAGCTTCACCTTAACAATATTGAAGTCCGTCCTTAACGCCTCTATCTTAAAGGAAAAATCACCAGGTAACGAGTCCTTCTTTATCCCTTTATCCTGCAAGGGTAAAAGGGCTGACATGTGTCTAGCAACACGTACCGCCTCATCCTCCGTACTCTTTACCAAGAGATTAATAAACGCAGGGTAGACCAAAAAAACGTCTACAAGCGGTAAAACAATTACAATAGACAAGGCAATAAGCAAAACGACTCTATAAGACTTCATTTTAAACATACACTATTTGGGCAAAATCAACGTCTCGGCAATACTGACAATGTCTAAAAGAAGCTCCTTCATAAACACGACCAATAGTATAAACAAGAGAAATGAAGTTTGTAAATATACGTTACATTAACGGATACTCAAACTTCAAAGTAAACAGACATAAAGGTAATACTTCAGTATGCGATTGAAACATTATGTATAAACTGCGATATAATGGGGGCACGGGGACTGGTCCCCTTGTGGGTGGGTCTGAGGGAGGGGGTTGCGAACCCCTGCGTCAGTAGGCAAAGCCCTCCCTTCTATTAGCAACTATGGTAATTCTTTAGTACCTCTCAAAATCTCTGCTGTCATTGTCGCTGTCACTGTTTTTAATAGCCAGGGATACACCTATCTTTTTTCTATCTCCGAGCTCCTTTTGTTTGGCGTGAGGTTCGGATCTGTCGGCGTCTTTTTTAGCAACGTGGGCTGCCTTTGTTTTTTGTAAGGAGAGCGGTCTTCTACGTACGATTGCCGAGGAACCTTCCCTGCCTTCGTCGCCGATCTTAAAGAAAGAGATGATCGCCCGTAGTTGTTCGGCCTGGGATGAGAGTTCCTCAGAGGTGGAGGCCATCTCCTCCGATGCTGATGCGTTCTGCTGTATAACCTGATCCAACTGCTGCATAGCCTTGTTGATCTGCTCGGCGCCCACGTTTTGTTCGTTGCTTGCAGCGCTTATCTCCTGTACAAGTTCTGCCGTTTTTCTAACGTCTGGGAGGATAACAGACAGCATCTCACCGGCCTTTTCGGCTACCTCAACGCTTGCCGAGGCCAATTGTGTGATCTCGCCAGCCGCCATCTGACTTCTCTCTGCTAATTTTCTGACCTCGGAGGCAACAACGGCAAACCCCTTACCGTGTTCTCCTGCACGTGCGGCCTCTATTGCCGCATTGAGTGCTAACAGATTCGTTTGCCTGGCTATTTCCTCTATTATTGATATTTTACCGGCAATATCCTTCATTGCAGTTACGGTCTTTGATACGGCCTTGCCGCCTTCCTCAGCGTTGACTGCGGATTTCTCCGATATCTTCTGGGTTTGAAGGGCATTGTCTGCATTCTGCCGGATGTTGGCCGACATCTCCTCCATAGAGGATGAGGCCTGTTCTGCCGCGGCTGCCTGTTCGGTAGCGCCCTGAGACATATCCTGAGAGCTGGAGCTTAACTCCGTGCTTCCTGCCGCCACGTTATCTGATGCGGTTTTAACCTCTGTAACTATCTCCGTAAGTTTCTGAATCATAGCCCCTAGTGCCCTCATCAGTTCATCTTCTGTCGACCTCTCTCTTACCTCGATAACGAGGTTACCGTTGGCTATCTCCTTTGCCACATCTGTTATACGGTTCATAGCCTTAATTAGTACGTTTAGGTTGTTCTTGA
Source organism: Nitrospirae bacterium MYbinv3 (assembly GCA_002753395.1). Lineage (GTDB taxonomy): Bacteria > Nitrospirota > Thermodesulfovibrionia > Thermodesulfovibrionales > Magnetobacteriaceae > Magnetobacterium. The sequence continues at coordinate 30,270 of PEAB01000017.1, read as the reverse complement.
TCGTATTGAAGTCTCCGTTGTAACTATCGGTGATGACCTCCGGCATGTCGCCCTTACTGATCCTGTCAACATAGTTGGCTGCAACGTTTAGCGGTCCTATCACGGCATCGAGGGTCTTGTTTACACCTTCGACGATCTTTCTGTAGTCCCCGCTGTGCTTAGTTGCATCCGCCCTGGTAGCAAGTTTACCGGCTACCGCTGCTTCTACAAGTACGTTTGCATCAGCTACGAGCGCGTTGATGTTTGTGATGCAGGAGTTTAGGTTGTTTTTGATTAGATTGTACTGCCCCTTGTACTCAGCAGTAATAGCTGGAGGGATGTTGCCCTTAGATACCTTATCCACGTAATCGGCCGTTACCATCAGCGGGTTGACTATGTTGGTTATCGTGTCGTTGACGCCGGCGACGAGTTTCTGCCAGCCGCCTACGAACAAATTGGCATTGGCACGTTTGTCTAGCTCTCCATTAGCTGCAGCCTTGATAATAATATCCGTCTCGGCCAAGAGCTCGTTCATCATCTTTACCATAGCATTTAGGTTGCCCTTGATAACGTTATACTGTCCCTTGTACTCGGTCGCTATCGTTGGTGGTATCACACCTTTTGATACCTTATCCACGTAATCGGCCGTTACCATCAGCGGGTTGACTATATTGGTTATCGTGTCGTTGACGCCTAAGACGAGCTTCTGCCAGCCGCCTACAAAGAGTTTGTCGTTGGCTCGCTTGTCTAGTTCGCCGTTGGCAGCAGCGTTGATTATGACGTCCGTCTCGGCCAAGAGCTCGTTCATCATCTTTACCATAGCATTTAGGTTGCCCTTGATAACGTTATACTGTCCCTTGTACTCGGTCGTTATCGTTGGTGGTATCACGCCCTTTGAGACTTTATCCACGTAATCGGCCGTTACCATCAGCGGGTTGACTATGTTGGTTATCGTGTCGTTGACACCTGAGACGAGCTTCTGCCAGCCGCCTACAAAGAGCTTGTCGTTGGCACGTTTGTCTAGTTCGCCGTTGGCAGCAGCATTGATGATGACGTCGGTTTCAGCCAAGAGCTCGTTCATCATCTTTACCATAGCATTAAGGTTGCCCTTGATAGTGTTGAAGTCTCCGTTATACGTATCTGTAATGGCTGGCGGTATATCACCCTTGCTTATTCTGTCTACATAGTTTGCTGCCACGTTTAAAGGTCCTATAACGGCATCCAGGGTCTTATTAACGCCAGTAACTATCTCTCTGTAGCCGCCATTGAAATTCTCGGCATTGCCTCTGGTTGCAAGCCTACCATCAACCGCTGCCTTTGTCAACATTGCCGCCTCTGCCTCCAGATTGCGCAAGGTCTCAACAACCGACTGCATGCTCTTGCTGAGTACGTCTTTATCCGATTTTGCCTTGACCTCAATACTCAGGTCGCCGCCGGCAATCTTCTCAGCCGTTGAGGCTGACTCCCTGATGTTGTCTATAACAAACCTGAAGGCTTGAGCAAGCATTCCAACCTCATCCCTTGAGTTATACTCGATGTTGACACCTAAATCGCCAACGGCAATACCATCAGCCGCCTTGACCATAGCCTTTAATGGGTTGCTTATTGAAGCCGATATAAACATACCCAACAATATAGCTATGATAAATCCGACTATGGTTATGGCAAGTACCAGGTTTGAAACATTTTTAGCAACAACTGTGTTTGAATCGGATGTCTCTTTCGCCTGTTTTAACTTTCTTTCCTGGAGGGCGTCTATTGCGACCTGTTCTGCTTGGGCTGCCTTTTTCCCCTCATTTTTCATTAGCTCTAAAGACTCCGTTTCTTTTCCTGCATTTTCAAGTTCTACGATCCTATCTATGACCGATCCATATGCCTTTCGGGTATCTAAAAAATTGTTAAACACTTTCTTACCTTCTTCTGTAAAAACCGTCTTTTCAAACTCCGAGGATAATTTGTCTATATTGTTTCTAAGAGAATTTATCGTTTTAAGTGCTTCAGCTTTCTCTTCTTTACTTGTTGCCGTCGCAAAATCTCTTAGATTTATCCTTATTCGTTGAAAATCCTGGGTTATGTCGGCAATCTGACTTATCGGTACTGTCATTTTCTCATACAAGAATGTGTCGGCGTCGTCAATTTTGTGGAGATTGACAATACCGACGACACCTACTATTACCGTTATACACGCGACAACAACAAAGCTGCCCACCAGCTTCGTCGCGGTTTTCATGTCATAAAACCACTTCATAGTATCCACCTCTCTATAATAGTCTACCGTATGCCTACGGCGTTTACTTCATTAAGCACTTTTGAAAGCCCTTTAATCCCATAATTTTTACATGTTTAACCCCCCTTGCTTATATTTCTATTCGTCTGTAACCCTTGCTCTTGTTTGGCCAGATCTATAAGGCGCGGGACGTCTAAGATGATAGCCACAGAACCGTCGCCTAGAATGGTGGCCCCCGACATGCCTATTACGTTTTTATAAAGGCCGCCGAGCTTTTTAATAACAGTCTGATACTCGCCAACGACGTGGTCAACTAAAAACCCCACGCGAGCGCCGTTTACCTCTGTTATGACTACCTGTTGCAGCTCAGGAGACTTGCCGTCTATGTAGAACTGCTTTCTCAGACTTATGTAGGGCACTATCTCACCACGCACAATGACCAGTTCGTTGTCGTGTGCCCTGCTGATCTGCTCCGCAGTGATTGATACACACTCTATGACAGAGGCCAGCGGTAATACAAACTGGCCTTTTTCCACCTTTACTAAAAGTCCGTCTATAATGGCCAGCGTCAGAGGCAGCTTAATGGAAATGATCGTTGCCTTGCCCGTTACGCTGTTTAACTCAATAGAGCCTCTCAGGGACTCGATGGCGCGCCTAACCACGTCCATCCCCACACCCCTGCCCGATACGCTGGTTACCTCTTTTGCTGTTGAAAAGCCGGCTGCAAATATCAACGAAAACAACTCGTTGTCCGACAGCTCTGCCGATGCGTTTATTAGACCCCTCTCAATACCTTTGAGTCTTATGGCCTCTTTGTCAAGCCCCATACCGTCATCCCGTATGTGTATCAACACATGAGCGCCAGAGTGCTCCGCCGACAGATGAATGGTACCCCTGCGGGGTTTACCAGCGGCAGCACGGACATCAGGTGTCTCTATCCCGTGGTCTATGCTGTTTCTTATGAGATGGACGAGAGGGTCGTTGAGCTTTTCTATTACGGTCTTGTCTAATTCTGTGGCCTCACCCTCGGTGGTCATCTCAACCTCTTTTTTGAGCTCGTTTGACAGGTCTCGCACGACCCGTTTGAACCTATTGAAGATGGTGCCAATTGGCAGCATCCTTATGTTCATCGTGTTGTCTCTTAGTTCTGAGGAAAGACGTTCGACCTCCTCGGCCACTGACAACATCTCGTAGTCAACCCGCTTGACCGCCATCTGCGTGAGCCTGGCCTGAACGGTCACGAGTTCACCCACAAGGTTGACCAGCCTATCTAGCTTCTCAGCAGGCACCTTTATGGTAGATATAGTCTCCTCCGGCCTCTGACGACCCTGACGCTCCTGACGTATGTGCTCCTGCTCAACCAGGGCAGCCTCAATATGACTTACTTGTATAAGACCAGCATCAACGAGCATATCTCCAAGGAGTTTACGTGTACCAAGTACCTCGTCAAGGTCCTCCTGATGAATGTCACCGCGCTCTAAGAGTATCTCGCCTAGCTTTTTATAGTCAAGATCTTCGCTAAAGGAGTCTGATTCGTCAATAACGGTAATCTTTAACTCACAATCGTCCTCTACAAAGACAAACACGCCTTTTATCGCATCCATTCCCTTGTCTGTCGTAAGGATTATATCCCAGAATATGTAACACAAACCAGTGTCGTACTCATCCAAGAATGGTATGTTATCTGTATGGGCCACTACCTTTGAGCGTCCAAGCTGGGCCACCTCCTTGACAAGGAGGATAGGGTTTGTACCCATCATAAAGATACTCGAGTGTGGACGAAAGCGTATCCGGTAGGTGTATTTTTTCTTTTCCGGAGCAGTAGCCGCGGGAGAGGCTTCCTTGACAGCGGTATCGCCGGTCTTATCTTGCCCCTGAGCTATTGCCTTAAACCTTTTTGTGAGTTCCTCCCGCTTGGATGTGTTTGACAGCTCGGAACCCGTCTCAGGATTAAGCATGTATTTTATCTGATCCCTGGCCTGCATAGATAGCGAGAGTATCTCCTTTGTCATCTTCATCTTACCGTCTCTGACAAGCATGAATACGGTCTCTATGTTGTGTGTAAAGGCTGAGATATCAGTAAAATCGAACATAGCGCTGGATCCCTTCAACGTGTGCATAGAACGAAATGCCCTATTTATAAGGTCTTCGTCATCAAGCCTCTCTTCAAGCTCCATAATGGTGTTTTCAAGATCTGTTAGATGTTCTTGAGCCTCTTCTCTGAAGGCCTCTCTAAATTGACTTTCACTCATAGGATCAACTCCCTATCTGTTCAGATTAATATCAGGCCCAATCTCTAAGCCACAAGCAGCTATTGTTTACATCGTGCACGCAGCCCTTATGTCTAGCAACACCAGTGGCTCTTACGACATCCTTAAATACCTCTGGCGGTTCTACTGCAAAGCTCAGATGTCCCTTAAGTTTAGTGGCAAACCTGTGAGCGGCACACAGGATCTGTATGCAGGACAGGTCAACCTCCGTTACATCGCTGATGTTTAGCTTAAGCTGTTTGGTGTCTCCCAAGGCCAACAGCAAACCGTTTTTTATCTCATCGGCGTTTGCTATTACCAGCTCGCCCATTAACGATAGGACTCCTATGTCTTCACCTGTTTCATTGTACGTTAGATTTAACATAAATATACCTGTTATTCTCCTTTCTATCTTATTGCACCTTTTTTCCAATTATCATAGATATCACAGAGAGTGTTTGTTCGCCAATAACATGCAGAACATGCAAATACTGTGCCGGATAAGCACAATAGAAAAACGCAATGATAACAGGTAGTTAAGATTTAGATGCGGTGTATTTCTAAAGATGGATTAACATGTTGTTAAGATGATTAATTAACAAAACGTAAAGAGTTCTTAGTTTGTTTAATAACGAAACCAGATGCGTTCGTTTAAATTTATAAAGGGGCATTGTACACCATGTGTCCATCCCCTAGTTCAAACTACTAGGCTATTTGTGCTATTTTGGCTTTACAGACGGGTTTACTACAGGCGGTCTTACCGGTAATCGCAGCACCATGTCAGGGCCAAGTATCAAGTCATAAAGACGTCCAGCCGCATCGCTATCTCGAGAGACAAAATGAAGACGCATGATTACATCCTCTTTTACTTGTGAAAACGTTCTGAGATCAAACTGTTCATAATACAACTCTGAATCAACTGGTGCATAAACTCCTATGATATCTATCATCTCCTTTATTGTATAGTATTGAACCTTTGATATGATAAATGTATTCCTTGGGAACTCCTTTACATCATAGACGTTACTGCATATATGCCATTTGAATTCTGTTGGCATTCCGTACATCAAAAAAGCAAACGGTTTTCCTACGTCAAGACCAGCCTTCTCTGCCTGCTCCTTGACAAACAATTGCAGATCCTTATAGGTTTTAACGGTATTTGGTATGGGTATGTCCTGCCACTCTTCCTGTTGTAACCACACAAATTGATAGGCTTCCTGTAATCCAAACGACGGATCATTCACCTTATATCGGGTTTTGTCGTACATATTAACAGTCTTGTCGTAGACCTTTGAAACATATAGCTTAGAGTTGAAGATCGTTACCTCCCCTCTAACATGTGCAATAGAACCAAACCCATACACATTTTTAAGATTATCAAAATAGTCCATCCAGATTGCACCACTAGCAATCCCTGTACCTCGTATCACCTTATACGAACCTGAAAACTCAATCATCCCTTCCTTTATTACGATTGGTGTTCTATCTTTAGCACATCCTGTAAAAAACACCAGCATTATTAATAACGTTATTGTTATTTTCATTCCAAGTCTCCTTCTCTTTTGATATCTTAATCTTATATTATCCCATGTTATATAAACTCTAATTCTATATAGTTCATTCTCATAAAGTCAATAGGGGAAATTTTGTGGGCGCATAAGAAGCTTATGGGAACAAAAACATGCTTTAATGGGGTCAAGGGGACTGGTCCCCTTGTGGAAGGGATGGATTCTCAATTTCGTGGGAATGACAGTAATGGCAGTTTCCCAAATATATCATTCCACAGCCTGCCCCTGGCTTAAACAGGGGCAAACAGGAATCCAGAAAGCGTAAAAGCATAATTACCATGAAATATAAATCTAAGATACAAAAAATTTTACTGTCAGGATGAATTTTTCTTGAAAATCTATTATACTATCATAAGATGAAGGCATTGCCGTTACAAGACGGTTGCTATAGAACTAAACCTGGAGTGAGCTTCTCCAAGGATCTCGCAGCGTTGGTTTTTTATCCGAAGTTAGCGGCCATTGTTTCTCACGGCAGCTTTTTAGCCAAATATGCAAGGTTTTACGGGCATCCTGGGGTGTGTATGAGTAGCCGCCGCGTCTTTACGAGCCTTGAAGCTGTAGGAGTCAGGTTTGACATATCGGGATTGGATAACGTCAGCGGTCTGAATGGTCCGTGTGTGTTTATAGGCAACCACATGAGCGTACTAGAGACGCTTGCCATGCCGGCCATTATGGGAAACTACAAGGACATCACATTTGTTATAAAGGAGGAGCTTGCAACGTATCCAGTCTTTAGCCATCTGTTGATGTCGATGAGGCCTATTGTCGTTGGCCGTAAAAACGCCCGCGAAGACCTGGCCACGGTTTTAACTAAGGGAAGCGAGATTTTAGCAGCGGGCAGATCTCTATTTATCTTCCCTCAAAGCAGCAGGAGTATAGAGTTTGACCGCAAGACGTTCAACTCTATCGGGATTAAGCTAGCTGTACAGGCCAACGTACCGGTTATCCCCGTTGCACTTAAGACGGACGCCTGGGGCAGCGGTAAGCTCATTAAGGATTTTGGCATTATAGACCCCGCCAAAACCGTCTACTTTGCCTTCGGACAACCGATGTTTATCAAGGGCAGAGGGATTGACGAGCATCTCTGGATTGTCAACTTCATCACCGAGAAGCTAAAACAGTGGCGGTAAATGCTACTATATTAACATCCCTTCTCCTTACCCTTATGATACCTTTGAGTGTTTCAGCATTCGATAGTCCCCTGCAAGTAAAAAATCAGTTCCCGCTGACCTTAAATATCCTGTCGCCGCGGTTTGAATCGCCACAGGTGCAGGATTGCATGACGGTGAACCTCGCCTATAGTTCCATTCACATGGTAAGACAGTCAAGGGACTACTCTGTCGGCCTTGACCTGGAAAGTACTGAGCTGCGTCTTGGACTGAGAAGGATCATATACGATACTATAGAGATAACGGCAGAACTCCCCATTGTCGGTTTTAACGCAGGCTTTATGGATGGCTTTATTAACAAGTATCACGATACTTTTGGCTTTGACGACTACGGTAGAAGGAACAGACCGGTTAACTCGTTTCTTTTTAACCTCAAGGAAAATGGCAAGGTGCTGATAGAAGGCAAAGACGGACGGTTTGGGTTAGGCGACATCAGGCTTGGCATAAAGAAGGCGCTCCTGACCTCAGACCCGCTCATTAGTATAGTGTTTGAGGTAGAGCTTCCAACTGGCAGCAGCCCAAAAACGGGCATCGGTAACGGCAGCCTTGATGCAGGCGGCGGCCTTATGATAAGCAAAAGCCTTAGTAACAGCCTTCAGACCTACGCAATTGCAGGTGTTGTCTTTCCAGGCAACTACCGAGGATATGAGACGATTAAGCTCAGAAACTATCTCTACGCTGGTGCAGCCTTAGAGTATGAGATATCAAAACAAATCTCACTCATCGGACAGCTCACTGCCCAAGGCTCTGCCTACCCCAAAACCCATATCCAACAAATAGACAGACCTGCCGTGGTGCTTGCAATAGGGGCAAGATACAGGCTCAATAAGGATTACGCAGAGCTTTCGTTCGTTGAAGACCCAAGCACGTCAGGGGCGTCAGACTTCTTCTTCAACCTTTCATACAAAAAAGCGATGCCCTCAGCCCCCACTCAAGTTAATGCTGTTGACTGAAGGCTGTTAAGATGAAAAAAAGGAGGGCTTTGCCCTCCCTTAGACCCACCCACAAGGGGACCAGTCCCCTTGACCCCTTAAATGTCAGGGTGTGGTTGCTATTGGACTAGTCCCCTTGCAGAGGGGGCTGAGGTTGGGCAGCGTTAACCTTTCTTAAAGACCTCAATTCGTGCTCTAAAAAGGCGGTCTTTTGCGTCAACTCCTTGAGCCTGCTCTTTAGGTCTGAGATGACAACTGAAAAGTACAAAAGGGCTAATATCAACAGGACAAACAAAAGCACCAAGATCATAATAGGCGGATAACCTATACCAAGGAGCTTTGCCAACGGGTTGATCAAAAAATCGGCAAAAGCGCCGATGACGATGAAGAAGGCTACAACAAACCACAAGATCGATAGATCCTCTCTAAAGCTCTTGCGTCTGACAAGCTCGAACACAAATCCAAAGATAAAGATACCCAAACATATTATAAAGACCCTTGCCCCTATCGACATCTTCAGTCCCTCCTGAGAATCACCATAGCAATGGACAGAAGCATCCGCAAGACGTAAATGACCGGCTTTAAGCCGCTGTGCATGGACTTGCCGCTGCGTCGTTCGTACATACGCACAGGGGTCTCAACTACCGTGAAACTGTTCTTGTGTAAGAGTATAATAATATTGGCATCTGGGTAGTCCAACGGATAGTTGTCACCCTTTGATAAATACTTAAAGGCTTTTTTATCAATAAGCTGAAAGCCGCTCGTTGGGTCAGTAAACCTCTTACCTGTATACAGCATCGTAATGAAGGAAAAGATAAACGACCCTATGCGTCTGGCAAAGCCCATCCTATAGTTTTGGTCTATTATACGGCAGCCTATGACCACGTTAGCGGTTGTCTCCTGCATCGCGTCAAAGAGATTACAAATGTATTGAGGGTCATGTTGACCGTCTGAATCTAAGGTTACGACATAATCGTACCCCTTTTCTAGTGCAAAGCGAAAACCCGTCTGAAGGGCCCCGCCGTAGCCTAGGTTGATGGTGTGCTTGATGACCTCAACACCCTTGTTTGTGGCTACTAACTCAGTTTCATCTGTTGAGCCGTCGTCCACTACGAGGATATCGTTGACTACGTTGTGTGTACGTATCTTGTCTATGACACCGCCGATGTTGTTTTCTTCATTGTAGGCGGGAAGCACTACTAATATACGAGCATCAAGGCATCTTTGCATACGTCTATCTCCACGGGATCGTTTGTGCTGCATTTACCGAAGTAATCGCCATCCATCTGTATGTGGCTCTCGGCTGTAATGCTGATACTGCTGCATCTTAACCCCAAAACCCCGCTTAGTTTATCAAGCTGCAGCCCGCCCAATATGCCTGCTGTGTGTTTTAACAGAGCGCCTCTGCCCCATCCCTGAAAGACGTGCACATAGAGGTCAGCCATGTTGATGCCGGCCTGTGGGGCGATACGAAAATCACCGCCGTAACGTGTAGCATTACTAATAATGGCTGAGTACCCGCTGATGTCCCGTCCGTCAACCCGCAGGGTGATCGCCTCAGTCTTGTAGCTTAGTAGGCATCTTATCCCGCTAACTACGTAGGCTGGAACACCGATCACCTTTTTTAAGGCCTTATCGACATTGTACACCGTAAGGGCGTCAAACCCTATGCCCGACATCGTTGTAAAGTATCGGCTACCCCAGGGCGCACGTATGCGTCCAAGGGACACACGGTGAGGTCGACCTGCAATAGCCGATGCAACAGCCCTATGTACCATTCCCTTGGAGCCAATCTCCCTTGAAAAGACGTTGCTGCCCCCAAGTGGCAAGATACCCATAACAGAGTTTGAAAAGGCCAGACCGTTTGCAACCTCGTTGACCGTCCCATCCCCGCCGCCGGCAAACACCAGCGAGTAAGGCTCTGAAACGGCCTGTTTGGCCCGGCTCTCAGCATGTCCTTTCTCTTGTGTCAGATAGAGGTCTACACTGTAGCCTGCGGCCTTGAGCATTGCCCTGGCCGCATCTATCTTTGATTCCTTATATTTTGTTGATATTGGATTAACTATTAGTAGCGCCGATGATCTCATCTATTGTCCTTATACCTCGAATTGGTGAGATAGTGTCTATAATTACCGGCACTCTCTCTATATAATGGATAAAATCGCTTAATAACGTATCATTTAAAGATAGGTCTGGTTTTAAGAAAAACACCCTGCCTCCGGCATAATCCCCACTGTGCTTAATATGGGTGATGCGCACATATCCGAATCTCTCAGAGGCAACGTAACCAGTTGTGTAGTCAGGATTGTCTGAGACACACAGCTCGGCTATGACTGCGCTGACCGAATCTATCCTTGCAGAGGCAACCTTTGAGGCAAGGACGACAGCCTCAATCACCCTATGCACCGAGCCCGTCTGTCCCACGGTCGTTTCCAGCTGCTGAGTGAGCAGGTCTCTTGCCTGTTGGGTTATACCGAGCCTTGAAACCCGTATCCCATTCGAGGGAACAGGTTCAAGCCTCTGCCCCGTCTGTGAGTCAAAGAGGGCAGCTCCTGTCAACCGGTTGTCTCCATATATTAATCCAAGAGCCATTGTGATAACAGTATCTTCAATCCCAAGACTTAGCAAGAGCCGCTGGAGCGCCCTTTGTGCCTCCTCTTCATCCTCTATCTGACAGGTAACAACGGGCAGTGAACGTATCATGCGTAGAGGTATGTCTAAACATTCTACGTTGATCGTGATGTTATCTGGTTTGCCCCTTGAGTGTTGCAGGGCGCGTAGTACAAGGTCGGCCGCTTCTTTATGGACGACATCTTCGGCGCAGATGTCCTCAGCCCCAGATACGTGGGTTTGTTTCTTTTGCGCCCTCATCCTTACACTGTACAGCACGGCTTTAACAGGGTCTAAGCCCGACGATCTTGATCAGCTCGAGATCCTCAGACGGTGCTCTGCCGCGAGTTGTCAGGTAGTTGCCTATCAAGAGACCGTCAGCTCCGGCCATGAATATAAAGGAGTTGCACTGCCCTAGTGTCTGCATTCTTCCCCCGCAGATGCGGATCTCCCGCTCTGGAAGCATAAACCTGTAAAGGCTGATTATCTTAAGCGCCTCAATGGGGTTTAGCGTGCTCCGGCCTCCCATCGCTGTGCCTTTTATTGGTGTAAGGAAGTTAATCGGCACAGAGTTGGCCTCGACGTCTCTGATCACCTTGGCCATGTCTATCCTGTCTTGCCATGACTCGCCCAGGCCAAAAATCCCCCCTGAGCACAGCGACAGTCCGGTCTGTTTTACGGCTTCGATGGTTTTGAGCTTATCCTTAAAGGTGTGAGTGGTGCATATCGCAGGGAAGAACGACTCAGAGGCCTCTATGTTGTGATGATATCTGTTTAAGCCAGCCTGTTTTAGCATGGTCAGGTCATCTATATCGACAAGCCCCAGTGTGGCACATGGCAGGAGTCCCATAGCGCTGATGTCGGAGAGCATAGCCGCAATGTCGGAGAGGCTACGCTTGGAGACTGCTCTACCGCCCGTAACCAGGCAGAACCGTTTGGCTCCGCTGTCTTTAGCTCCCTGGGCTGTCATAAGCACCTCGTCCTTGTCCTTGAGCGGGTAACTATCTATGTCGGCATTACTGCTTATCGATTGTGCACAAAAGGCGCAATCCTCTGAGCAGCCTCCAGATAGAACCCCCATTATTGAACAGAGGTCTACGCAGTCTTTCCTATAAAACTGTCTTATGTAATTGGCGCAGCTAAATAGCTCGTACACATATGGTCCCTCCGCTCTGACAAGGGCCAATGTCTCGGTATCGTTTAACCGTTTGCCTGCCAATACCTTATCCCTAAGTGCTAACATCTGCGTCATTACATATTTTACATCTACTGCCGTAAGTATAACAAGCCATCGAATTGCCTCCTCGATTTAAGAAGGGGGAGCTCTGCTCCCCCTCAGACCCCCACGCAAGGGGACCAGTCCCCTTGACCCCGTAGATGTCAGGCGTGGTTGCTATAATATTACATAGATGCTTAAGTCAACAGCATTAGGGGTTAGGGAGGGCAAAGCCCTACCTTTTTAACGGGGGAGGAGAATTTTATAACGTCTTAACTAAAAAGCTCTGACAGTTAGGTATAGAGTTTGCAAGGTTCCTACATGCGTCCTCTGCATTATGGGCATCCTTAAAGATCCCAAAAACGGCTGAGCCGCTGCCACTTAACATAGCTGCCTGTGCGCCGTTGCGTAAGAGGCCCAAACGTATCTCATCAATCATCGGGTAATCGGCCATGATGGCCTCCTGTATATCGTTTTTCATAAGCGGTAAGAGGGCGTTAAAGCTGCCGCTGTCTAACGCATCACAGAAATGCTTAATCAAGTCGATGGTACAGTAGTTGGGGCTGCTATAGGTAGTGATTTTTTTATATGCTTGAGCGGTTGAGATCGAAAATGGAGGCTTGACTATTAAGACGTCATAGGCTGCGTTTACATTAAGAGGGGTAACAACCTCGCCGCGGCCGCTGACAAAGGCGCAGTTGCCACTTACAAAAAACGGCACGTCTGAACCAAGTCGTGCGGCTAGCGTTGTTAACTCCTCTGTGCTAAGCCCCAGGTTCCATAGATTATTCAGACCAAGCAAGGTAAAAGCGGCGTCGCTTGAGCCTCCACCAAGTCCTGCCTCTGTTGGTATTACCTTTTTCAGATGGATTTTTGCTCCCATATTACTGCCTGTGTCAACCTTCAGGAGCGAAGCGGCCTTAAAGACCAGGTTATCCGCTACTGACACGTTCATGTCCGTAACAAGCTCAAGTGACTCTGCGGGTTCAATTGTCAATTCATCGTACAGTGAGACAGTCTGCATTATGGATAAAAGATTATGATAGCCGTCATCCCTCTTACCGGTAACGTAGATAAACCAATTGATCTTTGCAGGGACACGATAGCGCAGCACAGGCAAACGTCGCAGGCTTAAGGGAGCGCCTTACTTTTTGGTTTTATGTTGACGTTGTTCAATCTTGCCTTTAACCTTTTCTTCAAGACCAATATCTTCTTTGACATACTCAAGAGATTTTTTCCAAGCCTCTTCTGCCTTTTCTTCCATGCCAAGGACATGATAAACATCACCGAGGTGATCATACAGTACGGCGTCGTCTGTAACCAGAGTGAGGGCCTTCTCCAGCTCAACCAATGCCTCAGAGTACATGCCCTTTTTAAAATAGGCCCATCCCAGACTGTCTGTGATATAGCCGCTCTCGGGTTTTATTTCTAAGGCTTTTTTTATCAATTCAGTGGCCTCATCCAGGTTGAGCCCTTTGTCCACGTAGCTATACCCAAGATAGTTAAGGGCCTCGGCATGATTAGGGTTTAACTCTATCACCTTTCTAAGATACTTGACCATCACATCGAAGTTGCCTTCCTTTTCATATATAACGGCAAGGTTAAAAAACAAATCCTCGTCACTAGGATACTTCCCAATTCCTTTAAGTAGGAATTCCTTTGCCTTGTCATATTCTTTCAAGTGCGAATATGACAGCGACGGGTATAAAAAGAACTCAGGCTTGCTTTCATCAAAGGACAGGATCTCTTCATAATATTTGGCGGCCATCCTGTAGTCTTCTTGTTCCGCATAAAGAAAGCCAAGTCTTAGAAAGGCATTTAGGTTCTTAGGATCCATATTGACTATCTGTTTTAACTCTTCTATAGCCAGGTCATATTTTTTTATGGCCTCATACGCTATAGACAGATAAAAGCGTGATGCTATGTTGTTACCAGCTGTCTTAACGATCATGAGTTCTTCAATGGCTTTTTCGTAATTCCCGTTTTCTATATGGAGTAGCCCAAGCTTTAGATGTATTTCAAGGTTTTCTGGCAGTTCTTTACTTAGTTCTTGAAGCTCCTGTGCAGCCTTTCCAAAGTCCTTATCCAGGAGATAGTACTTCGAGAGCATCTCGCGGGCCTTTAAATTATGCGGATTTACCCTTAGAGCTTCTTTTAAATTGCTAAAGGCCTCTTCCTTATTGCCCCTTTTTACCCCAATAACCCCAAGTGCAACGTAGGCGGAGTCAAACTCAGGGTTAGACTCTAAAATCTTGCGCATGTACTTCTCGCCTGTATTGAGATCGTCCTTCTCCGTAGCTATCACACCGAGGTAATAATTGCCCATAGGATTATCAGGGTCTTTGGCAATAAGATCAGAGAAGACCCTGACAGCATTTTCATAATCAAGTTTTGATAGATACATTGCCCCAAGGTATACGTAGGCATCTTTATCATCAACATTGAGTTCAAGTATCTTCTCATAAGACTTTATGGCATTATCAAAATCGTTTTGAGAGTTGTAAATCTCAGCCATAAGTTTTAAGGCTGGCACGTAAGCATGATTTTTCTTTAGTATCTCTTTATTGGCCTTGATAGCATCGTTTACCATGCCCTGTCGCCAGAGGATCAACACTACCTGCATCTTCAGATAGGGTGATTCAGGGTCTTCCTTTATTGCTTCCCTATAATATTTTAAAGCGCCCTCCCAGTTCCTTGAAGACTCTGCTAAGGCGCCTAACATAAAATTATAGGCTGCTTTTTTATAAAATGCCCCGCTTTCTTTAGCACAGCATAGAGACGCTGCCATAAATACTAAAATCACTGTAACTAAAGCACAGAAATTTTTAACTAATCTCTCATAATATCTCTTTTCTTTTTTCATAACCAACTCTATTAGGTTATAAAGAAAGAGAGATGAGCTAATCCCTCTTTCTTTAATCAACCTTGTATACAAAATCGATATACTCTTGTTTCCTAACAAGACCCTTTACATTTGCAAGTAATAGCTGCCTTCTTCGCTACTTTTTTTATCGTCACCTTTTCCACCACCTTTCTTCATAATAATCTATCTTTAATTGTAACATAAATTATAAAATTTAGTACGGGAAACTGGTAGTCCTGCAGAGGTAGTGATATTCAATTCCCCTCCCTTGATGGGAGGGGTTAGGGGAGGGTGTTAAGCTTAATGTCACCACTACTTGTGCAGGACTACCATTTTGCGTGTTATAGATTAGCGTGACACCTGTAGAAATCTTTACCGAGCGGGTCACCAAAGTTTGCAGCCCTGTACCGACACCCACCTCTGCATATTAGTTTTACATCACAGTCGCATTTAAGAATGGCTAAAGGTATGGGTTTAACGCGCTCCCAGCAAGTCTGGAGACCCTCCTCTATCCTGCCCACCGGTTGTTCGGCATAAAAGGCGCATTTGGCTGCCCTGCCATCTGCTAAAACGGACATTAAATGATAGCCGCATCCATATTCGCTATGACCGCCATGTATCTCACCACCAAAACCGTAATTCAACAATCTCCCCCCCGTTATCGGTGATACCTTTAGTAATGAATGCTGCTTAAGGTTACCGGCAACAACGGCAACGTCGACCGTCCAATCCTTGACGCCCATATCTATAAACATCTGCTGCATCTGGTCAAATTCATCCACGTTTGAGGCATGTATCATCGTTGAGACAGACGTGTCAAACCCCTTCCTGATAGCGGCCTCGATGGCCTTAATAGTCCTGCTAAACGTATCTGTACCCCTTAACGTCTCATGTCCGTTTTGCATTCCATCCACACTTATTACTACCTCATCTACGTTTAAAATATCTAGCATATGGCTGTCCAACAACAGACCGTTTGTAAACAAGAGTTTTCTAAGGCTAAACTGAGGAAGCATTTCATTGAGTCTCAAGAAATCCGGATGCATTGTCGGCTCACCGCCAGTAATCAACACCCTTAGCCCCTGCATATCCTCAAACTCCATTAGAACCGCTGATATCCGCTCAATATCCATTCTAATATGATGAGACGCCCCAATGTAGCAGTGCTTGCAGCTCAGATTACATTCATCGGTGATCTGAAGTTCAAGGTATCTTAGGGATGGCAGCGGTGATTGTGCAATAACGGGTCTTTTACATGGTTGAGAGTTCTGAGTTAGGATGCCTTCTTGTATGCAAAATTCAACGAACTCGCTATTACCACTTAAGGCTCCTTCAGGAGAGGCAGCCCTTGTTAAAAACTCAAAAGCTTTGTTGTCAACTTCATACAGATCATCACTACCGATACGATAGACACACGGTGTTTCAATCAATTTTAAGCAACACCCTTGTGCTAATAAATACCTTTCAGTTGACACGGCTCTGATATGTATATAAAAAAATTTTCAAATAGACATCAGATCTTTCTAAGGATCACGTCCACTTTTCTTGAATCTCTCAGCTTTTTCATCGTCTTAAGAGCGTCTGTCTTGTTTTCATAACGCCCTACAAACACTTTATGAGTTGTAACATTTCGCCCTGACTGTCCGGGGTATTCCTTGACAAAGGCATTAAAGCCATCTTTCTTAAGCGACTCCGTTAATCGTTTGGCATTTGCTGGGTCTTCAAAGGAGCCTAGCTGTATAGAGAAAGCCTCTTTAGAAGATTTTTCAGGCGCAACTGGCGTCTCTCTCTCCTCCTTCTTGGCCAACTTTACTGCTTTTGCCGGTTTGACCTCCTTTGCAGCCCTGACCTCTTTGTGTGCCTTTGACCCTTTTGCATCAACTGCCTCTTCGCTAGACTTGGCGGCTTTTTCTACAGGTACATTATGGGGTTTAGGAGATTTCTTTGCAGGCTTTTCCTTGTGTTGTGGTCGTTGTGCCTTTGCAGTTAACTCATTTTTGTCGGGCTTGACCTCTTCCGGTTTTACATATTCAGGTGTAATATGCTGAGGCGGCTCTGGAGAAACCTGTTTCAACGGCAGAGGCGTGGGTTCAACGACAGCAGACGGCACAGTAGGGAGCGGAGTTGGTGGAGGCGAGACCTTTACCACAGGCGACATGACTGCTGGTTTGCCTTTTTGCGCAATGAGAGATTTTGAGGTTTTTGTAGATTTGCCTTTGACTCCAAACAGGTATACCACACTCAACACTACAAGGAAAACTGCCGCGGCTAATCCAACAATTATTTTTTTCCGTTTATCGTTTTTCTCTTTTAAAGACCTTATAAACTCCTCTTCGTCAGGTTCAATAGTGGTTATATCCTCTGTGTATGGTTTCTTTTGGCGCTTTATCTCCTCTTCGAAATCGGAACTTGAGGCCCTTTTTCGTAGATTGGCAAATTCGGGTTTCTCCTCGGCTTTAGGGTAGTCTTCCATTGGGACTTCATCAAGTATTTCAGTGTCTTGGTCAAATTCCTCCATGTCAGGGTCCTTCTGAAGCTCTACCTCCTCTAACTCAAACAGCCCACCCCTATCACTTTTATGTTTACCGTACCCAAGAGTATCAGCCAGCTCTTCTTGTTTATTGTCTTGTTCATCTTCTTGTTCACGCTCATATTTAGGAGGCTCAGGCTTTTGAGGTTCCTTTTCTGCGATAAGATCAGTTTTATCGAAGTCGAAGGAGGCGGTTTCGCTCAGAGGTTCATCTGCATAAACGATGTGGGCCCTGGTCTTAGCTAAAAGCTCATCCCTTTCCACAGGTATCTTGACGGTATCGACGATCTTATAGATAGTCCTATACCGGTCATCGTATTTCTTGTCAATCTCGGTGAGCATGATAAATGGTATATCAGGGTGTGTGCTTCTTATATCTCTGATGATCTCATACCCGCTTGCATCCATTAACATCGACTTAACAAACACCAGTCCAGGCGCCCCCTTTTTCACCTGAGCTACAGACTCGGCTTTAGTCGTGGTATTGTAGACTGTATAACCTTCCTGCCTTAATATTTCACTTATCTGCTGGGAGTTATTCTTATCATCGTCTATGACTATAATGCTGGTGTCACTCATAAAATCACTCCTTAGTATGTAAATATCTTAATAGTATTAAATTTTTGTTTGAAATAAAGCAAGCCCCTAAAATTGTCGGGGGCATAAGAAATCTATGTAGACAAGGTACATATAATGAAGGGGGCAAGCGATCCCCTGCTCAATGGGACTGGCCCCTTGTGGGCGGGGCTGAGGGGGTAATGCTGTTGACTTAAGGCTGTAAAGATGAAAGATGGGGAGGGCTTTGCCTCTGCCGCAGGGGTTCGCAACCCCCTGCGGCATTAGACAGGGTATCCCCTTTTTACTATCCATTCCCCTTAATCTGGTAGTAAAGGATTAGCCGACGTTAACGCCGTAGCTATTTGCCATTGCTGCGTGGCCTCCAGAGAACCCTTCGCCTATGGCCTTGAATTTCCATTCGTTGTTGTGTCTGTACAGTTCGCCAAAGAGCATGGCTGTCTCCGTGCTATAGTCCTCGGAGAGGTCGTAGCGGGCAACCTCTTTACTATCATCCTGATTAACGATACGAATAAAGGCGTTGCGGACCATACCGAAGTTCTGTTTACGCTTATCTGCGTCGTAGATTGTAACACCAAATACCACTTTTGATACATCGACAGGGACTTTGTCTAAGTCTACTTTCACCATCTCGTCATCGCCCTCACCGGCCCCTGTAAGGTTATCCCCCATATGCTCTATAGCTCCCTCTGGAGACTTGAGATTATTGAAAAATATGAAGTCGCTGTCACTGCGCACCTTCCCGCTGGCGTTGAGCAAATAGACACTGGCGTCCAAGTCAAAAGCTGAACCATCAGTGATACGGGAGTCCCATCCAAGACCGACAGCCAGCTTCTTTAAATTTGGATCGGTTTTCGTTAAGGAAACATTACTACCTTTTGTAAGACTAATAGCCATTGTAAAACCTCCATTTTATTTAGTACAGATGTTTTTATATTACCTTGTCTTAAACGACGTTTAGAGATGTTGACGCATAACGGGCATCAAGTCCTTGAACGTGCGTCCGCTTGCATTTTCGCCAATAGCCTGCATCTTCCACTCCCCGCTATGACGGTAGACCTTTGCCATAATCAGTGCAGTATGAGACCCCTGTGAACTCAGATTGAAACGGGCAATCTCTTTACCGGTCTGTTGATCTACAGCTCTGCAAAAGGCGTTCTCTATCTCATTGAAACTCTGACCCGTGAAGCTATTGACCACAAACATCAGCGTCTTGACGTTTGAAGGTACATTTGTGAGATCAACGATTATCTGCTCGTCATCACCTTCACCAGCACCTGTGCGGTTGTCACCCGTGTGGGTAATGCTGCCATTCTTGCTCTTTAGCTGCTTAAACCACACCTCATCTACCTGTGCGCCGCCCTCGTCAAAGAGGACGCAGGAGGCATCAAGATCAATCTGTTTGGTTTTTTGCCCAAATCCTAAGAATCCCTTTGATTTCTTGACGTCCCAGCCAAGCCCCATTATCACCTTTGTGAGTCTGCCCCCGGCCTCCTTCTCTAACGATATCTGCTGTCCTTTGGAAAGACTAACTGCCATAATACATCTCCTAAATGATGTTTCTACTACTGCTTGTGTTGTTCCTGTTTTGAGCCCCCGGCAGACTGGATGCTATCCAACTGAGAAAACCTCCGCGATTACGGGAGCACACGTAGACCTTCCCATCTCCACTGAACCGGTTGACTATCCCCTCACCGGTTGTCACGCTGCCAACCAGGTTGCTAAAGAAACCGCCCTTGGACGTGGAAAGACTTATTTCGTATTTGAGGTTCCTGTCCCATGCTACAACGTGAAAGTTGTCCACAATAACGTCTGAGCCACGTTTAACGTCCAAGCCAAACATAGCCCCAAACCCTGACACTGCCAGTTTTCCCTGCCCTGAGGTCTCCATGATAAACAACCCGCCTGTCCCGCCAAATATGGCCTTGCCTATACCCTGGGTCTTTACGCTTATCTGTACATCGTCCGTGGCGGCAACAAAGGCGCCGTCGTTTAAGCGGTACTGATTTCCACCGATGTCAAGGATCTCGATATCACCGGGGAGGATTGGAGAGAACAGCGCCTGGCCCTCGCCGTGGTTGGCCTCAAGCGACTGCTGAAAGAAGGACTCACCCGCTGTCAACTTCCTTGCCAGAGAGCCAAAGAAGCCTCCCGACATCTTGCCCTTAAGCTCTAAGACGGCATCCATGGTGACCATCGCATCGGACTCGGCATAGATGCGTTCTCCCTTTTTAAGCGTTACGAGCAAAAAGGGATCCACATTTCCTACTACTTGAAACTCAGGCATACATACACTCCCTTTATTTCTATTTTGTTATGAGGCTTCAATATAAAAGTCTTTTTTCTTTTGCAAGTTTAAGCCACGCTGGATATTCCGCCATCAGGAGGTCATACAACTCGTTGTCGCTTATATGCTGCGGGTCTTCTACGCTGAAAAAGTTGGCGTTATCCACGTAACGGCCGCTCAGCGTATCGAGGTTTTCCAAGAACGCAAAGTCACTGGCGCTAACGCTTTGAAACCAGCCCTTTATACCGGTCTTTTTTACGTCCTTCTTTGACTTGCCAATTGCCATAAACTGCCAGAATATTGGTTCATAGGATGACCACCTGAGCTGCTCCTCAGTCGCGCTCTGGTCAGCGGTGGCTCCGTCGGTTACAAACATCACATACACGGGCTTCTCTGCAATAACGGCAGACGTCCGTTTATCGCCCCTTGCATCAGGAAAGTAGAAGTTTCTTATGACCTTCATCACCCTGCCGTAATATGTTCCGCCTTCCAAGGGGTAGTTTCTTAGTAGTTGTTTTATAAAGCCGTTGAAGTTGTCGATACCGAACTGACCCACAGCGTGAGGTTGTTCGCCAAAGAGGAACATGTCAATAGAGCCGTCGTCATCGAAGTTGCAGCCTAGGGCTAGTACCCGCTCAGCTAGGGTTTGCATCTTCCCAGAGCTGTATAGGGCGCTCATTGAGGCGGAGATGTCAAGGCAGAGGGCGACCTTTGCCGTATGTTGGGTTAGGTTGTGTTTTTGCAGCGACACCTGAGCGGTCTTGACGAGGGATACCAGTTGAGGGGCCTTTTCGGCTATCTTTTTCTCCAATGAGACCCTTTTGGACTCCATCTGTGTCCCGCTGGCACTTTCTTTTTGCGGCTGAGGCGGGGTAGAGGTCTCTGTGCCGCCGAAGTGGGACAAGAGGGCGCTCAGACCACCGTTGAATCCCTGACCCACGGCGGTAAAGCGCCAGAAGTCTTTAAAGTAAAGCTCGGCGATAATGAGCGCCTTCTCTGAGGCAAAATCGGCCCCCTCGAATTGGAATTTCGCCATCTCGATGCCAGATTCAATGATGCTGAGTCTACCGCTTTTGATCTGCGACATCACAGCGCTGCCGTCTATGGTCATCACAAAGACGAGCTTTTTTATATACAATGGGAGTTTACTTAGGTCTATGTTGAATCTCTCGATGTAGTCACCTTCTTGACCGATTGCCGATATTGAGCCGCATGGAGAGGATTTCTGGTTATAGAAGATGAGGTATCTGTCGTCGGAGAGTTTGTCGTTGGCATCCAGACCGAAGCAACTAACGTCCAAGGCGGCGTTAGCGCTGTTGATACAGCTTAGGGCGATTATTAGTTGTTGTGAGGTGGCTATATCAGATAGTTTTGATTTTTGCCCACGTACAAAATCTTTCATTCATTATTCCTCCTATATACAAGAATCCACAATGTACATTAATATAACATATATAAAGTGTATGAATCAAATAAAGATAAAGAAGGGGGCGCATAAGAAAGCCGTGGAGGGTGTCAAAAAAGGGGAGACTCTGTCTCCCCTCAGACCCCTCTGCAATGGGACCAGTCCCCTTGACCCCATTAAAATACAACATCTTACATTCTGAAACATAATATACCTCTTTGAATGCAACTTAGTATTACTACTTCGTTAAACCCATGTTGATAGCGTATCTAACTAATTCTGATGTTTTGTGGACATCAAGTTTTTTCATAATCTTTGTTCTATGAGTTTCTACTGTTTTTATACTTATGTACAGGAGTTGTGCGATTTTCCTGCTTGAAAGCCCTTTAGCTATCAAAACAAGGATCTCCTTCTCACGGTTGGTTAAGATGCTAACTTCATCCTCATATAGGTCTATCGTTTCAAATATTAGCGAGGGGGTTATATATTTCTTGCCATTGGTTATGTTTTGGATAGCATGTTTGAGTTCTTCAAAGGCATTATCTTTGAGTACGTATCCATATGCTCCTAACTTTAGACACAATTTAAGTTGCTTCTGATCATTGTGCATCGTTAGAATAACTATTTTGGTGGCAAGCTCCTTTTCATTAACAGATTTAATAACTTCTATACCATTTAATATAGGCATCGATATATCAACAACAGCAATGTCAGGGGCTTTCTCTTCTATCAGAGATAACGCTTCTTGCCCATTTTGTGCCTCACCTAAGATGACTATTCCCAAGTCCTTATCTGACAAGAGAAGGCTTTTAAGACCGTCTCTGAATAGACAGTGATCATCAGCAATTACAACGTTTATCATTGGACTGGCACCTTAATTAATATAGTAGTTCCACTGTCAGGAGAACTTTCCATTGTAAATGTCCCATCGAGGAGTTCTGTGCGCTCACGCATAGTAAGTATACCCAATCCTTCTTTATGTGAATCCTGGTTTTTAGATGTGTCAAATCCTACTCCATTGTCTGATATTGATAATATTAACATATTATTATCACAGTCTAACTGCACCTCAATATTATTTGCACCGGCATGTTTATAGATATTATGTAGCGCTTCCTGAAATACCCTAAACAGATTGTCCTTGATCACCGCAGATATCTCCATTGATTTTATCACTGTTACTGTTACCTTTATTGCAAATCTATGTTCAAACTTTTTTGCATAAAAAATAAATATTTCACCCATATCCAGATTACTCAGATAATAAGTAGGTCTCAGTTCCAATATTATACTTCTTAATTCATCTATACCCGTAGAGATTTCCTTTACAACATTAGAAATGAGTGTAGGCTGTACAGTTCTGCCATCGTTAATATCTCGTTCTATAATCATTAAATTCAGTTTTAATGCAGAAAGCGTTTGCCCAATGCCATCATGAATCTCCATTGAAAGCCTTTTTCTTTCTTCCTCGTGGGCTGTCAAGACTTTTTGGGATAGCTTACGAATAGAAAGCTGTGCATTGACCAGTTCATCAATCCTGAATTGGAGGGTTTTGCTATATTGCTCTAGTTGTTCATGCGAGGTTCTCAATTTATGTGTCATATCTATAAATGTATGAGCTAAAATACCAACCTCATCCCTTGATCTCACAGATATTCCATCAGAGGCTGAAAAATCCCCCTTTGCAATCTCCTCAGCCGTTTTGGTCAGATTGATAAGAGGATTTGTTAATGTGCCTGAAAGGATTAAAACTATAATCGAACTTATAATTATAAAGACAATGGCTACAATGATTGAATGAAATACCATTTCGCTTTTTCTATGTTTAATTTCTTTATAAGAATCTTTTATCATGGAATCAAGTCTTTTAAGCGAATAACCCACTCGCAGGACACCCCAGTGGCTAGAGGCAAAGTTTATTGGGACAATAGACTCCATATACTCAGTATCTCCCCTAACATACTCGTTAACGGTCTCTTTACTCTGGGTTATGGCAAACAAATCAGCCTTCCCTCTAAGTTTAGTCTGACATAAGTCTGGATGTAAGGTATGTATATGCGCCATCGAGTTACTATCCATCAATATGATATAGGCTGGTTCACCGCTGTACTTTGCCTTTTTAACGTATCTGTCCGTTTGTGCGATTATGCTGGAGATATCAAACGTTGCCATGGCTTCTTCGATTGTAGATCTTAAACCATGTGAAAAATCCATAGCTCTCTCCCTCATGGAATCTTTCATTACATCGATATGCATTTTGAGTTCTTTTTTTATGGCTATTTCTTGGGTGTTTATGTTCATAACAGTTATGATCGTTATAACGCTTATGATTAAGCACACTACAACTATTATAAACTTCCACCTGATACTATAGGTGAACATATTATTTATTTACAGCTCTGAATCACAGATTAAGCTCAAGTATGATCGTTGAAAACACATATACAATAGCGATGTGGCCACAGGTTGCTTATATGGACGGTAGGGGATTCGAACCCCCGACCCCCACGTTGCGAACGTGATGCTCTCCCAACTGAGCTAACCGCCCACTGTTTCTATGACATCTTATATTCTTTCATAAACGTAAGGCTAAAATCAACACCCCTTGATTGCCACTATGATAAATCGCTGTATGTCGGTGGCAGGTATAGTGATCTCCCTAATGCACAGGTCTTCACTATTGATCCCCCAAAGTTCCTTTTTATAATCCCTGCCTTTGCTAAGGATCATAACGCCGCCTGATTTTACCACATCTGCCGCTTTAGCGACAAAATCTCCTATCGAAAATAGCGACCGCACTACTGCCGCATCAAACTTGGTTCCCTGCATAAGGGTAGAGGCATCCTCAAGCCTTCCTTGAACCACCTTGACATCCATAAGGGATAACGTTGTAACCATGTGTCTGAGAAAAGCGGCCTTCTTACCAGTAGGCTCCAATAGGTACATGGTCAGCTCCGGCCTGATTATCTTTAGAGGTAAACCCGGAAAACCTGCCCCGCTGCCCACGTCAATCACACTCTGGGCTTCTTTTGGCAGGCAACTTAAGTACAATAGCGAATCCAGAAAGTGCCTCTGGACAATGCCAACATCCTCAGTGATAGAGGTTAGGTTATGTACCCTTGTCCACTTCTTGAGTTCCCTGAGATATAAGGTGAACGCGTCAACGACCCTCTCTGTGGCTGGGAGTGTGAGAGCGTTTAATCCCTCCGTAAGGATCGTTACAGGGAATGTGGGTTTGGCTTCCTTACCGGCTATTAAACACCGCCTGATATCTTCTTAATAAACCTTTCAGCAGCCTTCATAGCATCTTTAACTATGTGTGCCTCATAAAGCAAACCCTTATAGTAGCCTGCTATGTGTAATGAGTCATAGAGACTATTGAATTCTTTTAAGAGCTTTCCGTTCTTAACCGAAAAATGCTCCTGCAGGGCAATTCTATAAATTTCTATCTTTTGAGGTAACTGTTTTTCGGTTAAGCCCTTCTTTATTAACGGATCATTAACGGCCTCCAATACGGCTAGGTAAGCAGTTCCAAAGGCTTCCCTCACAGGCTTCTTGTCCATGTAGATATTGTTTTCTATCTGAGCGCCTTTTAGTATCTCCCTAGCGTTTTCCAGATACCACAGCGCCTCGCCTTCTTTTCTAATGTGTCTCTTAGCCATAAATAAACCTCCCGCAATATTATAACTGCTCTAATCATCGTCGAGCAAGTGGTAAAGAGGGAGGGCTTTGCCCTCCCTCAGACCCACCCACAAGGGGACCAGTCCCCTTGACCCCATTAATTTTTATTGTCCCCCATGAAATTCTTATGCACCCGGAAGTTACTATATATTTCTGAGTTAAGAAAGTTGTATACTAAGCTAAAAGTGGAGGTAATGAATATGCCTATAACCATTGATATAGAAGACAGCAAAGTCTTTAAGGATGTATTCACGAAGGGCAAGCGGGAAGGGATAGAAGGGATGCTTGAAATCAAGTATGGCACTGAGGGGCTTAGGCTTATGGATATGGTTAGGAGCATTGATAGATAGATAAATTGGATGAGTTTGGGGAGCTTATTAAAAAATCCACCTCGCTAATTGAGTTGAGATTATACCTGGAGAGAAACGTTTAAACGAGCCGCTAAGAAATCCTCAACTACGAGAGTTTCATATGCAGTTGCCCTGTAATTGACACCCTTGGACATCGACTGGCTTGAAATAAAGGGCGTACGACAAAACAACCTCAAAAACCTAACGCTTAGGATTCCCCACAACAAGGTAGTAGCCATAACGGGTGTCTCCGGTTCTGGCAAATCATCGTTAGCCTTTGACACCATCTTTGCAGAGGGACAGTGGCGGTTTATAGAGTCCCTATCGAGCTACGCCAAGCTGTTCCTAGAAAAACTCAACCGCCCCGACGTCGATGAGATACTCAACATCCGCCCAGCCATTGCCCTCGAACAACGCAACCCTGTCAAAAGCTCACGCTCAACCGTGGGGACAGTAACGGAGATATACGACCTGATGAGGCTCATGTTTGCGCGCATCTCCACGCCATTCTGCCCACAGTGCGGCCAAGAGGTAAAAAAATGGACGCCTACTATGGCGCTGCATCATCTTGTAACCAATCACGCTAACGCCAGGGCAATGATAACCTTTACCACGCAACTTCCACTTGCAGCCCTCAGAGAGCAGGGATTTTACAGACTCTACATAGACGGCCAGATCAAAGAGATGTTTGATGGCGGCATTAATGTCTTGCCTGATAACATGAAACAATACGAGGTAGTCGTTGACAGGGTCGTCATCAGGGACGAATCGCGCCTTGCGGACTCGATAGAGCTGGCCTGGAGGTATGGTGAAGGCAGGATTAAGGTGATCATATACGGTGGAGACGAGTTACACTTTTTACAAGGCAACACCTGTGATAGATGTAACACAGCGGTGCCAGAACCTACTCCGGTACTGTTTTCCTTCAATCATCCTGTTGGGGCCTGTCCACAGTGCAAGGGGTTTGGCAATATCCTAAAGTACGACGAGGCCCTCATCGTACCAGACCAGCATCTCTCCCTGGCAGAAGGTGCTATAGAGCCGTGGGAAAAACCAGCGTTTAAGTGGTGGAAGACACAGATGCTTGACCGCATCGCAGGCTACGGCATTGATATAAATACGCCATTTAGCGAATTGGTAGAGGAGCAAAAGAAGGTGCTCTATGATGGGGGAAAAGGGTTTTATGGCCTGAATGACTTCTTTGAGACCCTGGAATCAAAGCGCTACCAACTGCACATACGTGTCTTTTTAAGCTACTATCGAATGCCGTTGCAATGTCCCTCCTGCATGGGCAAGAAGCTAAAATCGGAGGTACTCGCCTTTAGGATAGGCGGGATTGATATCGCAGATATGAACCGCATAACGATAGACAAACTGTACGAGTTTTTTAAGGCCCCTCCCATCACAGAACATCAAAGGACGGTAGTGGAGGAGGTCTTACGACACATAAACTCCAAGCTCGACCTCATGATAAGGGTTGGTCTAGACTATCTTACGCTCAACAGGCAGACCATGACACTCTCAGGCGGAGAGTTCCAGCGCATAAACCTCGCCAACCAACTCTCAAGCCGCCTGGCTGGCACGTTGTATGTTTTAGATGAACCCACGGTAGGGCTGCACAGCTCCGACAACGAACGCATTGCCAGAATAATCAACGAACTGGCCGACCAGGGAAATACCATTATCATCGTTGAACACGACCCAGAGATAATTGGCGCCTCAGATTGGGTCGTGGAGCTTGGCCCAGGCGGTGGAAAAAATGGCGGACAGCTCGTCTTTAACGGCACTATTGACGATTTTCTCAAGGCCGATACCGTTACGGCCAAATACATACGTGGTGTTTTCTTATCGGCTGACAGCCACTACGGAGTTCAGCAGCGGTCAGTACAGAGTGCACTAAGACTCAGGGGGGCAACCGGACATAACCTAAAGGGTGTTGACCTGACTATACCGCTGAGGTCTCTAACGGTGGTCAGCGGCGTATCAGGCTCTGGGAAGAGCACCCTCGTGGTGGAGACGCTCTACAACGCCCTGGCAAGACACCTCCGACATACTGTACCTCCTCCGATGCCACATGATAGCATAGAAGGACTGGAGAACGTAAAGGACGTCTGTCTCATCGACCAGAGTCCCATAGGCCGCAATCCGCGTTCCAATCCGGCTACGTACATAAAGTTCTTTGACCACATACGACGTCTCTTTGCGCAACAGCCTGAAGCCAAGGTTTTCGCCCATGACGCCGGTTACTTCTCTTTCAATATAGCAGGAGGCAGGTGTGAGACGTGCAAAGGTGAGGGGTTTCAGAAACTTCAGATGTACTTCTTTGAGGATCTGTACGTTAAATGTCAGGACTGTAATGGCAGCAGGTACAGCCCCGACGCCCTAAAGGTGCGATACAACGGCCTTACGATAAGCGAGTGTCTGGAGCTTACAGTAGAGGAGGCCGCCGAGGTCTTTTCTGAGCATCCTGCAATCATAAAGAAGCTAACGCTTATAAAGGACATAGGTCTAGGTTACATAAAGATAGGGCAGCCGGCAACAACACTATCAGGAGGTGAGGCCCAGAGGCTCAAGATATGCGCCGAGGTTGGGGTGCAGACAAAAACAGGAGTTGTCTATATCCTGGATGAGCCAACCATTGGGCTGCACATGCACGACGTTGGTGCCCTAATGGCCATACTCAGGAGGTTGGTAGAGTCAGACAACACGGTGGTCATCATAGAGCACAACCTTGACGTCATAAGTGTGGCAGACTACTGTGTCGACCTCGGCCCAGAGGGTGGACACAGAGGAGGGACAATCGTGTTTGAAGGCACACCACAGGCTCTATCTATGCACCACAGCAGCCACACGGGGAGGGGATTGGCTAAAAGGGGACTTGTCCACTTGACCCTGTAACAAACTATCTGTATCATACATCATACTAAGTTTTGGAGGAATCCTATGAACCTATCAGAGGAAGAGTTAAAGCGTTACAGCAGACAGATGATGATGGACGGCTGGGGAGAGGAGACTCAGAGGAAGCTCAAAGGGGCCACTGTCTTTGTAGCTGGAGCAGGCGGATTGGGAAGTCCAGTTGCCATATTTTTAGCCGTTGCCGGCATAGGCACGATCAGGATATGTGACTTCGATAATCCCGATTGGTCAAACCTCAACAGACAGATACTGCACGACCACACGAGGCTTGGATTAAACAAGGCACTATCAGCTAAAAAGACCCTTGCAGCACTCAACCCTGATGTGGAGGTTGTCGCCTTTACAGACAGGATTGACGAGGGCAACGTGGACGACCTCGTGGGCCGGGCTGATATTATATTGGACTGTATGGACAACTTTCCAACCAGGTACGTGCTAAACGAGTGTGCTATAAGAAAAGGCATCCCGCTTGTTTATGGAAGCATCTGGGGAATGGAGGGCAGATTATCGTTTATCCACGTACCGCACACACCGTGTATGAGATGTCTCTTTCCTGAGCCTCCCCCCTCTGAGGTCTTTCCGGTATTGGGGACCACACCAGGCGTTATAGGTTCACTACAGGCCCTTGAGGCAATTAAGTATCTATCAGGTCAAGGGCAAAACCTGAAAGGACGACTCATGATGTGGGATGGTGCAAGGGTTGAGTTTAAATCATTTAAGGCTCACAGAGATCCACAGTGTGAAACGTGCAGGACAATGTAAGACAAGGTTATTGAAAGTAGAGATTAGACAAAAGGTTATGATACTATAGTTTTGCACTTTCTGGATTCCTGCTTACTCAGGAATGACATGGAACAGCTAAAGACGCCAGTTGCTGTCATTCCAGCGAAAGTGGGAATCTATTTTCAAGAGCTGCATAAAATACTGGTTTATAAAAAAGTGCAAAAGCATAGTATGATAAATATTTAGGATATGTTAGTTAAAACATGAAGATCGTAAATGTATATCCAGCCTGTATTATGCAGGTAAGGTGTCCTGCATGTGGGTTTGAGGGGAGAGTCAAAAGAGAGTACCCTCCTGATGATGACTTTAGGATAATCTGTCCCAAGTGTAATGAGACATTTCTGGTTAAGATAAATAAACGCGACTTCTATCGCGCCAACATCAAGAGACCAGTCTCTTATTCTAACAAAGATATAAAGGACCCTTTTGCAGTAGAAGCCAAATCAGGGGTAATCATAGACATCTCACGCACTGGTCTGAGAATAGAAGGCTCTATGCGAGACTTTTCTAAGAACTATGAAAAAATCGGAGAGATCCTGACCCTGCTCTTTTCTCTATCACCTAGTAAATCCATTATAAAGGCACAAGGGGAGATCGTCAGGGTTATTCAAGCCAACGATTATAAGTTTACTATGGGCATTAGATTTAAAAATCTTGACGTCCATACAGATCAGCTTATTGGCACGTTCCTAATGCCGTAAAATGGCAAGCATTTTATTTTAAGCTGGGCAGTCCCCTTGACTTTCCGCAAGACCGCCGTAAATATATTTAGTTCCCACGTTTTTCTTATGCCCCCTGTAAGTGATCTGTAAGCATGAGAGCCTCTTGCAAAAGTACATGTTATGTAAAATGTGGAAAAAAAACAACTCTGTAAGTAGCTGATATTATATGATATTTTTAGGTGTAATAATTGCGTGAGGGTGCATAAA
>PEAB01000134.1 GCA_002753395.1 Nitrospirae bacterium MYbinv3 | reverse complement strand
AATGCCTTTGTCTTTCGGTTATGGGGTCGGTACATATTTCCTCTAACTCTGGAAACAATACACGTTGAATTTTTCCTAATAACCATGATATACTCTCTCTTAACATGATGCTCTCCTTATTGATTTAAGTTTGGGAAACTTATTTTATCATAAGGAGAGCTAAAACTTCTTTCGTTTAGGAGTTTTGCAAGAGGCTCTACCGAAAAATACTTCTTCTGAAGTACCTCATTGTGGTTCTTATCTACTTCAACCCTATCGCCTTGAGCAAATAATACAGGTTCTTTCTAACTTCAAGTGGGTAACCCAACCTTAGTATAATCCAGCTTACCAGTGAGGATGTAGATAATGATCTTTAGGTTTTTAAATGTTCTATAGCACCTTGCTTTTGCTTTAGCTGCTTGCACTAAACTATTAAATCCCTCTAATATTCCATTATTGATTCTACTTTCATACCATCTTTTTACTCCTGACCAATGTCTTTTTATTGTTTTGGCTGCTTCATATTCGGTTTTAAGCGACTATGAGTTGCCCCAAAATACCATTTATTTAGCCTTAGTTCAAACTCTTCTTTTGTAGGTTCTTTGTAAATCATTTGAAAATTCTCCCTTATATGAAATGCTCTTATAGTTTGCAAATTCATGTAAGGCATAATTTCTATTTTCTTCAATTCTTCTTTCTGGTTTTCTGTTAGTTCTTCTCTGTTCTTTAGGAATATGTATTTTTTACCACGGAGTATATCTTGTTCTTTTAGACTCTTGCCAACTTTGAGTGGGTAAGATTAACAACCCCACCTCTGAACGGTAGGGAATGAGAAATGGTAAACCTTGTCATGTTGCCTTTAATCTCTATTGTTTTCGAGGGAAAGCCTATAAAGGATTAGGCTGTAGATTGTAACCTCCGCTCCCGTTGGTCGCTAACCTTAAGTTGAGTAACACACTTGAAGTAAGAAGGAACCAAAAGTTCTATGATGCGTGTACGAATCAAATTATCACATTCTGCAAAAAGAAAGGGATAAGATACTATATAAAGAAAGGTACATCTCTTTCCCACGATAAACTCGATTATGATTTAGCTAATAGATGCAGACCCTTAAATCCACCTATCATCTTGTTCTAACGTCTAACAATGTCAGGGAAGGTCAATTTACAGCATCCTGAAAAAGAGAGATATCAATACCCCAGTTAGCAGGCACTTCGTGACATAGGATCTCATCCTCGGTATTGTCTCTTGCAAGATCGATGTTAAACGGAGGAAATATGTACTTTGATTTGCCTATGTCATAGATCACTCTAATGATTGGCTCGTAATAGCTGTTGTCATGCCCCCGGTCAATTACAATAGACAGTCTGTTGCTTTTGAGGCGGACAAGGGCTCCCACAGGATATATCCCAATAGACCTTATAAAATTATGAGCAACAACCTTATTGAAGTTAAAATCGCCCCATTCAAGTATCTTTCTCATTGCTTCTATAGTAGACATACCTTTGTGATAGCACCTGTTTGATGTTATAGCGTCAAAGACGTCAACTATAGCCGCCATCTGTCCGTAAACGCTTATAGTTTCACCAGCTAAACCTTTGGGATAACCTTTTCCATTATAGTGTTCATGGTGTTGAGAAACCACGCTTAAGGTGTTTTCTGAAATATCAGTGATGTCCTTAATTAACTCTACTCCGCGGGTAACGTGCTGTTTTATCTCCGTAAATTCTACCTCTGTCAATTTACCAGGCTTATTTAAGACTGTTAAAGGGACCTTCATCTTTCCTATGTCATGCAGTAACGCCCCACAGGCAACCTCCTCTATTTCTTTACGGTTTACCTTCATCTCTCTGCAGAAGGATATCATCATGGCTCCTACGCTTACTGAGTGCATAAACGTATATTCATCCACATTTTTTAATCTGCCAAGACTGACTAGGGCATCTTGATTTCTAAAAACCGAGTCAATCATTTTATCTACCACTGGGGCAAGCCTTTCCACTTTTACCTGTCTACCCATTCTAACGTCATCCATAACGTTTGATACGATTTTTTTTGCCTCTTTTATTACCAGCTTTGCCGTCTGAGACTCGTCCATAGTAGATACTCTATTAGTGCTCGTTGTCTTTTTATCTAAGACTATCTCTGACATCTCCCTGTTTATTTTCTGATTTACTTCCTGTTTTGTTATTGCTTGCTCTATGTCAAATCCCTTATCTGTATCAATATACACCTCAGTTATCCCAAGTTCTATTATCTTTTCAATCTGAGCGTTACTTTTAATTTTAAACTTATTGGACAAAAAGGGATGTTGCAGCCAACTGCAATTCAGATCACTTATATATACTCCAGGTTTTAATTCCTCTACCTTAGCTCTCTTTAACATAGCATATCTCCTACCTTACTTAACATAAATGTATCTACCCTTTCTTAACTCATCATTACATTAAGTGTTATATATTACCATATATACTATAGTGAATACATAGTCAATAGTTTCAGGCAGGGTGCATAAAAGTCGTGGGATTTTTCTAGGAAGGGGAGGCTCTGCCTACTGACACAGGGGTTGGCAACCCCTCCCCTCAGACCTAATGCTGTTGACTTAAGGCTGTAAATATGAATAGGGAGGGCTTTTCCCTCCCTAGCCCCAACCATAAGGGGACCAGTACCCTTGACCCCATTAAACTCCCCATGAAATCTATATGTACCAGTCAGACATATCTACTTATTGAAAAATAAGCAGGTAAAGTAGTAGTATAAAAAGTGACTTTCAAAGATAAGGAAGAAAGACAGAGGTTGAGATGCTTATAAAGAGAGCTGAACATAGGTTTGTTACGAATGAATTTTTCTGACATCTTTGACGTAGTAAATATAGGGATTGTAATACTAGATAATGAATTTAAGGTTGTTCACTGGAATCGCTGGATGCAACTGCACAGCGAGATAAGCGCAGGCGAGATAACAGGCAACACTATTTTTGACTTTTATCCACACCTAAAAACAACCAGATTCCTTAGAAGCTTTAAATCCGTTATGAAGTTGAACAATAATGTTTTTTTCACACAAAAGCCCCACAAGTATTTATTCCCTTTCAAGCCAGTGGGGTCCTATAGTGTAAACTTTGACTATATGAGACAAAACTGTATAATGGGCGTCCTGCGTAGTGATAAAGACGACTCTAAGTATGTATTTATCACTGTACAGGACGTAACAGCACAGGTTGCCTACGAACAAACGCTGCTTGAGTTAAATATCACCGATGGTCTTACCGGAATTTATAACCGGAGATATCTGGAAAACCGTCTCAATGAAGAATTCTCTCGCTACATGAGGAATTACAAACCCTTCTGTTTAATAATGCTTGACATAGACTTCTTTAAGAAGGTAAACGATACCTATGGACATACCTGCGGCGATTTTATCTTAAGAACTGTCGCGTCAGTCTGCCTTTCTCAATTGAGAGAGATAGACATAATTGCCCGCTACGGTGGGGAGGAGTTCTGCTGTATACTTGTAGATACAGAGATTGAGGGGGGAGTGATAGTAGCAGAGAGATTAAGAAAGGCCGTGATGGAACATGAAAACCGTTTTAATAACCAGGTTATAGGTGTTACGATCAGTCTTGGAGTCGCCCAGATGCAGAAGGGTTTTGAATCCCCGCTTCCTCTCCTAGAAAAGGCAGACAAAGCCCTGTACGAAGCAAAAAAGTCTGGCCGCAACGTAGTCATCGCTGATAGATAAGTAGGAAGATTCATTGTGGAGACTTAGCTTTATGCTGTTGACTTGAGTCTTATTTATATGCGTCTATGTAACATGTTAATCAACCACGTCCGGCATTTACGGGGTCAAGGGGACAGGTCCCCTTGCGGAGGGGTCTGAGGGGAGGCAGAGCTTCCCCTTCTTACGGTTTTATAGCATGTTACGCACCATGCGGATATAGCTTTTTATACGAATTGCGTCACCCTGGGGACCGTTACCGTTAGGCCAGTCACTGGAATTGCCGTCTTTAGGGTCGCTTCGTTGAGCGCCGGCACCGTGGACGTCAATCCAATGTCCATTCATATAGCCCATAGCCCGGCCGAAGGCCACATACACTGCGAACTTACCTGGGTTAACCGTCCAGTTGGCGTGGGTTGTACCGCTCCAATAATATGGGTAATCGACCTCGCCAGCTTCGTTTGTTATAGCGGTTACTTTAAATAACGGGTTGATGGCCGCAGAACCTGTGGTACTTGGACTGCGGCTGTAATCTACGAGCGCTTGCAGTTCTTTGGCGTTTGGCAGACGCCAATCGCTGTAGCCCAGGTAGTTGGTCGCGTTCTTCTGCGCAACCCACGCCAAGGCCCCTTCCCAGTTGAGGCCAGTTCCACTATCATTTTGGGTCCACATCAGGCCTGTCGCGTTGTCGATAATGGTACCATTACTGTTGTCAACGAAGTCATTTTGTCCGTAATTTGTGTTTCCTCGGCTGCATTTGACATAAAAGGTTTTATCGCCCCCCAAGAAACCGAGTCCATATCCTTTGATACGACCATCAGCGAAGTTTACACCGAAGAGAGTACTGCCGTCATCGTTACCGGTATTAGCCACGTATAGTGTGCTGGAGGCATACTGGGCGTCAATGATGCGCTCTCCGGATGCGATGTCACCATAGGCAAAATCGAAATACTTGGTGCTAATGAATGGAACTAAACCGGAGGTACTGCTTCCACTATAGCCGCTTGGGTCGGTACCATTGAAATTGATCAGGGAGTAGAGTTGCTTGATGTTTGGCAGCCTCCAGTCGTTGTAGCCTGCCAAGGTCAGGTTCTGACAATAAGATTTCGCTTTAGCATACGTGAGTTTATCGGCGGCTCCAATAATGCCGTCGCTGTTGGTGTCAGGGCTTTTCTGCCACATCATACCGGTAACGTTGTCTGTTATAGTCCCATTGCCGTTGTCAATGTATGACGGCGGGTTGCTTGTGTAGTCTGAATCCTCACCAGAGGTTGCCGTGTAGTCACCAGTCTGACCTGTGTCTGGGAGCTTATACGTGTATTTAGACAGTGCAAGATTACCGCCATCTAATATAATCTGCCAATTGCTGTCCAATATTGCAGGTGAACCTGCTGATGTCACTGATGCACCGTTCATAAGCCATATGTATAGTGAGCCGGTAGAGGTGTTTTTAAAGCATATGTCGCTCTTACCGTCGCCGTTGAAGTCCCCAATTGCCTTTACCTGCAAGTTTGCATCTGGTAATGTTGCTGGTGAGCCGCCGGATTTTATCGACAGGCCGTCCATAAGCCAGATATATGTCACCCTTGTAGAGGTGTTGTACCACAGGATATCGGTCTTACCGTCTCCGTTAAATTCCCCAACGCCTTTGATCTGCCATGTTGTATCACCCACAATGCCAGGTGAAACAACTGACGATATCGAGGCGCCATTCATCAACCAGATGTAGATCAGTCCCGTGGTCGCGTTGTACCACAGGATGTCGCTCCTGCCATCGCCGTTGAAATCCCTAATGCCCTTGATCTGCCACAGCGTGTTTACAAACGAGGCCGGAGAGCCGCCGCTCTTGATTGTAGATCCGTCCATAAGCCATATATAAAACACACCGGTAGTGGCGTTATACCAAAACATGTCGGTCTTACCATCGCCATCGAAGTCACCTGCACCTGCTATCTGCCAATTGATATCAGCGATTGTTGCCGGCGAAATGCCAGAGGCAATGCTCGTACCGCTCATCAACCAGAGGTAAGTCGTACCAGCAGCAGCGTTGTACATGAGCAGATCGCTCTTGCCATCACCGTTGAAGTCCATTGTGGCAGTGCTTAACCCTTGATAGTAGTGACTCCATCCAGGAGATTGTTTTGGTGTCTCCAGAGACATGGATGTATCCCAAGCAGCTCCAACTTCTTCTATCAACGAGGTAACGATCATTAGTGTTACCAGTATGCCCCCAACTACGCTTCTTAGTTTCATTTCTTTTCTTTGTATCATTAGGATACCTCCTTTAATGTGGTTTGCATAATATCATAATATTTAGAGCCTCTTGCAAAAAGAAAATAGAAGAACTTTAAAAACATCTACTTTACTACTTTCAAAAGGTCTATTGTGTATTTATTAACGCAAAAAATACTCAACTTTCTCTTTT
>PEAB01000133.1 GCA_002753395.1 Nitrospirae bacterium MYbinv3 | reverse complement strand
ATACGCAGGAATTATTCCATCAAAAAGACATCGTCCTGTTGGAAAAGAAAGTGGAAAAACAAGCCACATCGAAAGATTTAATTGTACAATGAGACAAAGAATATCCAGATTGGTCAGGAAAGCTCTTTCTTTTTCCAAAAAAATAGAGAACCACATTGGAGCAGTATGGTATTTTATCCATCATTATAATGCTTCTCTAGTTAGCCCATGAATTTCTTATGCACCCCAGGACTACCAAATTGTTGAACTTTTTTTTGTAATGTTGTAATATTGAGAGATGTGGTGGTGGTGTTTCGATATCTATAGTAGAAAATTGAGTTTATGCGTAGGCTCTATAATAAACCTAATTAGGAGGTCAGTAGTCAATGCAAGTAATCCCAAAAAAGAATAGGTTGGTCTTAGTATCAGCCATATTGATATTACTGGTAGCGCTGTTTACCAGTTATATATCAGCAGAGACCATAAAGACAAACCCTCAGATGGCGCCAGCTAATTCGGAGTTTTTAGACCATCAAGGGTGGTTAAAGGAGAGGAAGCTCACTACCGAATATGGTAAAAGTCTTGGCCGGATACCGTCCCCCGTCGACAGATCTCATTTAAAAGGCTCTGTGCTTGAAAAACGGCAGAGTACACTTATGTACTCACCACGTTATGATCTAAGGGATACCGGTAAGGTAACACCGGTAAGGGACCAGGGTGCATGTGGGGCCTGTTGGGCATTTGGTGCTATTGCTTCTATGGAGTCCGATCTGCTGCCTTCAGAGAAGCTGGACTTTTCTGAAAACAATCTAAAAAACAAGAGTGGTTTTGACTGGGGGGCCTGCGATGGCGGAAACGACGACATGACCACTGCATACCTGACACGCTGGAGCGGTCCAGTAAGCGAAACAGATGATCCCTTTAACCCAGCATCTGATGTATCACCAGCAGGATTAACCCCTATTAAGCACATCCAGGAGGTTATAATCATTCCCGACCGTGCAGGTCATACATTTAATGACAACATTAAATGGGCTGTGACAACTTATGGAGCGCTTACATCCTCCTGTTACTACGACGATGCTTACTTTAATTCATCTACTAATTCTTATTACTTCAACGGTGCCAGTAGTAGTTATTACTCCAATCACGAAATTGCCATTGTCGGCTGGGATGATAACTACCCTGCGAGTAAGTTTAAAACTGTCCCTCCAGGAAACGGCGCCTTTATAGCAAAAAACAGTTGGGGCACAGAATGGGGTGAAAAAGGCTACTTCTACATCTCCTATTATGACTCTTTCATAG
The DNA here is from genome assembly GCA_002753395.1 of Nitrospirae bacterium MYbinv3. Lineage (GTDB taxonomy): Bacteria > Nitrospirota > Thermodesulfovibrionia > Thermodesulfovibrionales > Magnetobacteriaceae > Magnetobacterium. The sequence goes on along the minus strand of PEAB01000133.1, from coordinate 4,904 downwards.
GCACTTATAATTACATATTTGAAGGAGCCAAAGACGTAACAAACTACTCAAACGTCTACCAGTACGATCCCCTTGGTGAAACGGCCAAATTGGGTTACTCCTCTGAGACCGCCTGGTTTTCCAATATCTTCACAGCAACCAAGTCAGAACAGTTGAAGGCAGTGAGTTTCTACAACGACGCCCTCAACTCAACGTATCAGATACAGATATACACAGACGTCAACAAAACCCCTATTGATGGCACCTTGTCCTTAACCACAAATGGAACTTTAGATCTCCCAGGTTACCACACCATTACGCTGCCAACCTCTGTGTCCCTTGCGTCGGGCCGGAAGTTCTCCGTTGTCGTACGCCTTACAACCCCCGGATATAAGTATCCGATCGCAGTGGAGACCCCTGTTGAGAAATACAGCTCTGGCGCAACAGCCAGTTCGGGTCAGAGCTTTGCTAGCCCTAACGGTACAAAGTGGGACGACGTAGCAGCCCTGTATACCAACACAAACGTCTGCTTAAAGGCATTCACCGTTGCACCAGCTATTCTGATAACCTCACCACAAAACGGTGAAACATGGACAACTGCCTCAACACACACCATTACATGGACCCCGTCAGGTTTAACGCAAGGCGGAACCTTGTATTTCTTCTACTATGATGGCGCTTCGTGGCAACTTGTAACAAGCCTTCCTTCAACCAGTACGTCGTACAAATGGCAAGTCCCAGGTACACCGAACTCAACTGCATACATATTCGTTGGCTATTGGGTTAATAATACCTGGGAATCTGCCGATACTAAGTACTTAACAATAGTTGATCAAGAAGAACTACGAAAAGCACAGAGCGCTATCAGCAGTTACGCAAATCTGCACAGTTCAACATTTGGCTCAACACTTGGAAGCGTATCTCAGGGCAGCGCTGGCAGCAATACATACTATGTTCAATGGTACCAAAAGGGGGCAATCCTTGTCTGGCCTGATGGCTACCTGTACTACTGGGAACAGAATCTGGCATTTTCATGGTACCCCACTACCGTTAGGTGGAAATAATGTTGACTTAAGCATTAATATGTATGCACATGGGCGACATTTTAAGCAGCCACGCCTGACATTTACAGGGTCAAGGGAACAAGTTCCCTTGTGGGAGGGTCTAAGGGAGGGCAAAGCCCTCCCTTTTTTCATCCTCACAACCTTAAGTCAACAGCATTACCCCTAAACCCCTCCCTTGATGGGAGGGATTAGGGGAGGGTGTTAAGTTTAAGGTCACCACTACTTGTACATGACTACCCCTGTTTTTGCACGCTTTTCATAAACTCGATCCATATAGGTAGTGCTGCGGCGCCACCGGTCTTACCCTCGCCAAGTGAGGTATGGTCGTCCTTGCCAACCCAAACACCTACAACCATTTTGTCGTCAAAGCCTATAAACCAAGCATCTACGTAGTCATCCGTTGTGCCGGTCTTACCATATGCCGGTCTGTTTAAGACCATTGCGGCACGTGCCGTTCCATGTTCAACAACAGACCTCAAGGCTTCCCTTATGTGCCCAACAACTTGCACATCAATCACCCTTTGACCCGTCTGCGATGACGGCTCAGAGGACAAGTCGTACCGATCAATGATCCTTTCGTAAAACCTTGGTTCTAACTTAAAGCCCTCAGCCATAGCGCCATACGCGTAGACAAGTTCTATGAGCGTTACCTCCGAGACGCCGATGGCAGATGGCAGATGGGGATATATTGGGCTTTTGATGCCCAGTGACCTGGCCGTTTCGATGACCCTGGACATCTTCACCTTGTTTGCCAGATTGACTGTAGCGGCGTTTAGCGACATTGTTAAGGCGTTTTTAAGCGTGACAGCGCCGTAGTACCTTCTTGTGTAGTTATGGGGACTCCAGGCGGTTCGGCCGTTATTTGAGTAGTAGGTGACAGGGTTGTCTACAATGATGCTCTGTGGCTTGAGGCCATCTTTAAAGGCCGTCAGGTAGACAAATGGCTTAAACGATGACCCTGATTGCCGCATTGCCTGTGTGGTGCGATTGAACTGGCTTTCTCCAAAGTCGGCGCCCCCAACCATCGCCTTGATAGCGCCTGTCTTTATGTCCACTGCAAGTAGGGCGGCCTGGGTCTTATCGTCAAAGTTCTTTGACAGTCCTCTGACCACGGCATGTTCAGCCGCCTCTTGCATCTTAAAGTCAAGAGTTGTGTATATCTTAAACCCGGAGGTATAGAGGTTGTCGCCGTAGATTTTCTCTAGATTGGCGCGGGCGTATTCAACAAAAAACGGGGACTTATAATGAGATTTTGGTGTGTAGGAGGGCAGCGGTTCGGCCACGGCCTCATCGTACTTACCACCGGCTATGAAGCCCTGATTAAGCATCATTCTGAGTACATGGTTTCTTCTGTTGAGGGACTTCTGCGCATCCTTAAACGGGGAGTACGTTGAGGGCGCCTTGGGGATGGCTGCAAGGAGGGCCGCCTCTCCAACGGTAAGCTCCTCAGCCTTTTTACCGAAATAGGTCTGAGATGCCGCCTCAAGACCGTAGGCCCTGGTGCCAAAATACGCCTGATTCAAATATAACCCTAAGATCTCATCCTTCGTGTAACGGTTTTCTATCTGAACAGACAGGGCTGCCTCTTTGATCTTACGTGCCAGCGACCTCTCAGGCTTTAGAAAAAGCATCTTTGCCAATTGCTGTGTAATAGTGCTGGCGCCCTGAACGTAGGACTTAGCCCTGAAATTCTCCTTGGCAGCCCCTATAAGCCGATAGAAGTCTAAACCGTGATGCTTGTAGAAACGTGCGTCTTCTACCGCTATGAAGGCGTTCTTAACGTGGGTTGGTATCTTGTAGTAGGGGATGAATCGACGTCTTTCAAAGTACAGTTCTGCTAGCAGCTCACCGTCTGAAGAATAGAGGTAGGAAGACTGTAGCGGCTCGTACTCCTCTAAAAGTTGTATCTTTGGCAGGTCAGAAAGACTCCACACGATAAACCCGCCAACCAAACCTAAGAAGACAGAAAACAACAGGGCAAATGACAGTAAGAGTTTCTTGATAAACCTGATGTAGTGGTTTTCCCTCTCTCCAACGATCATATGGTAGAGCACACTGAGATACGTGCCAATCCTCAGATAGGCCTTGCTTCGTAGAAAAAATATCTCCTTGACCTTGAAACATATCTGTTCGGGGTCAAGGGGGTCGCTCAGGCAGAAATCAGCTCTGAAGCCCTTTTGTATGAACATGTGTAGGAGGGCTGCCTCCGATAATACAATTATAGAGCAACGAGGGTGAGTGACTCTGAGCGTTTCAAGAAACTCAAACTCCTTGGAATAATATTGCCGCGTATCGAATATGACTATAGAGTGAACCTTTATGGCATTGAGGGCATCAAGAAGGTCCAGGTTATTGTTGTACCGTTTGGCTTCGATTTCGTTGTGTTGAAGCGACTTTAATACAATCCTCCCTCTTATGTCATCTACAGAAAAGACTAAGACCGGTACAGCCATCTATCGGCCAAGAGGACGTCTAATAAGCTCTAAATAGTAATTATCGTACAGGTTCTAGTGTTCCTCAGACATGGCCATAATCAAGGCGCCCCTTGCAGTTGTGTTAAGGGGGTCTTGTGCAATACGCACATCTGATACCTGCAGGGACAGGCGCATGTTCTTAAGCACCTTTTCAAACAGCTCCTTACAGCCAATGGGCAAGGCGGTCCCGCCGCTCAACACTATGGGCATGGGCTTTGGGAACCTGGGCACCCTGTCAGAGGAGGCCATAGCCTGCTGTATGCTCTGCAGGAGGTTGACTATAAGGTCCTCATAGAAGATATGTAAGGATATCTCCAATTTGTTCTTAGGCTCTTTCAGGAGATTTAGCCCCTTTTCCTTGATCAGCTTTATCTTGGTTGCAGGTTCACCCAATGAGTTGCCTGCCATTGTGTCTATATAGTCGCCGCCCTTCTGGATGCTGTAGGTCAAGACCGGCACAGAGAGATAAGATAGACAAATGTTACACATCCCGCCACCCATGCTTATACCAATGCCCGTGTAGTTTTCGTTCTGAAGCTCTGACAGCACGACGGCAAATCCCTCGTTTATAGAAAGCGGGTTATAGCCCATACCCTCTAAGATGCGTTTTATTACAGCCTCGTGGTACAGGACGTTGGTGCTGGTATGAAGTGGCGCCCCAGGGATGCTGAAGCACAGTGCCTCGCCCTGTTTCTTGGCTGGTTGTAGCAGCGTCTTGATTATTGCCTGTATGACGTTTAATCCGTCATCCTCCTTTGGGCTTAACAGCCCGCTCTCTATGGGTCTTCTGGTGTCTGCATTGAACGTGCTTGCAAACTGCTCGGCTGAGTTGCCGACGATAAACAGCTGGCCGTTGCGTGAAAAGAACATTATATCGTTTTGTGCCAAGACCTTTCCGGTTATGTTTGATTTTGGCACCTCAAAGAAGGCGTTAAGCTGCTTAACAGAGTAGTACGTGGTTCCCTTCATACGGGCTATGACTATGTTGGTTGTACCAATGTCCAGCCCGACCGGGCCAGTCAATACCTCTAACTCCTTAGATTTAATAGGCTTAGTCTCCTCAACCTTGCCAGTATCCATGCCTCTAGTATCCAGGCCTTCTGACATAAACAATCCCTCCAAATGAAATCATCGATAACCCAAACAGTCATCCCCCTTTATTATAACCCCTCCTGCCTCTTTTTTGGTAGAGAAGGGTTGATCAGGGCAATCGTATTAGAAAAAAACTGTCTGAACCACGATTTAACGGATTAAAGGATTATCAGGAGAGCCTCTTGCAAAACTCCTAAACGAAAGAAGTTTTAGCTCTCCTTATGATAAAATAAGTTTCCCAAACTTAAATCGATAAGGAGAGCATCATGTTAAGAGAGAGTATATCATGGTTATT
>PEAB01000132.1 GCA_002753395.1 Nitrospirae bacterium MYbinv3 | reverse complement strand
TAATAGCTCTTTTTTTACCTGCTTCAAAGACAGGGTGGGAGGATTGCGTCATTGTATCGCTATTTTTGCTGATCTCTTCTTTATTTTAGATTGAAACTGTAAAGCTCAGACATATTTTTAGAGAGAATGCTGCGTAGTTTTCTCTTGCTCTCAATCCATACAGTCACCCCTTTGCCAATTGAACCCCACAAAGATATATCTCCACTCTTCAATGAGAATTACTGAGGCCTACCTTATAATAATGTTTCATTCTTACAATTGTGGTAAAATAAAATATGCGGTTTGTAGATGTACGAAGTGACATAGCATTTAAGAAGGTATTTGGCAACGAGAACAAGAAGGAGATACTAATTTCCTTCTTAAATGCGGTGTTGGACCTCAGCGGTGATCGAGCTATAGACGATATAACGTTATTGAATCCCTATCAGGCACCAAGGATTGAGGGGTTAAAGGAGACCGTATTAGATATACAGGCTATTGATAGGAGAAAGATCACCTTTATAGTAGAGATACAGATTCAGAGGCAAAAGGGGTTTGGCAAACGGGTACTGTATTACACAAGCAAGGCCTATGTTGCGCAGTTAGAGAAGGGAGCTGACTATCCCAAGTTAAACCAGGTGATATACATAGGGATATTGGACTTTAATAATTTTGAAGGTGATGGATATCTGACAAGACACCTCATACTCAATACAAAAACCCTTAAACAAGAGCTAACCGACTTAGAGTTTAATTTTATAGAGCTTCCCAAGTTTACCAAACAGGAGGATGAGTTAGAGAGCATTGTAGATAAGTGGATACATTTTATTAAGAACGCTGAAGATCTGAGGATAGTGCCTAAGTATGCTGACTTTGTAGAGATAAGAGAGGCGTATGATATAGCGAATAAGATGCAGTGGAGCAAGGAAGAGCTTGATGTGTATGATTATTGGCTGATGAGATTACAGGATGAGAGGGGTGCAAGAGAGTATGTACTTGAAGAAGGGCTACGCGAGGGATTTGACAAAGGAGAACGTAAGGGGTTTATCGAAGGGGAGCGTAAGGGAAAACTCGAAGGATTAATTGAAGGGATCGAGGGGATGCTCGAGATCAAGTATGGAGATAAAGGGCTTGAGCTTATGGGTAGTGTCAGAGATATCAGAAGTATAGAGAAGTTAGAAGGATTCAGAGAACAGATAAAGAACTCAGCCTCGATAGACGATTTGTTTAGAACTCTCAACCAATAAGCCTTGTTTGCCTTACCACATTTATTGCCATGACAGAATGATTTGGCATATTGTTTTTTCTGTTACTAATATCATATAATAAATAGAGTAAAATGGAGGAGTTAAGTACCTTAGATAAGGAGCTGTATTATGGTTTTTTCGATTCTGATTGTCGATGATTCAAAATCGGCAAGGCATCTCATTAAAAGGGAGTTGTTGTCAATTATCACTGATAAGGAAGTTGTTTTTACGGAGGGAGCTAACGGTAAAGAAGCAGTTGACCGGTGCCTTAAAAATACATACGACTTGATCTTTTTGGACCTAACGATGCCTGATATGACCGGCTACGATGTCCTTGAGACCCTTAAAAAGCATGGACTTAAGACAAAAGCAATTGTCCTAAGCGCCGACATACAACCAGGTGTTGCAGAAATAGTCAAGGGATCAGGCGCTATTGGCTTTTGTAAAAAGCCTTTCTCACACGATAGTATAGTAGCGCTACTTAGGGAGAATGATCTCTTATGATAGATTTTACTGAGGACGAATATGACCTTTTAAAAGAAGTATTTAATCTTGCAATGGGGCAGGCTGCTGCAGGTGTAGCCGTGTTGCTAAAGTCATTTGTAGACCTGAACGTGCCTGATATAAAGATAGTTAAAGCTGAAAAGGTAGTAGAAACCATTCTCGTAGATAACTCTCCCCAGACAGATCAACAAATAACAGCAACGCGGCAGACCTTCTATCTTAATAACATCTTAGATGGTGAGGCCATTGTAACATTTGACGATCAGACATTCGACAACGTTTCCAAGCTCTTAGGGTTTGAAGAAAAGATGGATCGTCAGTCTGAGCTTGAAATAATGCTTGAGATGACTAATATAATGGTAGGGGCATGTATGAACGGCATATCAAATCAACTCTTCAATAAAGAGATGTCTTTTGTGCCTCCTACAGTGTTATCGGAGGGCAGTTCCTATAATAAAGTCATATACGGGGTTTTTCAACGCAGCCAACTGCATTGGGACTACACTATGTTAGCCAAGATATCGTTTAAACTAAAAAATGAATCGTTTAAGAGCGAGATGTTAATCTTCATGTCCGAGCAGGCAACTAATTTTATGCATCAGTCTATTTCCAAGATGCTTGCAGAATTTTAGCGTAAAGACCATGACCATCGGTATAGAAGACTTTATCAGTAGATCCATTATAGACAATATAAATGCTGGCATCATAGTAATAGATCTTTCTTACGATATTCTTTTTTGCAACAGTTTTGTAGTAAAGTACAGCTCTATTGCTAAGGAGGAGATGTTAGGTAAAAACCTCTTTGATATATTTCCGTATTTGCCAAAGGCCTGGCTTGAGTTAAAGTTTAGAAGCGTGCAGATATTAAAGAGTTATTCATTTGTATCGTGGAAGCAAAGGTCTTATTTGTTTAAATTTCGGCATAATCGTCCCATAACAGGTGACGTTGATTACATGTATCAAGACTGCACGTTCTTACCAGTGTTGGATGTAAACGCCCAAACAAATAGTATCTGTATAATCGTACAGGATATGACTGACATCGCAATATCTCAGAAGATGATTAATGAGGTGCTTGATGCCAACAAGATGCTTAAGCAGTTGTCTTATTATGACGGCTTGACCAATATATATAACAGATTATACATTGAAAATCTGCTTGAAAAGGAATTTGACAAGTCTTCAAGTACTGGAAGTGTCTTGTCAGTCGTTATGTTTGATCTTGATCACTTCAAGAGGATAAACGATACATACGGTCATCTGGCAGGGGATGAGGTATTAAGGTGTATTGCTAAAACTGTCGGCTCCAATATAAGACAGATAGATATGTTTGGCAGATACGGAGGAGAGGAGTTTCTTTTAATAATGCCAGATACACACAACAACGATTGTACGCTGTTCTGTCAACAGATCAGGACGTCGGTTCAGGATATGGCTATAAATTTCGATAATATAGTAATAAAGGTTACCTTAAGCATGGGTGTAACACGTTACCGTCAGGGCATGAAGGATTATTTGCAGCTCATCCATGAGGCCGACATCGCTCTATATCAGTCCAAAAAGGAAGGCCGCAACCGTGTTACAACCTTTTCAAACGGGTGATGGTTGTAATACGTAGTTCCTTTATTTTTTTAAGAAACTAAGAAGCTTATCCCTTAGAAGAATCTCCTCAACAGTGGTCTTTGTACCTTAATAGCGCTATGGGGGCAGACCTCACTGCAACAGTAGCACCGGATGCACTTGTCATAATCAAAGTGCAGTGTCTTACCGTTGTTTGTGATAGCCTTTGCCGGACAGATGTTGACACACTCGTTACAGAGTTTACACAGCTTCTTGTCGCTTACTGGACTTGATGTGAGGTTCTGTCTAATGAACTTCCTCGCAAATGAGGGGCCAAACACCAGGGATGTTGAATTAGGTAAAACAAATCCCTTGACCTTCTTGATCCTGCCATCAATGCTAATGTCCTTTATTAACCCAAGCCTTTTTGCGACCCTGTTAGTAGGAAGCCATTCAGGATGTAGATCCAGCATCTGGCAAACAGCAACGTCTACGTCAACAGCATCGTTAGCCGCTATCAATACCCCTAACTGTCTAGGGATCCCCCCCGTACCAGGTCCGTTGCCCTCAAGGGCCAAAATGCCGTCAAGTATATTGATGGTGGGCCTTAACCTCCTGTATATAGAAATCAGAAGCTCGGCAAACTTATCCCTGTTCTCACCTATTTTTAGGTGCCACTCTGGTTTCCTTAACCCTACGACACAGCCAAAGAGATTTTTAACAGCAAGGGTTAACCCCATCTGCGTATGAGTCTTTAGCTTAGGTAGATTTATAATACAGTCGGCCTGCAGTGCCTCCTGAGCAAGCTCTGTTTCCTTAAACTGCAGGTCATCCACATCCTTGGCCGAGCCATGAGAGTCAATCCTCACACTCGCTGTAAACTCCTCAAGTGTTATATCTAACCCCTTTAGTGCATCCACAAGGCCTGTATCCTTTACGATCTTGCTAAACTTACCAATAGCAGGGCTGTCCATAACAAGAGGGCGTGCCCCCTTTTCAAGCACATACTCAGCAACAAACCGTATAATTAGCGGGTGGGTTGTTATCGCCTGCTCAACAGGGGAAGCCCTCAGTAGATTCGGCTTGATGAGGACTACCTTGCCTGATGTAATCACTCCGTTATCTAAAAGAGCAAGGATATCAAATATATCCTTCCTGAGTATATCGTATTCATACGCTGACTCTCTGGCTATAACCTTAGACACCTCTAATATTAACAGATTATTGGTAAAAAGCAAAAGAGAAAATCCACAGGTGCATAAGAATTTCGTGGGTTTTTAAAATAGGTAGACAAAGTTAAACTTATTCTTTAAATTGCCGATATAAGTTGTTAACTATGAAACATTTAGAGTCGCTAAAGACGGTTTATAGCTTCGCAAAACTTATGCTAATAATATTGGTTTTTTCTACCGTATTTGGAGTGGGTTACCTATTGCTTAATCTCAGGACTCAGATTCAGCCTTTAGTCTACATCCCAGGACTGATTATATTGGCCTCTAGTATGTTTTATTTCTGGTTGGTTGTATTTGAAAACGAACTTACAAAAAGGCAGATCGATGAGTATTTTAAGTTAATGAACCCGCCTCTTGACTCGGAATCAGGGGTGAAGGTATCGCTTGAGCGGATTATATCCCTCATAGAGCAATCCAACGAGATGGCACGCGGCAAGGAAGGGAATCTAGTAACATCCATTCGGGAGGCCATACACGAGGGATTAAAGAAACACGCAACAACAATACATAGATCAAATAACCAACACATCGAATATATTGTTTCGAGTTTCAACAGCATTTTATCTGACAATCTCAAACCGCTCATTGAGGGACTTACATCTGAGCTCTCAAAAGCAAACACAAACCTGAAACATACTAATAGCGAGACCTTCCATGCCTCAATAGAACACATTGTAAACGCTGTCAACGAGGTAAGGCTGTTTAAGGAGGTAATGAACACCGAAGTTGTCAAGATTGAAGAGACCTTTAATGAAAGATACAACGTTTTATTGTCAGACTTTAAGGTTGTTATGACGGAGTTCTTAGAGAAGCATGAAAACTACGGTAGTGTTTTCTATGATCGCTTGATTAATCAGATTGCTAAGAACGAAGCCGTGCGATATGATACAGGTGTGTCATTGACGAATGAACTTTCATCAACAATCTCGGCCTTCTTACAGGAGATTGGAAACAAGATAAACGAACTGTTGACTGGACTTAGCACGGTAGATTTAACAAGACCAGGTGAATACGACATAAAAACTCATACAATTAACGAACAACTACAACTATTACCCGAACAAATACGTTCAACCACTACAGAACTAATAACCTATCTCAGTGCTACGGTAAATAACATGCAGAAAACCTACGTAGACGGCTTTGAAAATATAACAAACCGGATTAACGGTCTTTTAAACTCCTTGGAACTGAGTACAAACGAGATAAATAATAAATATCAGCTATCCATCAAGGAAATTACCAATGGCATGACAGCGACGACTAATAATATGGATACTCAGTCTGCGAAATTTGTCCAGTGGACAAACACCATAAGTGAATATATAAACAACCTAACCTCGCATAATGCAATAATGCTGGTCAACTTTAAGGATTTAATCAATGACTTTGTCAACGCTATTGATAAACAGGCTCATACGCTAGAAAACAGTAATAATGCAGCTAACTTAATAAAGGACTCAACCGTCTTGTTGCTAACCGCATCTTCCGATGTTAGACTCCTTGCCGATGGGCTAGTAAAGACAAAAGATTCACAAGAGAAGTTGTACGATAGCTTCAATAGCCTGCTTAATGAGGTAATGAAAACCGAAGTTGTCAAGATTGAAGAGACCTTTAATGAAAGATACAACGTTTTATTGTCAGACTTTAAGGTTGTTATGACGGAGTTCTTAGAGAAGCATGAAAACTACGGTAGTGTTTTCTAT
>PEAB01000131.1 GCA_002753395.1 Nitrospirae bacterium MYbinv3 | reverse complement strand
GCTTCCTGATGATAAAATTCAAGCACTAATCGACGCTTTTATTTCGGTTTTACCCGCATTTTTCAAGGCAAAATTGCTAAAATTCAAGTGCGAAAGTTGAGATGCTATATTGGTAGATATGTACTTGAGAACGACAACTCGGAAAAATACGGATGGTTCGGTAACCACATACTACCAACTTGCGCATAACACAAGAAACCCTAAAACCAAAGTCCCAGAGGTAAAGGTGATATATAATTTTGGTCGTGCTGATAACATAAATCGTGAGGATTTGGTTCGGTTATGCAAGTCAATCGCAAGAGTTTGTGGGGTTACAGTTGCTGACAACACTTGTACCGAACAATCCTATACAGATAAAGAAGGGCTTCCAGAAGATATAAAGATTGTTAGTTCCCTGGAATTAGGGGCTGTATTTGTGATAGAGCAACTTTAGGAACGATTAGGGATAGGCTCTGAATTACGGAGTATTTCCCAAAGTTCCGGCAACAAAATACCTTACGATAAGGCGATTTTGGCAATGACAGCAAATAGGTTGTGTCAACCACAATCCAAACTTGGTGTGTGGGATAGATGGCTAACAACGGTATATCTACCCTCATGTAGGGGGCTTAAGTTAGCACATATGTATGAGGCGATGGATTTGTTATACAAACATAGCGAAGAGATAGAAAAAGCGGTCTTTTTCCGTACTGCTAACCTGCCCGGCGACTGCAAGGAGCGAATCTGATTTAATACTGATGTTGATCTCATATTTTACGACACTACAACAGTTTCATTCTCGATTGACTACGAAGATGATGATGGTGGTCTGAGCAAGTACGGTAAGTCCAAAGATGGTGGATGGTCTCCTCAAGTTGTTGTGGCTTTGGCTGTAACAAGGGAAGGGTTGCCTGTAAGAAGTTGGGTATTTCCAGGTAATACTGCGGATATCAAAACTGTAGAACAAGTAAAATCAGACCTCAAAGGGTGGAAACTTGGGAGGGCTTTATTTGTGGCTGATGCAGGTATGAACTCGGAGTACAATCGCCAAGAATTAGCCAAGGCGTGTGGCAAGTACTGATTAGCAACACGCATGTGTAGCGTCAAGGAAATAAAGGAAATAGTCCTTTCTGCGAAGGGCAGGTATAAGGTTATATCAGAGAACTTGCACGCTAAAGAGGTAATTGTTGGTGATGGAGAGCGCAGAAGGCGGTATATACTGTGTTATAATCCATCTGAAGCCCAAAAACAAAGCAAACATAGAGAGATTGTTGTTGAAGAATTGAAAGAGATGCTAATGAAACATGCCTGCCATAAAGCAACCCAACAATGGGCGATAGAATTAAAGGCTTCAGGCAGATATAAACGCTATCTTACTGTGGATGCCCAAGATTGCATAAAAATAGACAATGATGCAATAAAAAATGCTGCTGTGTATGGTGGCAAATGGGTGATTACAACCAACGATGACACTATCAGTGTTGAAGACGCAGCGTGTGGATATAAAAGTTTGATGGTTATAGAAAGTTGCTTCAGGACACTAAAGCGTACTCAGATCAAGATAGAACCAATGCATCACTGGTTAAATAACCGCATTGTGGCACACGTAAAGATATGCGTTCTTGCTCTGCTCATAGAGCGAACGATAGAACTTAATTGTGAACAATCATGGGGGTAGATTAAAGAAACATTGCCTTATTTGCAAGCAACTGAGTTTAAAACGGCTAAATTAGGTTTTTTCCAACGTAACGAGATCAATTCTAAGGTAAAATATGCACTGAAATCACTTGGCATATCGGCTCCAAAAGCCATTTTAGAAGTCACTGATAAGGTATCAGACCCGTCTTAAAGTTGTAGATACACGCCATTTTTTTCATATCCCTGGAAACACGCATCCATATTGGCTTTTTTCCTGATGCTGTATCTACCCACCCAAAACCCAAGTAATAAAACATATCTAAAATATTTTTTTGGTAGTCCTGCAAAGGCAGTGAAATGATGTCATGCACTAACCAGAGACGCATTATAGTGATGGATAAAATACCATACTGCTCCAATATGGTTCTCTATTTTTTTAGAAAAAGAAAGCGCTTTCCTGACTAATCTGGATATTCTTTGTCTCATTGTGCAATTAAATCTTTCGATGTGGCTTGTTTTTCCACTTTCCTTCCCAACAGGGCGATGTCTTTTTGATGGGATGATTCCTGCGTATGCCGTCCAAAAATCTGTATAACATACGGCGCATTGTCTATAAACTGGAGGAAGAGAACTCCATAATCCTTTAGCGCCTTCCATATCACGGCTCCCCACAAAAACACCAACCACTTCGCCCGAATCATCATCTAATGCTAACCAAATCCATTGCTTATTCTCTTTATTCCCAACAAATGACCACATTTCATCACATTGGATTGTTAAATGTCCCTTTTCTTTTTTTTTACATCGATATATTGAGGCACTGCATCATATTTTTGGTTCACATAATCTTGAAGCCAACGTTCAGAGACACCAGTAACACGTACAATTGCAGCTAATGCCATCCTCTCCAATAACAATTTATCGATTAAATCCCTGGTCTCTTGTGATATTATGATGTTTTGTGGATTCTCTACAAATTGTCTACCGCATTTTTACACATAAATTTTTGTTTTCCATTGTGAATACTACCATTTTTAATAACTTCCTCTGAGCCACATTGTATACAAGTCATAAGTACTGCCTCCTTAAATGAATTTCTAATGTATTATAGCAAATACAACACTAAAAATAAAAATCATGCCGCCACTACTCGTGCATGACTACTTTTTTTTGGCTGTAGTGCGATAGCTTCCCACGCATAAAAGGGACGGGCAGTAAACGGGAATGAAACAGCAAGGGGGCTACCGCTTCCCATGCCCTATTGTCGCCCCCGTATGCCCTCCGACTGATCGGAGTCAGTAACTATCGTGGCATTTGAACGGTACTGTTACACACTGCCAGCACAGCGCATCGATCATCTCTCCTTACGGATTCCCTTTAGCAAACCTTACTCGTGCCTGCATCTCTTCTTCTGTGAGTAGATACCACTTATATTGGCCTGCACTGTGCTTGAGCATCATGACATACCCTCCCGACAACCTCTTGTTAATCACCATGTTGTCATTCTCAAAGACACAGTGAATCGTGTCACCTGGCAAGTCCTTGTATTTAACTTCTGTCATTTTTCATCCTTTGTAGCTCCTTCTTAATTCAGACTTATATATTAATAGCATGATATCACAAGGAAGGGGAGGCATGGACGCTTGGTCGGGGGGGGCTGTGTACCCCATCTCATCCCTGTCCTTCTATGTGATCAAAGGTTCTTTGCACTTCCTCTGTGCTCATACCACTTAGAATGGCCTTTAACTCTTTCATTTCCGGCTCATCTGCTATGTTTCGCTTTGGTTTCTTGTCAAGCACTGGTCGGTGCTTGACAGACTTCTCTCTTTTCTTCATTACGCCGCCCTCCGTAAAATATTGGATATGCTCTGTGGGTACCACGTTTTACCTTGTGGTTTATACCCTTCCTTTGTAAGCTCAAAACAAATAGCCCTAAGCGTGTACCCATTTCCTTTTAATGCCACAATCCGCTCAATGGCCTCCTGCTCTCTTGGGTTCTCAATCAGGGTCTTGCCGTCCTCTGATAGAGACCACCCATAAGGTATCTGTCCGGCTCTTTCATTCCTGCTCATCTTGTACTGCAATGCCGACCTTGTACGCTCTCCTATTTGCTCACGCTCTAACTCGTTCATTGCCCCCATGATCTTGAGCATAAAGCGGCCAGTCGGGGTGCTTGTGTCAAGGCTTTCAGATAAAGAATGTAGCACTATGCCCTTCTTGATAACATAGGAATCCACAAACTCTAACAAGTCCTTAGTTGACCGTGTGAACCTCGATATTGAGTACACGATAACAGACCCTAACTCACCCTCACCACACATGGTTAAGACCCTCTGATACCCCTCACGGGTGGATTTACTGCCTGATAGACCGGCGTCCTCTATTATCTCCACAAGCTCAATGTCCTTGAGTTCACAGTACGCCCGTATCTTTGCCCTCTGATTGTCGAGGCTAACTCCCTCGTTTGCCTGTCCTGCTGTGCTTACCCTTATATAGCCAATTGCTTTCATGCTGTCCTCCTTTTTCACGTTTGGTAGTATTGTCGTAGTATGTGGTACTATTATGGTGTTACCACTTTTTTGCCAGCGTCAATAAACATTTTTAACGCTAAGTGCAACCCCTTCCTGAGTGATAACCCTACGGCCTTGCACTCTTCCTCAAATGCTTTATGTAACTCAATAGAAAGGTTGTAGTTGTAATCCTTGTTATAATCCTTACCTGTTTTGATTAGTCCATCCACATCCATATTAACCCCTCCAATCTGTAGTTTTGCCTCACGTATTCTCTCTCTTTCCAATACCGCTTCCAATAAAGCCCTATTGTCTATAAGCATACTCAGTAAATCCAATGCCTCTGTACCTATGGTAGCATGTGATACCAGTGTGGTAGTATCAACAGTAGGAGTATATGATTTGAGGTTGGTAGTATTATCAGTGTCGTTTATGGTTGTATGTGGTACTATGGTAGTAGTATGATGTTTTTTAAACTTGCTTAGATAGTCCCGTAGGGTATTTCGATTCAACGCTGGAAACTGAGAGTAAATTTCACTGGGTTTTATAGCGTCTATATCTCTACCGGCCTTCGCATGGTCGCTCAGGTATGCCATTACTAATTGCTTTGGTGTCTGTTCTGTCTCCATTGCCTTATCTCCTTATGTCTGTTATATTTAATACTACCATAACATACAACAACACATAATATTAAGATACTCACACAACAACATACTACCACCGTACATATACATACTACCATGAAATATAAAAGTATACTCATAGTATAGTGGTAGTAATGAGGGGATTGGGAAGGTCTTTTGGTAGCAGACAAAAAATAACGTTAAGGGTTCGGCCTCCTGACCAGAGAATCTACAATGGCATTAGAATCGTTTGGCACTCTCAACCCTATGAGGTACTTACCTGAGACCAAACAGCCAGTTGTAACGCACTACAGAGGTTCTGTGTTATGCAATTGAGATGCTTGTATAGGTACGTATGACACAATATGGGCGGCTGGTGACATGACTTAGGAAGCATACTTAACATGCGTTTCCGTTCCATTATGTCCATTGACATGTACGGCTGTTTGTCGTACTATATAGAAAATAGGAGGTAAGGGCTATGACATCAGCTGGAATGTATGAATCTAAATCGAAAGGCGAACGTATCGAAGCCAGAGTCAGCAATGAGCAAAAACGCTTATTTAAACGTGCAGCGGAATTGCAGGGTAGCACACTAACCGATTTTGTAGTTTCTACGCTGCATACAGTGGCAACAAAGGTCATTCAGGATTATGAGGTTATGGATCTGACTGGACGCGACCGCGAGACTTTTGTTTCAGCTCTACTGAAATCCACATTACCATCTGGCCGGTTAAAGAAAGCAATAACACACTATAAAAAGATTATGGAGTGACATTTCATTGTCGTTACATCCTAAACCAGTCATCGAACCGCTCGGTAAGCGTCACAATAGGGCGGCTTTTGATTGTGGTATTGAAGCCCTAAATCGCTATATCAGCAAACAAGCTGCTCAGGACACGAAAAAAAAGATTACTGCCACGTTTGTTCTTGTCGGTGATACCTCTGCGACAATCATCGGGTACTACTCTCTTTCCTCAACCAGCGTAAATGTAGGGGAGTTGCCAGAGCATATTGCTGTGAAACTGCCACGCTATCCATTGATACCTGCGACTCTGATTGGTAGGCTGGCGGTAGACTGTAACTATCAAGGCAAAGGCTATGGTGCATTGTTATAGACGCGCTCCGCCGCTCCCTTACATCTTATACCGCTGGTTAAATACTCTCACCGGCTTTTCATGCCTATGACTGTCATTCAGTATTACTTCATAGGATAGCGTGGATATTTTACTCGTTTATCATTTTGTCTAATTTGGATATGAACATAAGGTAAGTGGCGGTTGGCGATATGACCGTTGGGTTTGGGTTCTGACAGATTTACCTTGTAGTAGCAAATGAGAAAAAATAACGGTAAGGAATTTAAGGTGTCCTATATTCCATGTCGGTTCCCACCTAAATGTGCAAACTTAGCCCATCTTGATAGACACCCTCTATGTTTTTACATCTATAATGGCATTGTAGTAGCAACTGAGAAAAAAACAACGCTAAGGGATTTGAGTGTTTCTAAAAGGGCGTAAATCCTTTCTTCGCATCTCTTTTTCAATGTCGAAATTATAGTGTCCA
>PEAB01000130.1 GCA_002753395.1 Nitrospirae bacterium MYbinv3 | reverse complement strand
CGGAGCGCCCACAAGAGATGGTCTTCTCGATATTGTGTAATTTTCAAGACAAGGGTGTTACAATATATCTAAAGGAGCTGCTCTCTCGTATCAAGGATTTTGTGAGGGAGGAGACCCTCAGAGGTAAATATATAAGACAGATTGAGGTAATGTCTCAATTAAGGAGTATACAGAAAGAAGTATCAAAGGAGGTAGAAAGCATGGCTTTAATATTTGACATAGAGCAGGATATAAGGTTTAAGCAGGGGTTGGAGAAGGGACTGCTAGACGGGCTGGAGAAAGGTATGCTGCAAGGGCTAGCGAAGGGTATGGTACGGGGGCGAGAGGAAGGGCTGTTGGAAGGACAAGAAAAAGGGCTGTTGGAAGGACAAGAAAAAGGGCTGTTGGAAGGACAAGAAAAAGGGCTGTTGGAAGGTATAGAGCTCGCGCTTGATATTAAATTCGGCAGCCAAGGCCTGGCCTTGATGGAGAGAATTAAGGGTGTTGATAACATAAGCAGCCTAAAGAAGATAAAGGAACACATACGGAGAGCGGCCACCGTTACCGAACTTAGTGACCTCATAAGCTCATATTGAGTTTTTAGGCTTTGGCAGGACTTGCCTGTGGAAGTGGTTGCAGCGTAGAAAAATACGGGCAGCGCAGCGGTTAAAAAAAATCGAACAGGGGCTTTGCCCCTGTACCCCAAATAACCAAATAGCCAAATGACCTATTGTCCAGAACGAACGGGCCAAACATAGCCGCCGTAGTAGGACTTAACGATGGCGTGGACGCCGCCACCGCCCATGTGGACGATCCACGCGTTGGACGTACTGTCAGCGTAGGTAGTAGACGACCAGTAGAAGTTCGACTGCACATTTGTAAAGCCCTGTGATTCAAGCCAAACATACGGGGCACCCTCGCTGCCTTTAATAAGGCTCTGAAGCGTATTTTTACCTGGTAACCGCCAATCTGCGTGGCCATACGAGTTCATATAGGCAACATAGACCAGGGCCTCCTGCCAAGTTTTGAGACCGGCAAGGTTAGCGTCTTTTGTCCACATAAGGCCGGTTAATGTGTCGGTTATGGTTCCGTCTCTGTTATCCACAAACCTTGTTGTTGGCACTGGCGTGGGTGTAGGTTTGGGTGTAGGTTTGGGTGTAGGTTCGGGTGTTGGTGAAGGCGTGGGTGTTGGTTTGGGTGTTGGTGAAGGCTTAGGTGTAGATGTTACTACGGGAGCTTGGGATAAACGCTGCCCTGACTTCGTTTTATCACCTTGTCCAGAACGAACGGGCCAAACATAGACGTTGAAGGACTTACCGTAGGCGTTGACGTCGCCATCGTACATGCCGACGACCCACGCGTCGGACGTACTGCCCGCGTAGGTAGTAGACGACCAGTAGCTGCCCAACTGCACATTTGTAAAGCCCTGTGATTTAAGCCAAACATACGGGGCATACCCTACAAGACTCACAAGCTCCTTTTTACCTGGTAACCGCCAATCTGTGTGGCCATACGTACCTGCACCCTTATTCATCGAATCGACATAGTCTAATGCCTCTTGCCAATTCATACGCCCGCCAGCAAGGTTAGCGTCTTTTGTCCACATAAGGCCGGTTGATGTGTCGGTTATGGTTCCGTCTCTGTTATCCACAAACCTTGACGTTGGCACTGGAGTAGGTGTGGGAGTGGACGTTATTTCACTCTTGTTGGGAAGGATCGAGATAGCAGCAATAACAATTCCTATGGCGAGCATCACCCACAAAATCGTTTTCCACCGTTTTGGAGTTAAGACCCCTTTAGTAATAAAATAACTATAAAGATTAAAAGAACGCTTACGTACTGGTGTTGGCTGACCACTTACCGGTGACTGTGTCGATACACTCAGGGGGGTACCGCAATAGGGACAACCCTTCATAGGATTTTGGATGTTCCTGCCACATTTAGGATTAGGACATATCATATTCTATCTCTCCTAAACCATATCCTTCACAGGAGTAAGACATTTTGGGCAAAATACCCAACCTGGTTCCAACTTTAAATTAATACATTTAGGGCAAAAATTTACGCCATAGAATTTCGCATCCTTTGGCACTCTTGGGGGAGGTAGCGGGACCTGCCTCCCAATACCGGCATTGTCAGGGAAGTAGTCGTCCTTCGTGATCCCGCACCACGGACAGTCCTGCAGATGGTACGCGAAATGGTGATGGGCATTTCTCCGACAATCTTTTACTCGTTCGCTCTCCGTCTTGAGGGCATCGTACCAGGCCTTCGCCGTCGGTCTTTTCGAGGGTGTCCCATGACCGTCTGCAAAACACGCATGAAAGAGGTTCCGTATACCATAAGGAATGATGTCGTAAGGTGGGGCGTACACAGGAGGTTGGATCCTTGAGTCTCTGACACTATACGGGAAATACCCCTTCCTTATCTTTAGCTCCGTCGAGGGGGCGTCGTCAACGAGTTGTCCCATAGCCTGATAGGGGTGTACACCCATCATAAGAAACCTGAACACAATGATCCCCAACGCAAAGAGATCCGAATGCAGCCTGTCGATGTTGTTGTTGAAATCCGCTGTTTGCAGCTCTGGAGGCAGGTACTCCCCAGTGCCAACCCTGGTGTAGTAGGTTATCTGTGAGACACTATCGAACACCTGAAAGGAGTCACAATCCACAAAGGTCACCAACGCTTTTGGTGACACCAGTATGTTTCTCTCCCTCAGGTCGCCTACACAGTGCCCCCTTGCGTGGATTGCGCTGATGGCGCTGGATATGTTCTGAGCGGTCACCAACAGGTACTTCCAGGTAAAACCACCACCGAATGTTTTTATTCTATCGCTGGGGTCGTAGTATAAATGACTTTCCTTAAAGCCATCAGCCCCGTTAGTGTCAATTAGCGGCATTGTATATCCTGCAAAAGCGGTCTTGGCGTAATCGTAATACAAAACGCTCAAAGGCCAGGCTATAGACCTATGTCTGAGCATCTCCCACGTAGGGTCATCAGGCGGGTTGTTGACCATTACCTTCAGTTTGTCAGCCAGCTCACGGGTTATCTTGCCCCTATGGTATATCTTTGCAACCTCGGCGCTATTGCCTTGCACAAAATACAAAGCGCCTTCCCCGCCGCTTTTCCATCTATCTTGAAGATTCAGGCGCACTCCGTTATGATTATATACTGTTAATGTGCTCATTGGCTGGGTTATCCCTCATTTTTAAGACCGCAATGACCAAGGTCTTGTCGTCATCGGAGTGTTCGTTGATCTTCCCAGAAGAGAGAAGCGCTTCTATCTCTCCATTGGCGTTTTTAATGTCCTCAATCTCTTTAGCGTACGAGAAGATGGGGAAGAAAAAACCATCAAATGGCTCGTAGCCCTGCGGTGACTTCTTTAGCGCCGCCTTCTGACATCCATCAGTGAAAATCGCTAGAAGCGACACATCCTCTATGCTTCTTACATACAGGTGTTCATTCCACGTACTACTCGTAAGCGGTACGACCTCATTGGCATACTCAGACTCTTCAGGGGTTGAGGCCAATAACAAGCCTCTTCCGGTTTTTGCGACGACTGCCCCATCGCCTATGTGGGCTATCGACACACTACTGCCATCAAACGCAGCGGTTATAAGCGTCGTAGCCAAATCCCGCAGTTCACAGCCCTCTCTCTTAGCGGCCTCTTCAACCTGCTCCCGCGCAAAGTAGAGCATACCCTTGACAAGCTCTGCGAGGCTGCGGTCTCCGTTGCCATCTTTCTTTAAAAGCATTTTTGCTGTTTCAATAGCGGCTGTGACCGCTTGCCTTGAACCTATGTCCGATCTCGATGCACTGCCTAATCCGTCGGCAACGGCAATCAAGCCGACATCTTCAAACACATCATAAGCGCAGGCGTCTTGGCAGGGAATCCCCAATCGGCTATGGGAAGGGCCGATAACCGGGCATCCAAATATGTATGGCGGGTTTAAACCTTTCTTCATGCCCGTCTTCTCAGTTTGTAGGAACCGAGCCCCATCCTTGTGGGCCAGTTGGATTGTCCAAGGGAACCTGTTCACCGATTTTCGTGTTAGACGTTTTTTGAGCGCTCTTAGAGAGCCAGGTAAACATCTCTTTGAACTTACCCTCCTGAAGTTTAAGTGGTGGTCTCTCTGGCGGGGCAATAGCCTGCAATTTCTTCATGTTGGCATTATCAACCCCTACGGCAAAAAACATGAACTTACTGTTCCTTTCGCCATCTTTAACCTTCTGCGCAACGTCATTCCATTTTGGGTCACCGTAATCCATATCGGTTGGTTCTCCATCGGTAATCATAAAGATCCAAGGTCTGTAATAATCTATCCCCTTGTCCTTGTAGTCTCTCTTTCGCTGCTCGATCATATCCATTGCCATGAGCAAGGCATCTCCCATTGGAGTAGATCCACTGGCCTCCAAGGCCACGTCAGGCATCGTCTCTGCCGATGAGAAATCGCTAACGATATTTACACCTTCACCAAATGAGATTATGGCAAGATCCACACGTTTGCGTGCCAGCTCATCTGAGAGCACGTCTTCCTTGAAGGATTTCAAACCCTCATTTAACTGCTTGATATTTCCGCCCGCCATAGAGCCAGAAGTATCGAGTACGAGTATTGTTGCACATTGGGGATGCTGCGGATTGGCTATTCCTATTGCCTCTTCTAGTTTGCTCATGTTAGCCTCCTCCTTGTTATTTGTGTTGCTGCTCAATCATGGTCAATTATCACATAACCCTATGCTTGCAACTAAAAATGTCTGAACCACGATTTAACGGATTTAAGGATTGTCAGGATTATGTTAGCTCGTATCTTCTTTATATTACATGGTAACTATGCTTTTACGCTTTCTGGATTCCTGTTCCCCCTGTTCAAGCCAGGGGCAGGCTGTGGAATGACATCTTTGGAAAACGCTCATAACTGTCATTCCCACGAAAGTGGGAATCCATAATCTTGAAACCATAAACAATTTACCATGCTTTTTAAAGAGGATACGTTATCTCTTTTTTCTATAAATCCTTTCATCCGTTTAATCCTAATTCAGACAATCTCTAGTATAACAATTATTATTATATTACACCAGTGGCAAAAATTAAAAGCCATCAGTAAGGTTGGGTGCATAAGAATTTCATGGGGTGTCCTGTCATTGCCGTGCTCGACACGGCAATCCACAAGCTAATAGATTCCTGCTTTCGCAGGAATGACATGATTTCCCACGACTTTCTTATGCACCCGTAAGGTTCGCATTCTTTACGGGGTCAGGGGGTCTGAGGCGGTGGACACCCCTATTGTACCTTATGCTATACTATCAAGATATGTCCGGAGAGTATGACAAGATAATCAAGGAGACGATAAGTGATATCTCAGACGTGTTGATCTCTAAGGTACTGGGCATCAATGTGGTTGAGTCCACACCCTTAGAGACCAAGCTCCAGATCACGGATGAGAGGGAGGCGGACTTTATCCTAAACGTAACCACTGTCGAGGGGGAGAATTTCGTCCTGCACATAGAGTTTCAGTCAACCAATGACGCAGGTATGGCGTACAGGATGATGAGATATTGGCTCTATATAACACAAATACATAAGCTCCCAATTGTGTAATTTTCAAGACAAGGGTGTTACAATATATTTAAAGGAGCTGCTTTCTCGTATCAAGGATTTTGTGAGGGAGGAGACCCTCAGAGGTAAGTATATAAGGCAGATAGAGGTGATGTCTCAATTAAGGAGTATACAGAAAGAGGTATCAAAGGAGGTAGAAGACATGGCTTTAATATTTGACATAGAGAAGGACATAAGATTTAAGCAGGGGCTGGAAAAAGGTGTGGTGCAGGGACGGGAGGAAGGTAAACTGCAGGGGCGAGAGGAAGGTAAACTGCAGGGACGGGAGGAAGGTAAACTGCAGGGGTTGGTTCAAGGGTGTGGAACTTGCGCTTGATATTAAATTCGGCAGCCAAGGCCTGGCCTTGATGGAAAGAATTAAGGGTGTCGATGACATAGATAGCCTAAAGAAGATCAAAGAACACATACGAAGAGCGGCCACCATTACCGAACTTAGCGATCTTATAAGCTCATATAGAGATTGATTGATATCCAGTTCGCCACCTAATGGTGTTATCGAACTAAGAAGAGATTCTATGTCCAAAGAGTATGACAAGATAATCAAGGAGACGATAAGGGATATCTCAGACGTGTTGATCTCTAAGGTACTGGGCATCAATGTGGCTGCGTCCACACCCATAGAGACCAAGCTCCAGATCACGGACGAGCGGGAGGCTGACTTTATCTTGAACGTAACCACTGTTGAGGGAGAGACTTTTGCCCTGCATATAGAGTTTCAATCAACCAATGACGCAGATATGGCGTACAGGATGATGAGATATTGGCTCTATGTAACACAAATACATAAGCTCCCTGTAAGGCAGTATGTCTTTTACATAGGCAATGAGCCATTGAGTATGCCAGGCAAGATCACTGAGTCGAAGGTAAAGTA
>PEAB01000129.1 GCA_002753395.1 Nitrospirae bacterium MYbinv3 | reverse complement strand
GCATGAGAAAAAAGGTATCTATAATAGGAGCAGGACACGTGGGTGCCTCCACTGCCCAGTTGTTGGTGTATGAGGGGCTGGCCGACGTTGTCCTTTATGACGTAGTTGAAGGAATGCCGCAGGGGAAGGCCCTCGATCTATCGGAGGCCTGTCCGTTGTATCGCTCCTGCGTCTCGATAACAGGAACAAACGACATGGCCGACATAGCAGACAGTGACATGGTCGTTATAACCGCTGGTATAGCCCGAAAACCCGGGATGTCAAGGGACGACCTCTTGACCACAAACGCCGGTATTTTGCGCGGTGTAAGCACCGAGGTTGCAAGATACTGTCCCGATAGCGTTGTCATCGTGGTCACCAACCCCATGGACGTGATGGCGCAACTGACGTGGCAGACCAGCGCTCTGCCAAAAGAGCGGGTCATGGGCATGGGTGCAATCCTGGATTCTGCGCGGTTTAGGACGTTTGTGGCATGGCAGTTGAGTGTCTCACCGGAGGCCGTAGAGGCCCTGACGTTGGGCGGACACGGCGACCAGATGGTGCCGATGCCACGCTTTACGACCGTCAAGGGCGTGTCGATCACGCACCTGCTGTCGGAGGATGTCATTAAGGGGTTGGTCGAAAGGACCAGAAACGGTGGTGCGGAGGTGGTATCGCTGCTCAAGAGCGGTAGTGCGTACTATGCGCCGGCGGCCTCAACAGTTCAGATGGTACGGGCGATACTCTTTGACGAAAAGCAGGTGCTACCGGTGGCCTGTCTCCTAAGCGGGCAGTATGGTGTTGACGGTGTCTTTGCCGGAGTGCCTGTGGTCCTGGGCAAGGACGGGGTGGAGAGGATCATAGAGCTGGACCTCAATCAACAGGAAAAGGCCGACTTTCAGCGCTCCGTTGACGCGGTCAGGGGGCTGTTGCAAAAACTCGGTTTAAAATAAACACGGAAGGAGTTTAAATGGAAAGGACGTTGTCCATTGTCAAGCCCGATGGCGTTGTAAAGAACGTGATCGGTGAGGTAATCAGCCGGTTTGAAAAGAACGGCTTCAGGGTTGTGGCCCTAAAGATGTTGACACTGTCAAAGCAGGAGGCAGAGGGGTTTTACATAGTACACAAGGCCAGGCCGTTTTATGGTAGCCTTACGACTTTTATGTCGGAGGGTCCAATTGTCGTGATGGTACTGGAAGGTGAGGGCGTGATAGACAAGGTCAGGGCGATCATGGGTGCCACCAACTACAAGGACGCAGCCCCGGGTACCATTCGGGCGGACTTTGCCACCGATATAGAACGAAACGTTGTCCACGGCTCCGATTCTGCCGCATCGGCGGCGTTTGAGATACCGTACTTCTTTTCAGCCCTGGAACTCGTCCGGTAATAACCAACAGTGACAGCAGGACAGTAGATGTAAGGCAGGGTATGTTTTCAGAGGTTGATTTAAGTCATCGTATGACCCAACGCACGGCTTCGGCAACCGGGTGCCCTCCCGTTGCCGGAGATTGCTACGTCGATCAGGAGGGGGTCAGGAGGTGTATTCAGGGCTTCTATTCAACTAAATTGCAATGGAAAGCAGTGGATAAAAAGGTTAAAAATAGATTTCCTGATGATAGATATTATTCTGATGATCCTGCAGGGCCTTTTCTAAATGTTGAAACTAATGCTGCGGATAATTCTAAATATAGCTTTACGCTTTTAGGAAAGAGAGTTGAAGAAAAACTATATAAGCTCTATATGTTAGATGATACGTACCGAAGAAAATTAAGAACAGCATTGGAAAAAAGAGTAGAAGGAGTTGATACCTTCTCAATTATGAAAGCACTGCACTTGGATGGTTATGATATATGGCTTGTGGGTGGAGCAGTGCGAAGTGTGTTGTTAGGCGATCAAAAAGAGGAAGAAATCAAAGATTTAGACATAGCTGGAACTGCACCAATAAGCGTAGTAATGGAGAAAGTCAACCAGATTGGGGGAATGAAACTATTATCTAGTCCAAAATCAGACCGGTCTGTACTCTTTGTTGACGCTATGAAATTACCGGATCAGAAGAAAAAGCCTATGAGACTTTTTGAATATGCCCCGCTTAAACTCAGATACCATAAAATAAATGACGCGAACGATACTTGGCTTTATGACAATGACATGAAAGCAGACTCTTATTGTAGAGATTTGACCATAAATGCTATTTTTTATAATCCATTTTCAGGTTGTCTATTTGACCCTACAGGTTATGGCCTTAGCGATATTAAACCTTTAACCATCAGATTGGCCGCAGACCTAACTCAAAATTACCCCGATAAAGGCAAGGTAAGCATACTATTCAGGCTTATGAAATTTGTAGACAGGTATAAAGACGCTAACCTTGAAATTAACGATTTTAAGAAATATCATCTCGAAGAATGTTATAATAAATATATGGAATTAGAAGAAATAGATCAAGCGAGATTGTTTTCTTATTTCCGTGAACTTCATGAAAATGAAAGAAGGCCAAGGTTTGTTGTTGCTTGTAAGAAAATAGGAATAGATGACTTTAAAATCAATGAACTCTCAAAGCATATTTGATAATACGATGGAAAGGCCATTTGTGATCTCAGATAGAGTTGGCTATCTTGACAGGACTCGAAAGAGTGACACATTTGTCTTGAGTACATGGAGCCCGACAGAATATGGTGACGATGAAACAACCTACAGAGATTACTTTGACGATAAGCTGGATGGATATAAACATGCCCTAATAAAAATAGAAGACATGGATACTACTGCCTTGGGGTTGGTTCCACAAAATAGTAATGATAAGCATTTTGTAGAAATTGATTACTTTAATTTTCCCATCGAATGTACCGAAAAAGGTTTGGACGCTGTGATGATTACTGAAGGAATACTCTCAGGTGAAAGCAATAACTATGATGACTCAATTAAAAACATCGTAAAAAATACTTCTCGTGACGAAATATCTTTGAAGTTTGCAATCTTTCAACGACTATCAGATTATTTCCATGATAATGCGCCAAGCAAACTGTATGAGCTTCTACCGTGGGAGTTCTTAGATGAATACCTTGAGTATATGATACACTTGATCTCTAAATTTACTGATAAGACATATGACAAGACGTCTGAGACGACATCCGGAGATCTTCCGGATTTGATGTTTTACTTTTCATCATTAAGTAGAACTATTTCCTATAACTTATTATCTCTGGTTGAGGAGATGGAGAAGTTCGGTGATGGTAAGTCTGTTGATATTAGCATTATAGATAAGGTTAATATTATCAATAAGGTGTATTCCTTTATTGATGATTTATATAGTATCGATACAAATAAATTGCTGTGGATTAATAATAACATAAAGCACCGATGGAATAAAACAATAGATCGTTTGTGTAATTCCTATTTAGTAAAGATGTTTAACCATAGTTTTAAGTCAAACTCTGTAAAAGAGTACATCTTGTCCATATTCAAAGGTAATCTGCTGATCTCTAAGTTTAAGAAGATTGATAATAGCTTGGATTTAAACCATTTAGGAAGTGTTTACAGGGGGGTATTAGAATCTGATAAATTCGATATGTTCGAAACAAGGCGGAATTATTCAAGCTTGATTTATGATAAGTTAAAAGAAACAGAACAAAAGATACACATAGAGGACTTGGATATAATTGTTGAAAAGGAAAAAGATATAAGGGCCAAATTTGATGCATGGATGAATGCCGCAGATATTTGCAGATTTTATGCACAGTATCTATTATTCGTGAAGGTTAAACCAAGTAGACGAGAAAATGCTAAGAGAGCCTTGAATATATTAGAAAACAAGGCTGAACCGCTCTATGATAAAGCTGGATATCATCTTGAACCGCTTTTAAAGCTGGATAAAAATAGATTTTATTATCAAAGATTGATCCGTATGTATATTCTAAAAGCTAAGATTTACAAGCAGATGAAAGAGAAAGATATATCTATTAAAGTTACAAAAAAAGCAATGGATATTCTCGATACATTACGATCCCTTGAGCAAGATAGATACAAGGAAGAAGAAAAGAAAGATGATTATCGTGGTTTATATCCATATTTAATTATGAGGTGTAACATATTGTCATTTATGGTGGAACTGGGAATTGACAAAAAAGGCATATATTCCAAAGAACTTATTGATATCCTTGACAAACTAATTACAAGCAAACCAGAGGAATATACTGCATACAATATGAAGTATAAATACTACTTAAATGTAGAAAAAAACTATAAAAAGGCAATAGAGGCAATGGATGAATGGGTGGCAAAAGGGGATAATACAAAATACAAGAAGCATACTGTAGAATATCTGCAATACAGAATTGTTACTGACTTGGTCAATTTATATTATGAAGAAAAAGCTTATCGTGATGATAATGAACTTTTCAAAGAGATTGTAACAAAATACATGGATATTATGAAAACACAATACAATAACCTTCTTGCTACCGAAGAATTTGTAAGTTTTCTTCAGAGCAATAAAGACAATTTGTCTAAAGAAATCATGAATTTAATAGATGAAGGATTAAAGCCTATTACAGACAAAGATATGCCCATTACCCATTTTATATTAAGGAGTATCTTTCTGCCTGATAGTATTTCACGGGATTTAAGTATCGATAACAATATAACTGATTTAAAAGGCATTGAAAAAATATGTAAGAGAAGATTAACTGAGGGTCAGTTAAATAAGCATATATTATTTGCTATTGAGATTTTCTCAAAACACTTTTTCACTTTGGGTAAAGAAAATAATGATGAACTACTATTAAAAACCTCTGATCATTTAATCAGCCTTTATAGGAACGCTTATACATACGAAGAAGACATCATTTTTATTACAAGACAGATGGAAATTGCGGCTATTTCAAAAGACTATGGTAAGCTAGACTATTTATATGAGGAAGCCAAGAATATTAACCCTGATGATACTACCGTGCTATTAATTTATGCCAAGTCGTTAATAAAGCGATCTAAAATAACGCTACCTGAACTGGAAGAAGCTCGGAATATTATAACCAAGGGTGCTAAAAATGATGAAGCGGAAGATCAGCTTCATCCTGCTATTCGAGACTGCCTTGTAGATATCTATACTAAGCAAGGAAATATCCCTAAAGCCCTTAAGAGATGTGAATCATTAATTGCTGAAAACGAACGCGACCCTATCTCCTGGTTCAGAATGGCCAGGATCAAGTATCGTCAAGGTGAAAGGGCAGAATCCCTTAAATGCTACATTGAAACCATGAGACTGAGGCTATCAGACCGCAAAGTGAACGAAGGTTTGCTATTGATGACATCATGCACAATTGCAAATCTTTTTTGTAGCAAAGACTATTATGAAGAACTCTTAAATGTCCTTAAAGGTGAAATAGCCAGTGAGGACGAAATATTGCTATCGCTATTAATGAAGGGATTTGGAATAACCGGTCAGGTTGACACTAAAATAATAGATATATTTAAAGCTGCAAACAAGGATAATAATATAATCGTAGCCCGTTCAATAGCGCAGTTGCTTACTGCAAGGACAATTTATTTGTTGTCGAGCAATGTTACCGGGGATGTTGATAAAGAGATAAAGGATTGCATCGAATGGAGCCAAACAGGAGATATTACAGCAGAGTATCTGGCCGGAGCCAAACATATATATGCAAGAGCCGTACTTAATTCCAATAACAACGCAGCGTTTTTAACAGACAAGGGTAGTATAGACGCCTATTTCATCAGTGTTGATACAAACTCAAGGGCACTCTCGGAGTACATATCCCAAACAGGGAAGGGTGTGTTGGATTACTATAAGACAGCCTATGGTTTGTTTGGTAAACTACCTGATAAATCAATTGACTTTTTAGTTGAATTTGCAAAACACTTGTTTAAAAGGATACTTAACAAATCCTACGATGAAAAGAATAACTATAATGACTTGAAGGTCTACCCGTATCAATCCTTGCAGGATTTTAACAACAAAATTAAACCTATTGATGTCTATACTGATCCTGTTGCATTAAAACATTTATTAGAGACGAATGAACCAGTGAGTTGTGAAACAGGTATTAATGCCGTAAGTGGATTGTTAAAGGAACGGATACCTACTGACATACAATCTTTTTATCAAAGGGCAGGTATTAAAATATCTAAAAATGGTAAGGTTGAATTTTCCACGTCACTAGAATATGATATGAATGAAGAACATATAGAAGAAGAAGAACACGACAGAAGGCAAGAGCAATTGGCAAATGCGTAATTGGAAAGGCTAATTGTATTTTATAGTTAAAAATGATTTCACGAAAAACCAAACACACAAGAAAAGGGGGCGTAAGCAAGCCGTATGAAAAAAACAGCCTTTATTTATGACGATGTCTACCTGACGCACTTGATGCCGGAGTTTCATCCGGAGTCGAGGGAGCGATTGGTGGCCATTATGTCCAGGCTCCGTGGGTCGGATGTATGGCCGCAGCTCATTGCCATGTTGCCGGAGAAGGCGTCCTTTGAGGACATTGAGGCGATCCACGACAAGCGCTACATCGAAAAGGTCAAAAATCTCGGACACGGCTACCTCGATGCCGACACCTACATGTCCGAAAACACCCACGAGGCCGCCCTCTATGCAGCCGGGGCCATCATCACCGCCGTCAGGGCCTGTAAGGCGGGCGAAATAGAGCGGGCGTTCTGTGCCGTCAGACCCCCCGGACACCACGCCGAGGCAGACAGAGGAATGGGCTTCTGCGTCTATAACAACGTGGCCATCGGGGCACGGTTTGCTCAAAAGTTGGGCTATGCCAAGGTCTTTGTCATAGACTTCGACGTACATCACGGCAACGGCACGCAACACTCATTTTATTACGACGACACGGTCTTTTACTTCAGCACGCACCAGTATCCGCACTAC